>DATJXG010000366.1:0-4699 GCA_035500455.1 Terriglobales bacterium | reverse complement strand
ATTTTGTAGGGCATGACCATGGCGTCCATGAAGCCGGGGATGTCTTCGGCGTCGATGTTGGCCTCGGAAGCTTGCTTGTCGATGGAGATGATCTTGCCTTTGAGTTGATAGTGTTTGGTCTCTGAGTTGGATGGAGGCTCGGCGGATGGCTTGGAGCTGTTGCAGGAAGCCAGCGCAAAGAGAAGGGAGATGGAAAAGATGAATGCGACCCCGGTGCGGGAGATGTTCATGACTGTTCCTCTTGCATCATTATGAATCGAGTTGCACGGGCGCTAAAGCGCCATTTCAAGTTTGGGCGCGGCTCAGGGCGCTGAAGCGCGCTGCTTCCACGGTGCGGAAGAATCTTCCTCGAACTGAGTTCAAAATCACTTCATTCCTCAAGCCCCGATTCTAAAAGTGAAAGCGGTAGCGTAGTTCGACATAGATCTCCCTGGGGTTGTTCCAGTGGAAGCCGCCGAAGGTGACGCTGTTATCGAGTTCCACGCGGCGGTTGGCTACGTTGATCGCGTTGAGCGAGGCGGAGAAGCGCTCGCCGAAGTCTTTGCCCAGGGTGAGATCGAACGTGGTGTGCCCGGGGAGATAGTCGCCGGGATAGGGTTGGCCGGGGAACGCGTTGGCGAAGCCGGAGCCGTAATAAATGTTGGTCGAGGCGTAGCTTCGCCAGGGGAGGGTGAGGTCGCCGCCGAAGTTCAGCGTGTTGCGCTGGTCGTGGTCGAGGGGGGAGAGGCCTTCGGGCTCGGAGAAATCGGTGAGGCCGCCGGTGATGGCGCCTCCGCCTTCGGCGATCTGGTTGGAATAAGCGAGATGAAGCTGGCCGCGGTGGGCGATGCGCGGCGAGCGCAGGGTGACTTCCCAGGCGCGGATCACCGCCTGTCCGATGGTGAGAGGGAAAAAGAGGTTCGATTCGCCGATGGTGTCGTGATCGAAGAAATTGACGACGTTGGTGCGGAAGGTGTCGGCGTCAATCACCCAGCCGTGAAGCGGTATGGTGACGCCGAATTGATGCTCTTCATCGCGCTCACCGTGGAGAGGGATGAATCCCAGGCTGTTGGCATCGGCCAACTGCAGGAGTGGGCCGGAAGCGGTGATCAGCGGCGGCGCCTGGTAGTAGTGGCCGTAGAAGGCGCGGAAGGTCCAGCGGAGATGAGGCACGGTGAGGGCCGCGCCGAAGCGGGGGCTGATGGCGGTTTCGGTAACGCCGCCGGAGAAGCGGGTGGGCCGCATGCCGGCTGACAGGGTGAGCCACGAGGTGGGCTGGAATTTGTCGTCGAGGAAGAAGGCGAACAGGCTGCCGGATGGGCTTTCAGTATCGGCAAGAGCGGGGTTGCCGCTGCCGTCGTTGAAGATGGCGCCGAAGCGTTCGTTGTCCTGCTGGTAAAAGGTGTAAATGCCTGCCTGCACATTGTTTTTCGCCACGTTGGCGCTGAAGCTGACCTGGCCGCCGCCGTAGGTGGAGGCGCGGTGCTCGGTGGTGGCGATGGGCACGTCGTCCGGCAGGCTGTCGTAGTTGGCGCGGTTGTAGTGGTAGAAGGGCGAGACGGTGAGCAGGTATTTGGGACTGAAGGTGTGCACCCAGGAGAAGTTCACGATCGCGTCGGATTCGCGGTCACTGTCGCGCAGGCCGATGCTGGGGTACTGGGCGGCGAAGTCGTTCTCGGGGATGTCGGCGTTTTCGATGTCGTTGGGATCGGGATCGTAGGGCACCTGGTAGAAGTCTTTGCGCAGGGACGTCACCAGGCGCAACTGGTTGGAGGGATCGAGATTGAAGATCAGAGAGCCGAAGCCACCGTAGCCGTTTTCGGCGTCGTGAACGACCTGGGGGACGGGCGTCTGAATGCCGAGGTTGCTGCGGTTGCCGTTGACGCTGGCGTAGTAAGCGAAGCGCTCGGTGTGGCTGCCGAAGTTGAATTCATCGTTGGTCTGGTAGAAATTGCCGAAGCTGGTGATCAACTCGGCTTCATTGTTGCGCTCGAAACCGGTGCGGGGAACGATGTTGAATACGCCGTAGGTGCGGTCGCCGTAGGCGGCGTTGTAGCTGCCGCGATTCACCTCCATGTAGTCGATATCTTTGGGATCGAACTGCGGGCCAAGGTTGGAAGCGATATTGGTGTTGGGCACGGGGACGCCATCCACCAGCCAGCTGGTCTGGTGGCCGCCGCGAATGTGGAGCTGATCGTGGGTGAAGTACGCGCCGGGGACGTAGTCGGTGATCATGGCGAGGCTGTTGGTGCGATCGGCGCCGGGCGTGCGTTCGACGTCAGTGCGGCTGATGAGGGTGACGGGAGTGGCGGAATCGGTGGGCGCGACTTCGGGCACGGCGGAGACATTGACGGTTTCGTGCGAGCCGGCCACGCTGAGGGCCAGATGAAGCACGGGCGAGGTATCGGATTGGACAATGACATCCTCGGCGGCCTGATTGAAGCCGGTGCTGGCGGCGGTGACGGTGTATTCACCGAGGGGAACGGCGGCGAAGGCGAAGGTGCCGTTGGCGTCGGTGTTGGCGCTCTTGAGCCAGTCGGACGATTTGGCGCGCAGCATGACCATGGCGCCCTGCACCGGGCGATGCTGGGGGTCATGAACGATGCCGCGGACGGAACCGAAGATGGTGGCGGAGGCGGCGAGGCTGGTGAACAGCAGGCTGAGGACGGCAAAAGCTCGAATGGGCAGAGACATTTGTTTCTCTTTCTCGTCTTCCTGGCTGCGAGTGCAGTGGAGTGGGTCCGCGGACGACTTCCGAGCTGTCTTTAAATCGGCGGCGCGGAGAGAGTTGCAGCCCACATCCATGCGAGGCGGGGGCGGCTCAGCGCCGTGCTGAGAGTGCGTCCGTGAAAGATTCGAGGTGGTTCAGCAGGCAGGAGGAGCGCGGGCGGGAAGAACGGAATAAAGTTCAGGGGCGCGCTGTAAAGTTGCAACGCGAGTGATCAGGGTCGCGGAAACGGCCGCAGTATCGATTTGGGTGGGCCGCAGGAGTTGGGCCCACTGCGCGGGAACGTTGGGAGGGCAGCAACGGCCGCAGTCTCCTTTGTGAACCGCATCCACGGTTATGCCGTGATGAGTCTTGCGACAGAGCGGGCAGGAGTGCCCCGCGCGCAGACAACAGGCGTGCGGCGCCGGTCCGGCAATGGCCAGAGCCACCGGGGCGAAAGTGCCGACCAGGGCCAGGACCATCAATAATCTGGCGGTTATGCGCTGCATGCTTGCTGCCCACACCTGCAGATTGAGCAAGCATAGGGTATTCAGAGTACAGCTGGCAAGTTTGAGGGCGCGACATTTAGCGTCCAGGGGAGCTTTCGGCTTCCCGTTTGTATGACCGTTAAGGACGCAAAGAACGCGAAGAAAGACGGCGCAGCGGCGGGTTATTTTTGCTGCTTTCCTTTTGGGGCGAGGCGATACTAGAGCATCGTTATGGCGGAAAAGTATCGCTTCAACGGGCTTCGCGATCTGCTGGCGAAGGCGAATGAAGAGAAATCCGGCGATCAGCTGGCGGGGATTGCCGCGGCTTCGGAGCGGGAGCGAGTGGCGGCGAAGTGCGCGCTGGCGGATTTGCCGCTGGTGGAACTGCTGAACGATCCGGTGATTCCGCTGGAGACGGATGAAGTCTCGCGCCTGATTTTCGATTCGCACGACGCCGCGGCCTTCGCGCCGGTTCGCAGCCTGACGGTTGGCGGGTTTCGCGAGTTCATTCTGGATGAACGAACGACCGAGGCCGATCTGAAGGGGCTGAAGTGGGGCATTACGCCGGAGATGGCGGCAGCGGCGGCGAAGCTGATGAGCAACAAGGACCTGGTGCTCGGGGCGCGGAAGATTCGCAACGTTACGCGCTGCCGGAACACCATGGGGGAGCGGGGAGTGCTGGGCATCCGGCTGCAGCCGAACCATCCATCGGATGACGTGGGCGGCATTCTGCTGGCGGCATTCGATGGGCTGCTTTACGGGTGCGGAGACGCGGTGATTGGAGTGAATCCGGCGACGGATTCGGTGGAGGGCGTGGCCGGCATTCTGCACGGGCTGGACCGGCTGACTACGGCGTTTGCGATTCCGACGCAGGCGTGCTGCCTGGCGCACGTTACAACACAGCTCGCGTGCCTGGAGCGGGGAGCGCCGGTCGATCTGCTGTTTCAATCGGTGGCGGGAACGCAGGCGGCGAATCGCAGCTTTGGGATCAGCCTGGCGATGCTGCGCGAAGGCCGTGAGCGGGTGGTGGGGCATCATCGCGGGCGCGACGTGCGGTGGGTGGGCGAAAACGTGATGTACTTCGAAACCGGCCAAGGGAGCGCCCTTTCGGCGGAAGCGCACCACGGCGTGGACCAGGTGACGCTGGAGGCGCGGGCTTATGGGGTGGCGCGGGCGTTCGATCCCTTCCTGGTGAACAGCGTAGTTGGTTTTATCGGGCCGGAATATTTGTACGACGAGCGGCAGATTATTCGCGCAGGACTGGAAGACCACTTCATGGGCAAGCTGCTGGGGCTTCCGATGGGATGCGACGTTTGCTACACCAACCACGCGGTGGCCGACCAGAACTCGGCGGACAATCTGATGCTGCTGCTGGCGGCGGCGGGCTGCAACTATTTTATGGGCGTGCCGGGTACAGACGACGTGATGCTGAACTACCAGTCCACGAGTTTTCATGACGCGCTGGCGGCGCGCAAAATCTTTGGGCTGCGTCCGGCGCCAGAATTCCTGGAGTGGCTGGAGCGCG
>DATJXG010000365.1:0-4220 GCA_035500455.1 Terriglobales bacterium | reverse complement strand
TTACGGATCGCAGGGGCATGCTCATGCCCTGAACCTCAAAGACAGCGGCGTGGATGTGCGAGTGGGCCTGCACGAAGGCAGCGCCTCGCGGAAGAAAGCGGAAGCCGCAGGTTTGAAAGTCACCAGCGTGCCAGAAGCCGCGGCGTGGGCTGATGTGATCATGGTGCTGATCCCCGATACCACTCAGGGCGAGGTGTACAAGCGCGACATCGCCCCGCACTTGAAGGCCGGGAAGACGCTGATGTTCGCCCACGGCTTCAACATCCGCTTCGGCACCATTACTCCGCCTAAAGATGTTGACGTCTCCATGATCGCCCCTAAAGCCCCGGGCCATCGGGTGCGCGAAGTGTTCGTCGAGGGCGGGGGCACGCCGGCGCTGCTTGCCATTCATCAGGATGCCAGCGGCAAGGCCAAGGAACTGGCGCTCTCCTATGCGAAGGGGTTAGGCACGACCCGCGCCGGAGTCATTGAGACCACATTTGCCGAGGAAACTGAAACCGATCTTTTCGGGGAACAGAGCGTTCTTTGCGGCGGCACCAGCGCGCTGGTCAAGGCGGCATTCCAGACTCTGGTGGACGCCGGCTATCAACCCGAGATCGCCTACTTCGAGTGCATGCACGAACTGAAGCTGATCGTGGACCTGATGTACCGCGGCGGCCTGAACTACATGCGCTATTCGGTGAGCGATACGGCCGAGCACGGCGACTATACCGCCGGCCCGCGCATCGTGACCGACGAAACCCGCAAAGTCATGAAGCAGATTCTGAAGGAAATCCAGGACGGCACCTACGCCAGGAACTGGATCAAGGAGAACGAGACTGGCCGTCCCTGGTTCAAGAAGGTCCGCGAACAGGAGCAGCAGCAACTGCTGGAGGAAGTCGGCGCCGAGCTAAGAAGCCATATGCCGTTTCTTGATCCGGTCAACATCAAGCAGAAGTAGGGAGATTTGTAATTTGGAGCCCTCGTTCTGTCATTCCGAGCGAAGCGAGGAATCTCGGTCTCATCGGCATCCGTGCCGACTGAGATTCCTCGCTTCGCTCGGAATGACAATGGCGGGAGTTCTGCAAATACCGATTACCAAACTACAAATTCCCGCCTATTTCCCCGAAATCTCGAAGTTCACCACCGTCGTGCCGCTCGGAGTCACGCTGGCCGGCTTCTCCCAGGTCTTGGGCTCGCTGAACACCGGGCGTGTGACCCGGCGCTCGGTGAGAACGTCAAAGCTGCCTTCACTGCGGACTACATCCCATCCCTCGTGCCAGGCTATCAACTGATAGCTGCCCGGAGGAACGCCGGTAATCTCAAACTTTCCATCTTCCCCGGTGACCGCGTAATAGGGATGCGGCACGACCATCATTTCCGCATTCATCCAGGTGTGTCCGCCGTTGCACTTAAGGTTGACTACGCCCGGTGTCTGCATGTTGCGCGAGATCACCTGGTTGGGGAAAGGAAATGGCAGGTTGTAGCTGGCGGCGCCATCCATATGGACGGTGTGCAGCACGGGATCGGAACTCTTCATTTCCAGGAGCTGGCTCTCAGGCACCAGCAGAATGTGGGGCTCGTAGCGGCAGTGTTTCTGGTCGAGGAAGCGCCGCGTCTGCGGCAGGTCAAATGCCTTGCCGCTGGAAATATTCTTCAGGTACACGACGGTGTTGGCTACGCCGCCGTCGGAGCCTACGATCAGGCGCTCCAGGTCGCGCGTCTTTTTCCCTTCCGGATCGCACACTTGCTGGTCTTTAAAGATGGTCATGCCGGCGAGGTGAGGCACCGGTCCGGACCACTTAACGGTGCCGGTGATGGTCCCGCCGTTGGTCACGGATATGGTTTGATAGCCGCTCTGGGCGCTGGCGGCAACGGTCGCAAGAGCGCACAGCGAAACAACGAGGATGGTAAAGCGTGTGAGCATTCGTACCCCAGTTTCGGATGAAGTGTTAAAAGGATCGTATGAGAGGCTTCTAATGTCCGCAAATAACCAAAGAGCTAGCAGGTAAGTAACTCTGACAAAACTTTACAATCCTTGACCGTCTTTTTACCCCGGCTCTAATGGAGAGGTGTTTGAATGAGAGAAAGTCAACCGGACGCAGGAGTTAGCCATATGTCGAAAGTCGGTATCGCAGTGATTTTGATGGCCTTTTCGCTGGCCGTGTGGGCGCAGGAACCGAGCGGTTCCGCAACCCCGGAACAACCCGCACAAGGCGGAATGGAACACCAACATGGAATGATGGGGCGTCGCGGGCCCGGAGTGGCAGGCACGATCACGGCGGTAAACGCCGATTCCATCGAAATCAAGACCATGGACGGCAAGACGGCGCAAGTGAACATCAGCGACAAGACCCAATTTCGCAAGGATCGCCAGGCCGCCAAGCTGGCGGATTTCAAAGCTGGCGACGAGATCTTTGTACGCGGACAACAGGGAAGCGATGGCAACTGGGCGGCTGACATGGTCGCAGAGCGCCCCGCCGGTTTTGGCCAGGGCATGCGCGAAGGACTGGGCAAACAATTTATTGCCGGTGAAGTCAAAGCCGTGAACGGAACCCAGCTTACGATCGCCCGGCCCGACGGGGTAACGCAGACAATCTCGGTGGATGAGAACACCTCGTTTCGCAAGCAGAATGAGAGCATCACGCTGGCGGACATCAAGCCGGGAGACCATGTGTTTGGCCGCGGCGAACTCAAGAACGATGTGTTTGTGCCTTCGGTGTTGAACGTCGGCCAACCGCGAATGATGATGGGCGGGCGCGGCCAGGGCCAAGGCCAAACGCCGCCACCCCAGTAGATGCCGCGGCGTAGCGCCAGCGTCCCGCGGGCACGTTGAAGGGCAATGCCAACTCGGGGGTTCCAGGGGGACAGAACGATGGGTGCCGGGGGGACGCCCGCGCTGGCATCGTTAGCAGAAGTCTTGAAGCGCGGACGCAAGGGCGTCTTTTCGATCACTTTGATGAACTTGAGCAGGCCACTTCGCGGATTGTTGCCGGTTCTCTGCCTCTTGCTGGGGCTGATGCCCGGTCCGGTTTTGCGGGCGCAGGAGCAGCCGGCAGGCCCCACTCCTTCCGCCACCCCAGGCGCGACCGGGCAGAACCAGACTCCTTCGCCGGCTTCTGCCGCGCCATCTGATGCGGCAGCTCCCCCGGCGCAGGGCTTGCCAGCGCCTCCATCTGCAACGACCACGCCGGAGGCACAATCACCGGCGCCTCAGGGTGGAACAATTCGTGGCTTGGTGAAATCGGGCAACATGCCGCTGCCCGGAGTGACGATCACTGCCACTAACACTCTGACCGGGCAGAAAGCCACCACCTGGACCGACGTCACAGGCCAGTACAGTCTGCAGGTGCCGGCGAATGGACGTTATGTGGTGCGCACGCAGATGGCGGCATTTTCGCCCGCTACCCAGGAAGTTCTGATTAACGCCGCCAACCGTGATGAGCAAGCGAACCTTGAACTCATGCTGTTGTCGCGCGCCCAGGAAGCTGCGGCGCAGGAGCAGAAAGCGACTGCCGCCCTGGGCGCGCGAGGCTTCCAAAGCCTGCAGCTCACGCAGGGAGAGGGCGCGGATTTGACGGGCGGCGGTGAACAGGGCGCAGGAGGAGGCCTCAACGCCGGAGCGGAGGTCAGCGCGGCCACCGAGTCGGTTGCCATTTCAGGCAATGTGAATAATTCTTCGCTGGCGTCGATGAGTCCGGAGGCATGGCAGCAGCGCATCGAAGAGATGCGGGCGCAGGGCGGCATATTGGTGATCGGAGGCCAAGCCGGTCAGCCCGGCCAGCCTGGACCGCCTGGTTCGACGGGCGGGCAGGTGCTGCAGCTTGGAGGTTTCGGCGGCCCCGGCGGATTTGGTGGATTTGGGGGTCCTGGAGGCTTCGGCGGCCGAGGCGGTGGCCGCGGGCGATTCAACTTCAA
Organism: Terriglobales bacterium; assembly: GCA_035500455.1. Taxonomy (GTDB): domain Bacteria; phylum Acidobacteriota; class Terriglobia; order Terriglobales; family Acidobacteriaceae; genus DATJXG01. The sequence continues at coordinate 323 of DATJXG010000365.1, read as the reverse complement.
CCGCCCCCATGGGAGCGCCTACTACTCGGTGGGCGATTCCGCTCTCAATGCCGCACCCTATGCGCTGGCCGGGCGGCCGGTAAGCCAGCCCGATTACATCCAGCAGCACTTTGGCGGATCCATCGGCGGCCCGCTGAACATTCCCAAGATTTACAACGGCGGCAGCAAGACCTTCTTCTTTCTGAACTACAACGGCAGCCGCGGCAAGACCCCGTACGATCAATATTCCACGGTGCCTACCCTGGCGGAGCGCGGGGGCGATTTTTCTGCCCTGACCAATCCCATTTTTGATCCCACGACCAACACGCAATTCTCCGGGAATG
>DATJXG010000364.1:0-4825 GCA_035500455.1 Terriglobales bacterium | reverse complement strand
CCAGCGCAGCACTTTAAAAACCGCGGCATCGCCGGTGAGGCCGCCGTATGCGGCATGAGTGACCTGGCCATCCACGAAGTAAACGTCGCATCTTTCACCGGCGTGAGTAAGCGTGAGCAGGCAGCTCTTGCGGCCCATCTCCAGCGACTGCATCAGGTCGATCATGTTCATCTGCGCCAGGCTGCCGCGCAGCACACCGTCGGAGGGTGCGGTCTTGGCCATTTTCTCCAGGGCGATTTTGTCGATGACGCGCTTGATGCGGCGGGTGGCGTCGCGCAGGAAGAAGGGCTTCTCCACGTAGTCGTCCACGGCTTGTTCCTGGTGGGACAACTGGCCGCCGATGTCGCCTTTGGCGGCGAGCATAACCACGGAAATTCCCGCTGTCGCCGGCCGTCCGCGCAGCTTTTCCACCAACTGGCGGCCATCCATGCCGGGCATGCGGTAGTCGCTGATCAGCAGGTCGGGCGGATCGTCCACGGCTTTGAGCAGGGCATCGGCGCCGTCGCTGGCGGTGGAGACGTTGGCTAGCGGCGCCAGAGCGCTGCGCAGCAGCCCCATCACCATGGGGTTGTCGTCCACCAGCAGGACTTTGACCTTGTTCGTCATGACTGGTACGTCATCGGCGTTGATTTGAAGCGCGCCGATTGAAGCGCGCTGATTTCAAGATCGGCGATTTTAAGATCGCTGGTTTCAAGCGCGAACGAAATCGCCGCTTTTCCCACCCGACTTGCTCTGCAGCACGATTTCCCGAATCTCGATGCCCTTGTCGAGGGCTTTACACATATCGTACACGGTCAGGGCGGCGATGCTGGCGGCGACCAGCGCCTCCATCTCCACTCCGGTAACCGCCGTCGTAGTAACTTTTGAGGTAACAGCGACGCCATTCTCGCACAGCCGCAGGGTCACATCAACGTGAGAAAGCGGCAGGGGATGGCACATGGGGATCAACTCCGCCGTGCGCTTGGCCGCCATGATGCCCGCCAGCCTGGCTACTTCCAGGGGATCGCCCTTGGGGTTCCGAGGCAGGGCCTTGAGCACCCCAGGCTTGAGCACGACAAAGGCGCTCGCTTCGGCCTGGCGTTTGCTGGCGGGCTTGGCCGAGACATCCACCATCTGTGCCCGGCCGGAGCGATCGTAGTGGGAGAGCTTACGAGGCACTGGATTCTTTCTCACGAAGCGGATATCTTAGCGCATTGATCCGGAAGACGCAGTGCCAGGGCTTCTTCGCGGACTTGAGAAGCAGATCTTATGGCTTTCTGCCGTCCACCGGATTCGGGCCAGGTGCTCGCGAATTTCCGGAAATCAGCCGCTCCCCGCATCGAGATTTCTCTGGCGATGTTACTCGTGGCCCTTGCTTGCTCTTCCTGCGGCGGGGGCGCAATGACCGGTGGCGGCCCTGCCCCGCAGGCCCCGAGTATCGTTACCCAGCCCTCCGACCAGACCGTGCCGCTGGGGCAAAGCGCAACCTTCACGGTCACGGCCGCGGGGACTGCGCCCTTGACCTACCAGTGGAGCGAGAACGGATCTCCCGTTCAGGGCGCCACGGCCGCTTCGTACACCACTCCGGCCACCGGGCTAGGGGACAATGACGAAGTCTTCACCGTAGCTGTCAGCAATAGCGTTGGTTCGGTCGCCAGCCAGTCCGCATCACTCACCATCGGGCCGCGATCGCCCGCTGCCGGCGACCTCCGCTTCCAACAGGTGGATGCGCCCTCCACCACCTCGGGACTGCAGGGCTTCCTCGCTTCGGATGTGATCGCCGGCCTTGGGCAGTTCTTCGGCAACATCGTGGGAACCCCGCTTTCGATCGGCGATAACTGCGGCCCCGGCTCGGGCAGCCCGCTGGACTGTTCCTGGGGCTTCTCTACGTTTTACCTGCCGGCCTCAGTGTCGGGGATCGGCGTCAACTACGAGTCCTTTATCGTCACCGCGTTCCCGCCAGATCCGGAACTCGACTCTCTGGCGAGCCCCGATTCGGTGGTCACTTCGCTGGACCTGGAATTGGCCGACCAGGTCTATGCCGTCTCGTGGATGCAGACAAGCCAGGCGACCGGCTTCGAGTATGCCCGCGAAACCATCCCGCCGGACCAACTCCAGACGGTGGCATCACAATTGGGAGCGCAGAGCCGGGTAATCACGGCGGTTTCGTTCGACTCTTCGGGCCAGGCTTACATCCTGCATTATGGCTGGCAGAGCGACACCACTACCATCTACGACGCCAGCGTCGTAACCACAACGCTCGATTCGATTGGCGCGGCTGTGACCAGCCTGGCGGCGCAGGGATATATCATCACCGCCCTCGGTGGTGATGAGGCCAATGGCTTTGTAGTAGTTGGCACCAGGGTGCAAGGGGACACCTTGCCTCGGCCGATCATGGTGGTTGTGCCGCAAACCGGTACGGATCTGATTCCCCTCTTCAACAGCGGCGACGCGATCGTGGGTTATCTGTACAAAGCCAGTGACGGTACCCGCACCTGGATTGGCGAACACTAGGCAGAGGGGAAAACTACACCTCTGGCGGGTTCGATGATCGCGGCGCCTTAGCGCGTGAGCACCGGCACCCACTCGCCGGCGGCGATGCGCTCGCGGTCCGGAGCTACAACCACATAACAATTCGCTCGCGCGGTGGCGGCGATGTCTCCTGAACCCTGCCAGGGGAGCAGTTCGACTTCGGCGCGTTCGAATTCGCCTGCAAGCGTGCCGGGAAGAAATCGCTTGATGCCGGGTTTGGCGCGGATCTCCGCCTTGAGCCGGGCGTGCAGGAACACAAGCTTCCGTTGCTTCAAGCCGCTTAGCGCTTCGAGAATGGCGCGGGCGAAGAGGTCGAAGGTCACCATGGTGGAGACGGGATTTCCGGGGAGCCCGAAGAAATATTTTGGCCCGCTGGCTTCCTGCCTCTGACTTTCGCGGGCGGGAGCGCTCGCGGCACACCGGCCGAATACGATAGGGTGGCCCGGTTGGATGTGGGCGCCGGTGAAAAAGAATTCGGCTCCGAATTCGGCCAGCACCTGCTCCACCAGGTCGTATTTCCCCATGGAGACGCCGCCCGCCAGTAGCAGCAGATCGGTTTCCAGGCCCTCGGCAATCAGTTCGCGAAGGCGTCCCGGCTCGTCGGGAGCGATGGGCAAGAGCACCGGCTCGCCGCCGGCCGCTCGCACCTGCGCCGCCAGCGAGTAGCTGTTGGAGTTGCGAATCTGGGCGGGACCGGGAGGAACGGCGATGTCAACAATTTCGTCGCCGGTGGCGAGAATAGCCACGCGCGGTTTCGCATACACCAGAAGATGCTCGCGCCCAACCGACGCGGCGATGGCGATGGCTGCGTAATCCAGCCGCATGCCGGGCGTAAGCAGGCGCTCGCCGCGGCGGGCTTCCGATCCCGCAGCAACGATATTGGCTCCGGATTCGATTCCCCGGGAAATCTGCACCAGGCCATTGCGCAGCGTGGTGTATTCCACCATTACGACGGCATCGGCGCCGGGAGGCGCGGGCGCGCCGGTCATGATGGCGGCGGCTTCTCCCTGACCTACCTGAACCTTGGGCGCGGCTTCTCCGGCGCGAATCTCTCCGACCACTCGCAGGATTGCCGGAAGCGTGGCGACATCGGCGGCGCGGACGGCGTAGCCATCGCGCGCGGCGCGGCGAAAGGGCGGGAAGTCACGGTCGGCGGCCACCGCTTCGGCCAGCACGCGGCCGGAGGAATCGAGCAGGCCGACCAGTTCTCTGCCCTGGGCGCGAACAGTTGCAGCGTGCTGTTCTACGCTGTGGCGCGCATCTTCAAAGCTGAGAACCGTGGGTTGGTTTGGTGCCGCAGCCATGGCATGACACTTTACTGCAAATCAAGCCAAAGTGTAGCGCCGGCGTCCCGCCGGCAACCGGTCAGGCAACTTCAAGGCCGCGGATGAACGCGGATTTTCGCCGTTCCAAATTGAGAGAGAGAACTTGATCCGCGAATAAGCCGGTTGCAATCCGCAGCTTTGAAGTTCGTGCCCGCCGGCGGGAACCTCATATCCCGCCGGCTGCCGTTAGCAGCAGCGTCCCCGTCCCCAAGCAAGCCAGCCCGCAGTGGCGGCCTCCGGCGCTTTTCAGGCGGCAAGTCTCTGCGAGCTACGTGCCGGCGGGACGCCGACGCACACGTCGGGCTCGCTTGTTTTGGGACGGGGACGGCGCTTTCGCCGGTTAGCGGCAGGGGGTGCGGGTCGCCGTCAGGTCCAGATCTTTCTTCATGGCGTTGAAGTTCATGGCGTTGGCCTGCGGGCAGAACTGGCTGGTATCGAGGCTGTATTCCACCTCGAAGACTGCTTTGTTGGCATTGATAAACGGCAGCAGGGAGTCGCATTCGCTGTATTGAAAACACTGCTCGTCGATCATGAAGTCGAAATGCGAGACCAGGTCCTGCACCTGGTCGGTATCGTTCTTCAGCGCCACCGACATCCCGAGGCCGTGCACCGTGGTTGCGATCCACTCGTTGTAGGCGATCTGGTCCTGCGCCGAGAGCGGGAAGCCGGTGCTGTTGGCATAGCCGTCGATGTTGTCCGGCTCCACGGCGTCGAAGCCCTTGTCTTTGCACATCTGGAAGCGCGCGGTCATGATCGGGCTGAGGAGGCTGATCTGGCGGATGTCGAGCCACTGCTCGCCCGGCCAGCCATTGCCGCTGCCTAAGACCGAAGAAGGGAATGAACTCGCGTCCGGCCGCCAGTTCTCGTAGGTGCCTGCGTCGATGTAGCAGACTGCATGAATGCTGGCGGCGTGCATTCCCGTGACCAGGGTGGAGTTGGCGTCGAATCCATCCACGTCATACATGTTCACGCTCAGGAGCGAGCTGACC
>DATJXG010000363.1:0-27170 GCA_035500455.1 Terriglobales bacterium | reverse complement strand
TACAACATGCCCGTCCGTGGCCTCCTTGCCGCACGTGCGCAAAACACCCTGCTGCTTACCGGCACCGCGACTGCGCTGGCATGGTTGATCGCGGTCCCTCTCGGTGTGTGGATGGCCTACCGCCCGGGATCCTGGACCGACCGCCTGGGCATGGGAACCACTTCAGTACTCCTCGCCCTGCCGGAATTGGTGCTGGTGCTCGCTCTGCTGGCATTCGCTGTCCGCACTCATGCCTTGCCCGTAGGCGGGATGACCTCGCCGAGTGAGGGTCAAGGAGTGTGGCCTCGCTCGCTTGACCTGCTCGCCCACCTTGCAATCCCCGCGGGCACGCTCGTTCTGGCCGGCCTGCCGCTGCTGATACGCCACGTTCGCAGCGCTATGCTGGGTGTGCTCCACGCCCCATTCATTCAGGCGGCCCGCGGCAACGGTGTCGCCCCGGCGCGTGTGCTGTTCCGCTTCGCGCTGCCGGCGGCGGCCAACCCGCTCATCTCCCTGCTCGGCTTTTCAATCGGCGGATTGCTTGGAGGCTCGCTCCTGGTCGAAGCAGTCACCGGATGGCCCGGCCTGGGCCCGCTGCTGCTTGAGGCAACGATGTCGCGCGACCTCTACATCGTAATCGGCACAGTAATGGTCTCGACATTCTTCCTGGTGGCGGGAAATCTTCTGGCCGACGCATTGCTGGTCGTGTTCGACCCGCGAGTAAGGACAGACTGATGCTCCACAAATGGAAGGTCGGCGCCGCGGTTATCTTTCTCGGGCTGGTGCACGCCGTGATCATCTTCGCCGGCTTCCTGGCGCCGTACGAGCCCATCACTCAGCATCGCGAGCTGCCATTCGCCCCGCCCATGCGGCTGCACTTTCTCGACTCGCAGGGGCATTGGCACTTGCATCCATTTGTATGCGAGCCCGAACTGCGTCCAGGAACGTTCTACGAGTATGACGAATCCTGCACCCGGCAATATCCGGTCCGCTGGTTCGTCACCGGATCGCAGTATCGGCTGGCCGGCATGCTTGCATCGCACACTCATTTATTCGGTGTCGATCCGCCCGCGCAGATTTTTGTTCTGGGCACTGACAACTATGGGCGCGATATGTTCTCCCGCATTCTCTACGGCGGCCGCGTCTCTCTTTCCGCGGGCTTGTTGGCGGCCGCGATTTCATTGCTGCTGGGGGCCCTGGTGGGTACAATCTCCGGATTCTATGGGCGCTGGGTTGACGAATCTTTCATGCGCCTGGCGGAGCTTTTCGTAGTGCTTCCCTGGCTCTACCTGTTGCTGGCAGTGCGCGCGTTTCTGCCTTTGCACATCACCCCGTTGCACGCGTTCTTTCTGGTGGTCGCAGTGATTGGGACAATCGGATGGGCGCGGCCGGCCCGCCTGGTGCGGGGCATCGTGCTCAGCGCCAAGACCCGAAAATATGTCCTCGCCAGCCGCGGTTTCGGAGCTTCCGACAGCTACATTCTCCGCCGCCACGTTCTGCCCCACACCTACGGCGTCCTGCTAACCCAAGCGGCGCTGCTGGTCCCACAGTACGTGATCGCGGAAGTCACGCTTTCGTTTTTCGGCCTGGGTCTGAATGAGCCACTGCCCAGTTGGGGCAATCTGCTCTCGGTTTTGCAGCAGTACAACGTTCTGGTTTCCTACTGGTGGATGTTCGCGCCGGCGCTGGCGCTGGTGATTGTGTCTTTCAGTTACCTTTTGGTGGCAGATGCTCTTCAACGAAAATTACAGCCGGCCTCAGTGTAAAAACCTGGGCCACCGAATCTTGTTCCGTGCCTCGGCATCGCTAATCGCGTTGTTGCTTGCCGGCGCGCCACGGTTGCTTGCCGGAGTTTCTCCGCAGCCGCTACAGCGGGGCGAAGAACTCCAGACCACAGAAAACGAAGTCGGCCGCTACGGCGGGAACCTGGTCGTAGCGCAACGCAGCGAACCCAAAACCTTGAATCCGGTTACCGCCGCCGATGCTCCCTCGCGCGAGGTCATCGGGCGGCTCATGGCCGACCTCATCCACATCAACCGCGCCTCGCAGCAAACCGAGCCTGCTCTGGCGAGATCATGGACGGTTTCGCGCGACGGACGCATGTTCACCCTCAAACTCCGCCACGGCATCCGCTTTTCCGACGGCCAACCCTTTAACGCCGACGACGTGGTCTTCACCTTCCACGTTTATCTCGATGAAAAGATTCATTCGCCTCAGCGCGATCTGCTGGTCATCGGGGGCAAGCCTCTCGAGGTTGCAAAAGTTGACGCCTACACCGTTCGCTTCACCCTGGCTCAGCCCTACGCCGCCGCCGAGCGGCTTTTCGACAGCCTCGCTATTCTTCCCCGGCATCTGCTCGAAAAGCCTTATCAGGAGGGCCGTTTCGCCCAGGTCTGGGCAGTGAATGCAGCCCCGCAGGAAATTGCCGGGCTGGGTCCGTTTCGGCTCAAAGCTTACGTACCCGGACAGCGCATCGTACTGGAGCGCAATCCCTATTACTGGAAAACGGACCGCAGCAAAAATCGCTTGCCGTACCTTGATGAAGTTACATTCCTGTTCGTCGGCAACGAAGATGCTCAGGCCCTTCGCTTCGAGGCGGGAGACACCGACATCATCAGCCGCCTGGGCGCAGAGAACTATTCTCTGCTTTCCAAAGACGCGGGCAGCCGAGGATACGAACTGTTCGATCTCGGCCCCGCGCTGGACTACAACTTCCTCTTCTTCAATCTCAACGACCTCAAGCCGCCTCTCCAGCAGAAGCTCAGCGCCCAGCAAAGCTGGTTTGCGAATCTGAAATTCCGCCAGGCGGTCTCCGCCGCAGTCGACCGCGACGCCATCGTCAGGCTCGTGTACGCAGGCCGCGGCGCGCCCTTGTGGGGAAACGTCAGCCCGTCGAATAAGTTCTGGGTGGACCAGTCATTGCCGCATCCCGCGCGTTCGCTCGATCGCGCGAAGGAGCTTCTTAAGGCGGCCGGTTTTTCCTGGCGTGGCAACGACCTTGTGGATCCCCAGGGACGCCCGGTAGCGTTCTCCATCATCACCAGTTCATCCAATACCCAGCGCACAAAAATGGCCACCATTATTCAGGACGATCTCAGCCAACTGGGAATGAACGTCCAGGTGGTTCCGCTCGAATTTCGCGCCGTGCTGGATCGGATTTTCCAGAGCTACGACTACGAAGCCGCCGTGATGGGCCTAGGCGGCGGCGACGCCGATCCCAACCCGGAGATGAACGTGTGGCTCTCCGGCGGCGGTACCCACCTTTGGCACCTGGGAGAGTTGAAACCGGCGAGTGACTGGGAAGCCCAACTCGACCAACTCATGCAACGCCAGATGGTCGAACTCAAGTACGACAAGCGAAAGCAAGTATTCGACCAAGCCCAGGAAATTATCGCGGGAAATCTGCCCTGTATTTTCCTGGGCACTCCCGATGTTCTGGTAGGGGCCAAAGAGAATATTGGCAATTTCAAGCCGGCCATTCTTGAGCCTTCCACGCTTTGGAATGTTGACCAACTCTATTTTCGTCCCGGAGTTGCCGTGGCTGCGGGTGCCCCAAGGTGAAAGCTGCGACCCAAACCGCGCACGAAGTCTCCTGGTCGAACGACCGCCTGGTCGCGGAGTGTCTGAAAGGCAACCAGGAAGCGTGGTCCGGGCTGATCGATAAGTATAAGAACCTCATTTTTTCCGTTCCCCTCAAGTTCGGCCTGTCGCGCGAGGACGCCGCCGATGTCTTTCAATCGGTATGCCTCGACCTGCTCACCGATCTGCCGCAGCTTCGCGAGCCCAAAGCTCTTCCGAAATGGCTGATGCAAGCCAGCTTTCACAAGTGCCTGCGCTGGAAGCGGCAGCGCCTTACCCTCGCCGACGATGTTCCCGAAAGTGAAGCTCCAGTCGAGGCCGCCACGGCTGCCGAGGAACTCCCCGAGGAAATACTTTTTCAGTTAGAGCGCGAGCACACCGTGCGTGAAGCGATCGCAATGCTGCCCGCTCGCTGCCATCGCATGATCACCATGCTCTTCTTTGAAGATCCCCCGCGTCCCTACGAGCAAGTCGCCCAGGAACTGGGCATTGCCACCGGCTCGATCGGCTTTATTCGCGGCCGCTGCCTGCAGCGTCTGCGCAAGCAGCTGGAAGAAGGGGGATTCGAGTGAGCCATCCCGCACTTGCCAAGAGCACAGCCCAGTTGCTGCTGGAGTTGGCGGCCTTCTCCGACGAACCCGGCCGCAGTGATCTTCTCCATCGGCATCCGGAGTTGAACCGCCCGGAAGTGGTGACCGAACTCACCGAACTGGTGCGGGAGCAAGTGCGCGTAGATATGCAGCAGGCGCTGAATCTGGCCGATGCCGCGATTCTGATTGCCGGCAATCTCGATCACAAGGAATCGCTGGCTCGGGCATTCCGCGCCAAGGCCAATGCCCTTTACTCGCGCGGCGAGCACGCTGCCGCCGTGGACCTACACCAGCAGGCCGCCGCGCTGTTCGATTCCTCAGGCCAGGCCGACGAACTCGCCCGCACGCTAAGCGGTTCAATCCAGCCGCTGCTGCTGATGGGCGAATACAATCGCGCCTTCGCCGCCGCCGAACGCGCCCGCGCGATCTTCGCCGCTGGCGGAAACACCTGGCGCCTCGCCCGTTTAGAAATCAACGTCGGCAACATCTATTACCGTCAGGATCGTTTTGCTGAGGCCCTGGCCTGTTACGAGCGCGCTTATGAGGGAATGGCCGGCCACGACGACCCAGAGGGCACCGCCGCCATACTCAGCAACATGGCCACCTGCTGCATCAGCCTCAACGCGTTTCCCAAAGCTCTGGAGAAGTACCAGCAGGCCCGGCAATTCTGCCTGGAGCACGAAATGCCTCTGCTGGTGGCCCAGGCCGATTACAACATCGCCTACCTCTACTTCCTGCGCGGCGAATACAGCAAAGCAATCGAGGCGCTGCGGGCCACCAGCGCCAAGTGCAAGAAAGTTGGTGACGCTTATCATGCGGCCTTGTGCGATCTGGATCTGGCGGAACTCTATCTGGAATTGAATCTCAGCTCCGAGGCAGCGGAACTGGCGGAGCGCGGACATGAAGGCTTTCAGAAGCTGGGGATGGGCTACGAAGGCGCAAAGTGCCTCGCCTTCTCAGCTATCGCCGCCACCCAGAAAGGCCACGCCTTTGAGGCGCTGAAGTTGTTTTCTCAGGCCAGAGAGATCTTCGTCCGCGAAAAAAACCAGGCGTGGCCTTCGCTGATCGATCTCTACCGCGCCTGGGTTTTCTACGAGCAGGGCCGTTTGTTCGAGGCGCGACGGCTTTGCGTCGCAGCGCTCGATGCCTTTCGCTCCCTGAATCTCGCAAGCAAAGCCGTCATGGCTCAGCTCCTGCTCGCTCGCATTGCCCTGCGAACCGACGATCCCTCGCAGGCCCTCAACCACGCCCGCGCTGCGGTGGAATCGCTCGCCAAGCTGGAAGGCCCCTCGCTCGCCTACCAGGCGCATTTGTTAGTAGGACAGATTCACGCCGCCCGCGGTGAAAAGGAGCAGGCTTACTCCGCCTACCAGACTGCGCGCCAGGCACTGGAACAACTGCGCAGCAGCCTGCGCGGCGAAGAACTGAAGATCTCGTTCATCAAGAACCGCCTGGAAGTTTACGAAGAACTGGTGGACCTTTGCCTGAGCGGAGAGATCGGCCCCGACGGCGTGGCCGAGGCGTTTACCTATATCGAACAGGCCAAGTCCCGCAACCTGATGGATCTCTTCCTCCGCCCGGTCCCCTCGATTTCGGAGAACGAAACCGCTCTCAGCGGGCTGGTGCAGTCCATCCGCGAACTGCGTGAAGAACTGAACTGGTACTACAACTTGATCGAGCGTGAACAGCTCCAGCCCGAAGCCCGCTCGCCCGAAAGAATCGAAGCCTTGCAAACCCAGGCGCGGCATCGTGAGCGCGAAATGCTACGTATGTTGCAGGAGGCCAGCGAAACCGACGCCGACCAGGCCGGACTGCAGACCCCAAGCCACCTGCCTCTGGAGAGTATCCGCGCCGCTATCCCTCCCGACAGCATGGTGGTGGAATACTTCTGCGCGCGCGACCGCATTCTCGTATGCCTGCTCGGCCACGAGACCCTCGACATTTTTCCCATCACCCCGGAGTCTCGAGTCACCTCAGTCTTGCGCCTGCTCCAGTTCCAGCTCTCAAAGTTCCGCTTTGATCCAAAGTATGTTCAGATGTTTCTCCCCGCGCTGCAGCAGGCGACTGAGGCCCATCTCAAAGAGCTTTACGCCGAACTGATCGCGCCCATTGCCTCGCGCCTCACCGCCGGACACCTGATTTTCGTGCCTCACGGTTCACTCCACTACATCCCGTTTCACGCGCTCTTCGACGGCAAAGAGTACCTCATCGATCGCCATACCGTCTCCTATTGTCCCAGCGCAAGCATCTATGCCCTCTGCCAGGCCCGCACTTCGCAAGCCTCCGGTCCTCCTCTGGTCATGGGCATCCCCGACATTCAGGCGCCGGCAATCGCTGACGAAGTTCAGTCGCTCGGCGGAGTTCTCCAAGGTTCCGAGGTCCTGGTCGGCTCCGCTGCCCGCGCCGATGTTCTGCGCAGCAAGGGCGCTCAGAGCCGCATCATTCATATCGCTACTCACGGATATTTCCGCCAGGATAGCCCCATGTTTTCCTCCATCCGCATGGGTGATTCCTTCCTCAGCCTCTACGACCTCTATCAGCTCCGCCTTCCCGCCGATCTCATCACGTTGAGCGGTTGCTCCACCGGCCTAAACGTAGTCGCCGCCGGGGACGAACTGATCGGCCTGGCGCGCGGACTGCTGCACGCGGGAGCGCAATCCCTGGTGCTGAGCTTGTGGGACGTGCATGACAAAAGTACTGCAGACTATATGACCATTTTGTATCGCTCCCTGGGAAAGGGAAAATCGAAATCGGCGTCGATGCGGACTGCCATGCTGGAGCTGCGTTCACGCTATCCCCATCCTTATCAATGGGCTCCGTTTATTCTGGTGGGTAAGACATAAGTCCGGGGGTTTGTTCTGTCGCCTATATTTTCTGGCGACCTGAAGCCCCTTCTTGGATGAACCGCCAAGTTACTCAGCAAGCGCGATCCCGTCAGGGATCGGGCTGCTAAAAATGCGAGGCCGTGTGAAGCACTATAGCGAGGCGTCCTGGATTGATCTGGTGCGGGGCGTCGTCTCCCAAAACGCAAAGCAAGTCATGCTGCAGCACATCGATGATGGCTGCCAGGAATGCAGGAGGACAATGCAGATGTGGCAGGGTTTTTTCGCAGTTGCCCGTGAGGAGGCTCGTAATACTCCTCCTTCCGACCTTATTCGTATAGTCAAAAGCCAGTTGGCCACGCTCGCGCCGCCGAAGCCGCGTTCGCTGGCTCGCCTTCTCTTCGATTCGTCCCTTCAACCCGCCATGGCCGGCGTGCGCGGTTCGGTCCCGGCCAGACAGTTGCTCTATGAAACCGATGAACTTTGCATCGATCTTCGGCTCGAGGTACGGCGCACCGAGCGCCGGGTCAGTATGATCGGCCAGATCCTCAGCCGGGCCGCAAGCCAAATCGGGCACCAGCAGTTACCGGTACGCCTCTACGAACAGAATCAGCAACTTACCCAGAGCATCACCAACCAGTACGGCGAGTTCCAATTGGAATTCGGGCCCAACAGCGCCATCTCGCTGGCCATCGGCCAGGACGGGGAAACCCGAATTGCCCTTCCTCACATTGATTTGATCGCGTAAGTGCACGCACTCCCCCGCCGTTCGGCCATTCCCCACTGGCCGATAGTAATCGGGTCGTAACCAAGTCGGATTACAGCCGTAAGTTTAAGAAATTTTAATTTCGGCATAAACTTCAATCACATCGGCGACCCCCGCAGCCGAATAATCAGGGGAAATGCATGGCGAGTCAGGTTGCAGTGGAGATGGCAGGCAAGTCTTACCGGAAGTTCGCGGCGGGGCGCATGCCTTTGGCACTGGCGCTGCTGTTCTTCGTCGCTCTCGGTGCCCAAACCGCCGCGGCTCAGACCCGCCTGGTCGTAAGAGACACCCTGGGTGTTACCAACCTGCTCGGTGTTTGCCGGCTGATCGGCTGCTCTGTGCTTGAGTCAGTGGGCGATCCCAACGGGCAGGTCTTCGTCATCCAACTGCCGAAGCTCCTCAATCCCATCACCGGCCAGTTGTTTCTCGAGCTGAATACCGGAATCGTCTCGGTCGAACTCGACCAGATTGTCAACACCCAGTCCGCCAGCGCCGGCCCGGCGCCCTCCTACTTGACCGACAAAACGCCGGTCAGCTACTACGGCACAACCGTGTGGCGTGGCTACATCACCCAACCGGCCGCGCAACTGATCAGGAATGACTCCACCCACGCAACCTACAATGCCGCCGGGTCGGGTGTGATCGTCGCCGTGATTGATACCGGCGTTGATCCCAACCACCCGGTGCTAAAGAATTCCCTGTTGCCCGGCTACGACTTTACCCGCAATCAAAGCGGCGGCTCGGAAATGAGCGACGTGAGCCAGTCCACCGTCGCCGTTCTCGACGGCGCCGATGCCGCGCAGGTCAGCCAGTCCACCGTGGCGGTCCTCGATCAATCGACCGTTGCCGTCCTCGATGGCCCGCCCTTCGCGGCCTTTGGCCATGGCACCATGACCGCCGGCATCGTTCACCTGGTGGCGCCACAGGCCAAGATCATGCCGCTGAAGGCATTCCACGCTGATGGCAGCGCCTACAACTCCGACATCCTGCGCGCGATCTACTATGCCGCCGGCAACGGCGCTAAAGTTATCAACATGAGTTTCAACTACACCAGCTACTCGCCGGAGCTGGAAAAGGCCGTAAACTACGCCGCCGGCAAAGGCGTGATCAGCGTGGCCGCCGCTGGCAACAGCGGAGTGCAAACCACGGTTTATCCTGGGGCGCTCAAGAACGTGATCGATGTGGCGTCCACCAGCGACAGCGATATCCGTTCCACTTTCTCCAACTACGGTGCGCCGCCGGTTTGGATGGCCGCGCCCGGCGAAGGCGTCATGACCACCTATCCCTTCGGCACCTACGCCGCGGGTTGGGGGACCTCATTCAGCGCCCCGCTCGTTTCCGGCGCGGCGGCGGAGATGGCGGGCATCTACAGCGTGCAGTCGAGTACTCAGACATCGCTTTCTCTGGGTTCGCTGTCGCTTTCCTTGTCCCTGCAGGCTTCGGCCGGCGCCCCCAGCAGCCAGTCGCAGGCGGCTAACGCCTTAACTCACGCCCAGCAGATTTCCGATCCCCAACTGGGCTACGGACGCCTGGATTCGTATAAGGCGGTGCAATCCTGGCGAACCACGCTGGGCCTGAAGTAGCGCGGGGACTCCGATGCAGACATTCATCAGCCAGTTCCCCGCCGAACTCGCGGCCAGCGCGGTCGCACTGCGGGTGAAAGAACTCGAAGAACAGCAGCAGGCGCTCCTCAAGTCTGTGGTCTGCGCTCTGAACCAACTGCTCGATCTACGTGACCTGAGCACCGGCATTCACAGCACGCGCCTCGCGGAATGGACCGTCCGCATAGCCCGCAAGCTGGGCATCCCCGAAGCCGACTGGTATCAATTAGAGGTGGCAGCGCTGCTGCACGACATCGGCAAGATCGGAGTTCCCGACGCCATTCTCAAAAAGCCGGGCCGCCTGGCGGACGAGGAACGCGAGCTGATGAACAAGCATCCGGAATATAGCTGGTCGATCCTGCGCTTGTTCGCCGGTTTGGAAAAAGCCAGCCTGTACGCTCTGCATCACCACGAAAGCTTCGACGGCAGGGGTTATCCCGGCGGCCTGCGCGGCGAAGAGATTCCCATCGGCTCACGCATCGTCTCCGTCATCGACGCCTACGATGCCATGATTTGCAACCGCTGCTACCGCCGCGGTTCCACCCACGAAGAGGCGATGGCGCGCATTGTGGAAGCCACTGGCACGCAGTTCGATCCAGTCGTTGTGCAGGCTTTCGCTGAAATCGTGAGCCTGGAAGTAGCCGAAGTCTTTGCCGCCACCGCAAGCAGCCCCGCGGCAATCATCTAGTCAAGGGAAATCTCGGCGTCCTCGGCGGCGTTCCTCAGCGTTCTCCGCGATTTAAGGTCTTGATCTCCCCGAATATGGGGCCACCGACCCAGGCGTTGATCCTCCGGTGCTGCGCCAGAGCCCATCAAGCCGGGTAGTTTCCGCGTCGTAGTCCTCCTGCAGCCGGCGCGCACAGTCAGGCTGCACTTCGCCATGGCGGCCGCACCACAAAGAGTTGGCGATGCGCACCTAAAGGCCTCCACGGTCACGAAGTGCGGCGAGATGAAGACATTGGGTGAATTAAGCCGCAGCAACTCACCAAAGAGTCTGGTAGCGAAGCGCGTGCCTGCCGCGGCTGAGCTTAAGGTCGACGCGGGTAGAGGCGGCGCGCCGCTGGATGATCTGCGGGTAAAGGGCCAGGGCAAGAAGCCTCCCTATGAGCCTGAGACCTGGGAATTGTAGTCGGGAACGGGCGAAGGCGCTATCGCAGGGGGACGCTTTAAGGCAAACCGCCTAGGTCGGTGCAGAGCGGGAGCGGAAGAGGAAGACAATTCCATAAGCGCCCAGCCCAAGGACCAACGCCAGCGGGCCCCAGATTCGGCCGTATGGGTCGCTGCCGAGCAGGGCAACTGCACTCATGACCAGCGGCGCAGCGACCACATAGGCCAGACCGGTGCGGCCGCCGGGAATCCTGAAGGGCCGCGGCATCGAAGGCTGCTTGCGGCGCAGCTTCCAGGCGGCCAGCACGGTCAGCACAGTCGTGGCCACCCGCAACCAGCTGTAGATGGTAATGATCTGCGTGACCGTCTGCACCGCCAGCAGGCCATAGACTACCGCCGACACGATGATGGCAATCCATGGCGTCCCATAGCGGGGATGTACACGGGTCAGCGTCCTGGGGAGATAACCATCCTCGGCCATGGCAAAAGGCATGCGAGTGGAGGTCAGGACCGTAGCGTTGAGCAGCGAGAGGTTGGTCACTATGGCAGCAACGGTCATCCAGGTGCCCAGCCAGGAACCGCCGATGAGTTGTGCGGCGTCGGAAAAGTAGCGGGTGTGCCAGTTCTCCCAGTGTCCAAGGGCCGCGAGGCAGATCAGCGTGGGAAGGAAGTAGGTTGCGATCGACATTGGCACCATCAGCGCCAGAGCGCGGGGATAGGCGCGCTGCGGGTTCTCCACTTCTTCCGCCACCGTGGAGAGCTGCTCGTAACCGGAATAAAGCCACAGCCCCAAAGCCAGCCCCACCCCGAATACCTGAAACACGGGCCCATGCGGAGGCACCAGCGGCACGAAGGGGTTGTGCCTCCACTTGGCCAGTCCAATCACGCATACCACCAGCACCGGCAGCAGGATAAAGATGCTCATGCCGGTGGCAAACTTGCCCACCACATCAATGCCGCGCACGTTGATGTAGGTGATGACGGCCACTACCGCGATGGAGACGAGGTAGTGCCTCCATCCCACTAACTGGGGAAAATAAAATCCGAGGTAGTCGGTGAAGAGGACGGCATAGACTCCGCCCAGCAGAAACGATGCCGACCAGTTCCACCAGCCGGCCAGGAATCCCCAGAAGTCGCCGAAGGCGGCGCGCACCCAGCGGTAGAAGCCGCCTTCCACCGGCATCGCGGTGGTTAGCTCGGCCGAAACCAGGGAAACAGGGATACACCAGAAAATCGGCAGCACCAGCAGGTAGATCAGCGTCATGCCCGGGCCGGAGGTGGTGACCATGTCTTCGAGGCCGAAGGGGCCGCCGGTGCAGTAGGAATACATCACCCAGACGAAGTAAAACAGTCCGGCCTTGCGCAGCGCCGACTTGGCGGAGGTAGATGTGCCGCTCACGGAGAGCGAAAGGATACCATCCGCGGCCCCAAACGCAACCGGGTCCCGCCTGGGAACTGAGATCTGACATCTGAGAACTGGCTTCTCACCCAGCACAGAGAGTTCAGAAGTAGTGACGCCGGCGTTACCGCGGCTCCGCAGTAGCGGTACCGGAACGTTTTCGAAGTGATCGTCACCTGCCCAAAATGAATTTGACCGTGATCTGGGTTTGTACCTCAACCGCCTCGCCGTTCAGAATGTACGGCCGGTAGCGCCATTGCTCGACGGCTCTCACGGCAGCGGGAACCAACACCGGATGGCCGCTCACCACTTGCAGGTGTTCGATGCCGCCGTCGCGGCCGATCACGGCTTGCAGAACCACGATGCCCTGGATGCCGGCAGATTTCGCGATCGGCGGATACTCGGGCTGCACCTGGTGAATGAGACTTCCTTCCGACATCCGGGAAAGGCGAATCGAATGCACAACCGGCGCCGGCGGCGGGACGGCGGCGGTGGAGAAGTCGCCCACGATCTGGGAAATTTGTGAGTTTCCACCCGTTCGCACACCGGTCGCGCCAACTACACCACTCAGATCCACCTGCGCCGGCGGGCTGCCTTCGTGGACGTCCTGGATCTTGTCCGGAATGCTCTGAGGCGCGACGAGCGCAGTTCCCAGCATGTTGCTCTGCGGCTTCACAAAATGCCTGGCGCTGGTGGAGGCCGGCGGTGGTTCCAGGCGCGCGGCGGGAAGTGTGATCTCTTCATGTCGGAGCAATTGTGGAACTGTGCGCGGAAACACCAGCGGTATCGCCAGCAGGCAAGCCACCAGCAGGGCTTGCAGCGCGAAGGAAATCAGAGTTGTCCAGCCGCGATGCGAACGATTGTCCCAGGGAGTGTCGTAGAGCGAATCGGCAAACATAGTTGTCCTCCTGAGGGGAGCCCGCATGTTGCTACGGGATGTTTGCTAATGACACCGGCGGCGTGGAGTTTGGGTCTGGAGGGCAAGCGTCTGGCAGCAGGCAGAGACGGGCAAGCTCCCCTGCATGAGCATCGATGCCGGAAGAATAAGAGGCCGCGCTTTTGCGCGGCCTCTATCGGAACTTTCTGTGAAGTTACGGTGTCCGGATCTACTTTGGCGTTGTCGTTCCCGCCGGCTTGGCAGACGGTGTCGCCGGTTTGGTGGCCGCGGCCGGCTTGGGCGGCGGCGCGATGCCCGACTGCGTGTTGTAGGAATCCACGATGGCCTTGGTGATATCCACGGAACTGGGATTTGCCCAGATCACCGGGCCGTTGGGCCAGGGGTTCGAGGTGTCGAGAATTACACCGTATCCATTATCGGCGGCGTACTTCACAAGCAGCGGACCCAGCTTCTGGAGAATGCGCTGCGCAATTTCGTTTTGCTGCCCCTGGGCATCGTCCCGCGCATCCTGCACGTCGCGGTCGAGAGATTTCTGTTTGATCTCGATCTGCTTGACCAGAGTCGCCCGCGCCGCTTCATTGAGCTTGTCGCCCTGCGTGTTGAGCTGCTTCTTCAGGCCTTCCAGTTCGTCATTCTTGCCCTTGAGTTCGCTCTGCTTGGGCTCCAGCTTCTTGCTCAGCGCGTCAAAATCGCGTTGTCCCTCGTTGGTGGCAAAGATGGCCTGCTCCAGGTTGATGGTGCCGACCTTCATTCCGCCCGGCCCCATGGTGGTGGGAGGAGCAGCGGAGGCAGAAGGCGCCGAGGGCAGCGGAGCAGCGGGATCGGTTTGGGCCAGTGCAGCGGCGGGTAACAGCAGCGCAGCAGCCAGTGAAATACGCGCGAGGGTGCTTATCATGGGGGTCAGTTGGACTCCTTGCAAGTTGTTCCGGAAGCTTAGGACGACATTCACGGATATTGCTGCGCCATTCCCAAACGGAACAAGAACATTCAACCGGGGAATTCGCGCCTGGACTACTCAGCGCCCGCTCTCGAAGGCAACATACAACCGCAAGGTCGTCTGCAGGGCGCGGATGCCGATGATTATAGGAACAGGACCGCCCCGGCGTCAAACCGCGGGCAGCGAGTGGTGCCGTTCCTCCTGATTCATTTGTGCGCCTTCGTGTGTTTTGCGGTCGCCTCTGTCTTTGTGCGGATGAGGGCTGAAAGCAACCACAAAGGACACAAAGGTACACGAAGGAATGGCACGAAGGAATTCTGGCTGAACACCCTGCTTCAGGGCCTCTACCCTTCGTCCCCGACAAGCTCAAATCTTGAAACGCGGAGGACGCGGAGAACGTCCCCCGACACCGCAGAGTCAGACAGTCGCTACTTCAGAATGTGGTGGCAACCGTGAAGCGGAAGGTTTTTCTCGGCTCGCGCAGGCGGAAGTTGGGTGAAAAGTTGGTGGTGGCCAAGACGTAGGTGTAATCTCCGGCGGCACCGGCGGGGAACATGTCACGCGTGATTTTGACAGGCGGAGCGCTTTGCGTGTCCAGCCGTAGCGGATTGTAAGCCCAGTAGATGCGGAAGGGGGCATTGATCACCGGCAGCATCATTTGAAGTTCAAGACCGGTGGAGGCGCGCGGCGTCCAATCGGTGTTGCCGGCCAGGGTTAAGTAAGGCCCGAAGTTTGGGGCCTCACTCGGGAGAATGGGGTTGCAGTTATAGGCAATGTCCAGAGTTGGGCAGCCAAATTTCGCATTCTGCAGAATGTCCAACTGCTGCGGGGTGATTCGCAGTTGCGAGCGGCGCAGAACCGGGTCCACGCCGAGGTCGAAGAACGGCGCCAGCACCACTGGCCCTGCAATAGTGATTCTGTACTCGGCATTTCCTGACAGGCTGAGGTCGCCGCCAGGAAAAACGGTCTGCTCGACCGGAATCGGAATGGTGTAGGCCCCCTGCTGCGGGTTGTTGGGATTCTTGGGGACCGTTGATCCGTCGGGGTTGGTGAGCGTCACCGATCCCAGGCTGGGCAAATAAGCCACCGGCGAAATCGAGCGGATGTCGAAACCGCGCAGGTCATTGTCGCCGCCCATGTAGAAGCGCTCGAACGGAGGCGCCACCAGGCCGTCATAGCCCGTGAGATACGATCCCTGGAAGTTCAGCCCGATGGTGTTGCGGTGTTTCTGCATCGGAATGAAATGTTTGAACTCCACGATGGGGCGCACCGACTTTACCGTGCCGCCCAGTCCCGCCAGTTCGGCCCCCAGCAGGTATTGCGAGCCGCTCTTGGCATAGAGACTGGCATCCAGGTGGTTGTAGGACAAACTGAAAAGCACCTTGCTGGTGGTGATTCCGTTCAGCGAGTTGGGACCGGAGAGTCCCTGGAACTGCAGATAATTGAACAGGTTCTGGGAAGCCGCGCTCAGCGCCACCAGAGAGGAAATATCGAACGAATAGGTGACTCCCACGCGCTTGAAGCCACGGTGCAGAGGATGGCTTAACGATAAGTTGAATCCCTTGCTCGACTGGGTATAGTTCTGCAGGTTCTCCAGTTCCGCCTGCGGAATGTTGAGCTGCTGGCCGGTGAGAATGGCCTCCTGGCGGGCTTCGTTGTAATTGAACTTGCGGCCGTAAACGGTGAATCCCAGGGTGAGGGGGCGGTCCAGGAAATATGGCTCCGTAAAGCCGAAGGTCAGGGCACGCTGGATGTTGCCGATCTGAGCCTGAACCGTCAGGGTCTCGCCCAGGCCCAGAAAATTGTTGGTGCTGTAATTCATGCCGATGAAGGTGCCTTCCAGACCACTTACGCCGCCGGTCAGGCCGATGCTGTTTTTCCCCTTCTCTTTCAGCTTCAGAGTGAGATCCACCGTGCCGTCCTGCTCGTTGAGATGGCGCTCGGTGACGTTGGGATCGTCGGGCTTGATCTGCTCGAAATAGCCGAGCTGGTTGAGGCGCAGGATGCTGAGTTCCCAGAGGTTCTGGTTATAGACCTGGCCTTCTTCGAGCACGATTTCGCGGCGGATGACTTTGTCGCGGGTGGTGGTGTTTCCCTGGAACTCGATCCGCCGTACGAAGAACTGCTTACCCTCGTCCACATCGATGGTCAGAGACACGGTTTTCTTGTCATCGTCGGTGGTGGTATCGGGCACAGGGCTGAAGTTGATGTATCCCTGGCTGCCGTATGCCTTGCGCAGGTTCTCCAGGCCCTTGGCGATTTTTTGCCGGCTGAACACCTCGCCGTCTTTGATGGGGAACTGCGCGCGCAGCGCGGCCACATTCCTGATCGCCTTGTTGTTCTTGAAGGTGATGCCGGCGAGCTTGTATTCCTCGCCTTCCTCGATGGGAATGGTGATGTCAACCGCTTTGCCGGCTTTGTGGCCGATCAGCGGAACGTGGAAGCCGGCGTTTCCCGTGTCGCGCATTTGCGTTTTGGGATCGCTGACGATCACTTTGAAGTAGCCGCGGTTTTGATACTCTTCGCGGACACGCTCAGTGTCCTCGTCCAGCTTGGCCGCGTCGTAAGTCTTGGCGAAAATGTTTTCCAGGAAGATGGAATGCGGGACGCCGATCGGCCGCAGGTTTTTCATGGCCGAGCGCAAGTTGCGGCTCTTAACGTGCTTGTTCCCGGTAAAGCGGATCTTGCCTACCTTGACCTTGGGCCCTTCCTTGATCACGAATGTCAAGCCCACCGCAGCCGGAGGAATCTTGCGGATTTCCGAACGCACGGTGGCGAACTGCCGCCCGTGCTCGGCCAGTAGTTCCTTGATCACGACCTCGGCTTTCTTCACCTTGGTAGGATCGTACTGGCTCTCGGGGGACAGGCTGACTTTGGCTTCCTTGAAGCGGTCGAGCACATCGCTGGTGGAAATGGAACTCAGGCCGACGTAGTTGATGTCGCGGATCGTCGGCCGTTCCTGGACGATGATATGGATGATCCAGCCTTTGGGGGTCTGCTCGCGCTCAAAGGTGATGTCCTGAAAATATCCGGTGTTCCACAGCGAGTTGAAGTCGCGCTCCAGGGCCGCCTGGTCGTAAACATCGCCGGGGCGGGTGAAGATGCGGGCTTTGATGGTGTCCTGAGGAATGCGGCGATTACCGCGAACGTCAATACCGGCAATCAACTCCTGCTGGGCCCAGCTATAGGCGGCGAGCAGCAGCAGGCTGAAAACAAGGCCTACCCAGGCAGCGCGGCGCCTGCAAGGTTTTGGGAATGAGGGAGATAGCCCTTCTGAGGCAATATGCGCAGAGAACTCCCCGCCGCGCCTGCCGTGGAGCACCGCAGGCCTGTCCTGATGAGAACGAAGAATCGCACGACCTCAGGTTCTGGAAATTGAAAACCGTAATTATACGGTAGAGCCGCGGGAACCGTCCAAAACCGCGCTTCCCACTTCGCGCGTCAGGAAGCCGGTTGAGAAAGCTCTACCTCAACCAAGACGGAATAAAACGTAGCCGAGTTGCCTAGGTCGGTAAGTTTTTCCGAAGTAAGGACATTTATATTTCGCATTTGGGGATGAAGCTTCGCCCAATTGAGCCGGGCCGAAACCACTCCCGGCTGCACCGCGCCATCGACGCGGACGGTGAGAACAATTTCGCCGCGGCGGTTGAAAACGCGGACTGCATCTCCGGTGGCGATGCCGCGGGCGTTCGCGTCGGCAGCGCTCATCTCCAGCAAGCCGGTTTCTTCCATCTCCTGTGTGACCGGCAGATTGGAGAACGTGGTGTTGAGAAAATTGTCGGCCTTGCGTGCCAGCAACTCCAGGGGAAACACTTTGGCTTGCTCGCTGTGCCGTGACTCGCCCGGTGGAATAAATTCTAACACCGGATCGAGTCCCTGCGCCGCCAGTTCCTGATTGTAAAGTTCAGCTTTGCCGCTGGGCGTGGGAAAGTTCCCATCTGCAAAAGGCAAGAAAGCTGAGAACTGAGAACTGCCATCTGGCAACTGGTCTTCACCGAAGGGCGCTTTCTCGCCAGCCGCGGAGAACTGAAGACCGTCACCGGCGTCTGAAGATGTCTGCTGACGACTGACGACCGACGACTGACGACTGAAGTTCAGCCGAACGTGACCCTCCCGCTCCAGGCGCGCGCGGTCAATGCCTCCCAGGTGAGGATTCCTCGAATCCAGCGCGGCATCGATCATTTCATCCACGGAGTCCTGGAAGCAGTCGTCAGTCAACCCCATGCGCTGCGCCAAGGCGCGAAAGGTCTCAACGTTCGAGCGGCATTCTCCCAGCGGTTCAATCGCCTGGTGCGACATCTGCAGGTAGTAGTGGCCGTAGCCGTACACCAGATCTTTGTTCTCAAAGAAAGTGGTGGCGGGCAGAACGATGTCGGCGTAGTCGGTGGTGTCGGTAAGAAACTGCTCATGCACTACGGTGAACAGATCGGGACGCAGCAGCCCGCGGATTACGTCGTTGTGATTCGGGGCCACGGCTGCGGGATTCGAGTTGTAAACGAACAGCGACTTGACCGGAGGATCACTCAGCCTGTTGAGCGCGCCGCCCAACTCCACCATGTTGATGGTGCGCGCGGGCCGGCCCAGAGAACTTTCCATCAGGTCGGGGCGTTTGAGGCGGTCGCGGTTCAGGCCATAGGCGTCGCTGGTGGAAAGCTGTAAGCCTCCGCCAACTTCTTTCCAAGAGCCGATGATGCAGGGCAGCATGGTGATGGCGCGCGCCGCGGTGCCGCCGTTTTCCGAGCGCTGCACCCCGTAGTTCACGCGGATCACCGCCGGGTGGGTAGTGGCGTACTCGCGGGCAAGCTTGGTGATGTCGTCGGAGGAAATTCCTGTCCACGAGGCCACATGCGCGGGAGGATACTCCTGCACCCTTTCGCGGAGTTGCTCGAAGCCGATAGTGAAGCGGGCGACGTAATCGGAATCGTACAGCCCTTCGTTGATGATGACGTGCATCATCCCCAGCGCCAGCGCCACGTCAGTCCCGGGATGGATGGGCAGAAACCAATCCGCGCAGGCCGCGGTGCGGGTGCGGTAAGGATCGATCACCACCAGCTTGGCGCCCTGCCGCCGCGCCTCCTCAATAAACGGCCACAAGTGCACATTGGCACCGTGGATATTCGCGGCCCAGCAGATGATATAGCGCGAATGCCGGAACTGCTCGGGCTCGGTCCCCAGTTTGGCGCCGATGACAGACTTCAGGCCGGCCTCGCCGGCCTCGGAGCAGATATTGCGGGCGAGTTGCGAGGCGCCGATGCGGTGAAAAAACCGCCGGTCCATGGAGGCGTTGTTGAGAACCCCCAGCGTCCCGCCGTAGGAGTAAGGCAGAATCGCCTCGCCGCCGAACTCCGCGATGACATTCTTGAACCGTGCCGAAATTTCATCGAGAGCCGCATCCCACGAAATGCGCTCGAAAGTGGCGGTCTGCCCTGCCTGTGCCGGGATGGGGCTTCGCCCCGTCCCGTCGGAGCGAAGCTCCGCAGGCCCTTTCGGGCCAACCCGCCGCAGGGGGTAAAGCACGCGGTCGGCCGAGTAAACGCGGTCCAGATACTTGGCCACCTTAGCGCACAAAAAACCACGCGTCACGGGATGCGCCGCATCGCCCTGAACCTTCGTCGCCTTCCCTTCTTCGACCGTAATCAGCACGCCGCAGGCATCGGGGCAGTCGTGCGGGCACGCGGCATGGACGACTTTTTTCATGTCGAAAGATTATATCGTCCGGGGTGGCGGAAGCTGCGGCCCTGGAGGGTAGCGCCGGCGTCCCGCCGGCGCCTGACCGAACCCCAACCTGAGATGCGGAATCGAAGCTGCCGGCGGGACGCCGGCGCTACGGTAAAATGTGGGTCACTTCCCCTTAAACACAGCCGCCCGTTTCTCCAGAAACGCCCTCGTGCCTTCGGTTTTGTCTTCGGTAGCGCAGCACACGCCGAACAGCACGGCTTCCAAATAGAGTCCTTCGGCGAGCGGCATTTCCATGCCGTGATTCACCGCCTCCAGGGCATACTGCACCGCCAGCGGCGCATTGGCCATGATTTTCTGGGCGATAGCCTCAGCCCTCGGAATCAAATCCGCCGGCGCTGTAACTTCATTTACCAGGCCGATGCGGTGCGCTTCCTGCGCGGAAATAATGTCTCCCGTCAGCACCAATTGCATGGCCAGTCCCTTGCCCACCAGCCGCGGCAGGCGCTGCGAGCCGCCGTATCCGGGAATAATTCCCAGCTTTACCTCCGGCTGGCCAAGCTTCGCGTTTTCGCTGGCCAGCCGCATAGTGCAGGCCAGGGCGATTTCGCATCCGCCCCCGAGCGCGAAGCCGTTGAGGCAGGCGATCACCGGCTTGCCCAGGTTCTCGATCAGGTCAAGCACGGACTGGCCACGATGCGTGTACGCTTTGCCGCTGACGGCGTCGTGCTTGGCCAGTTCGCCGATGTCGGCGCCGGCGATGAACGCCTTCTCGCCCGAACCGGTAAGAATGACCACGCGGACGGCGGGGTCGTTCTTTACATCGGTGAACGCGGCCCGCAGCTCTTCCATGGTGGCCATGTTGAGAGCGTTGAGCACCTTCGGCCGGTTGACGGTGACGTAGGCGATGGAGTTTTTCTTTTCGAGGAGAATATTTTCAAAGGTCATGATTCAACACCTGCTACGAATTTACGCGGATTGACACGGATGAACGCGGATCAAGACATTCCTTACCACAGAGACACAGAGTCACAGAGAAATCAATTTCCTTTTTGATTCGCTCTTCTTTGTGGTCAGTGTCTCTGTGGTGAAACAACAAATCCGCGTTGGTCCGCGTGAATCCGCGGAAAAGAAGGCCACCGCCCATCACTGCAGCAAATCCACCAGCGCCGCCGTCTCTGCCCTCATCGCCGTCTTCAGCGTAGGCTCGTAATCCGGCGCCCACAGCGAGGAATGCAGTCCCGGCAAGATTGTGCCTGATTTTTGGGCCGCCGCGAACTTCGCGGGCTCCTGCGCTCCCACGTAAAACATCACCGAAGGCACGCCCGCCTGCCCGAACTCAGAGAAATCTTCCGACACCATCTTGGGCGGAAGCTCAATCACGTTGGCCGCCCCGAGCGTGTTTTGCAGCACCGCCACCACCCGCTTGTTCAGCGCGGGATCATTGTAAGTGGCATTCGCTCCGGGCGTAATCTTCACCAGCGGTTCGCGCGGCGCCCCGCCTGCCATGGCCTCGCCCTTGGCAATGCGCTCAATCGACGCCAGCAAATGCTTCCGCACTTCGGGCTTGTAGGAACGCACCGTGATCAGCAGCTTCACTTCATCCGGGATGATGTTGCTTTTGGTCCCGCCCTGAAACGACCCAACCGTGACCACGGCGGAATCGAGCGGATTGATCTCTCGCGAAACAATCGTCTGCAAGGCCATCACCGTCCGCGCGCCGATCACGATGGGATCGATGCTTTCCTGCGGCTGGGCGCCATGGCTGCCCCGGCCGAAAATTGTAATCTCCACCGAATCCACCGCTGCCAGGGCATATCCGGGCGTGTAGCCGACCTGTCCGGCAGGAAGCATATCGTCGTGGACGGCCAGCGCGTAGTCCGGCTTGGGGAAGCGGGTGAACAGTCCGTCCTTGAGCATGGCGGCCGCGCCCGCGACAATCTCTTCCGCCGGCTGCCCAATCATGATCAGGGTCCCGTGCCAGCGGTCTTTGTTCGCAGCCATGAGCTTCGCGGTGCCCAACCAGCTCGACATGTGGATGTCATGGCCGCAGGCGTGCATCACGGGAACCGTAACTCCCGAATCATTCTTGGTTGTCACATGACTGGCGTAGGGTAGGCCGGTCTTCTCCTCTACCGGCAAGGCGTCCATGTCGGTGCGAAACATCACGGTCGGCCCGCTGCCGTTGTGCAGCACAGCCACGATGCCGGTGCCGCCTACGCCCGTAGTAACTTCATATCCGAGCGCCTTCGCACGCTCCGCCAGCTTAGCTGCGGTGTGCTCTTCGTGAAGGGAAAGCTCCGGATTGCGGTGCAGATCGAAGTACAGCGCCTCGACCTCGGGATAGACGGCGTCAATCTGCTGTGACGAGGGCGCCCACAAAGCAGGCTTCGCCTGCGCCACGGCACCGCAGGTCACGGCCAGGCAAGTCATCCACAGACCAATTGGAAGTTTCACGTTTCCTCGTAGCGTCGGCGCAGATTTCCGACAAATCATACCAGCCGCCGTCAAAGCCTCAAGAAAATATCCCCCTGCGATCTCGATGAACTCGGCGGTCAGAGTTCCGCATCGAACTGCTCGCCGCCTCCCTAGCCATCGGAACTAAACTAGAGGACAATACGTAAGTTCATAGTCAAATCGAGTGTGAGGTGCCTTTTTATGTTGCGTGTTCGCCACAGCGCGTGGGTAGTCGTGATTCCCTTGAGCCTGGTTTCGCTAAGCCTGCTTGCCACCGCGCAGGAGATGCCTAAGTCCCAGCCGCCGCTCTGGGCCGCCAAGCCTGACGCCGCCGCCTTTGAGAAAATCGAAAACGACAAACTGGCCGGCGCACAGAAATCCATCGACGCCCTGGTGGCGGTGAAGGGCAAGCGCACCATCGACAACACGCTCGCGCCCTTCGACGATGCCGTGCGACAGATTAACTCGGAGGTATATTTTTCCAGCCTGATGCAGCAGGTGCATCCCGACTCCGCCTTTCGCGACAAGGCAACCGACATGACTCGCAAGGGCAGCGCGGTGAACACGGCGCTATCGCTGAATCGCGACGTGTATCAGGCGCTCGCTAGCCTCGATTTGTCCAAGGCGGATGCTCCGACTCAGTACTACGTAAAGCGCCAGTTGCTGGAATTTCGCCTGGCAGGAGTGGATAGAGATGACGCCACCCGCGCCCAGTTGAAGAAGCTGAACGATCAGCTCACCGAAGTGCAGTCCATGTTCGACCGCAATATCTCCGACGGCCAGAAGAGCGTGGAGGCGACGGTGGCGGAGCTGGATGGCCTGCCGCAGGACTACATCGACCGCCACAAGCCCGACAAAGACGGCAAGATCACCATCACCACCGACTACCCCGACGCTCTCCCGGTCTTCAAGTTCGCCAAGAGCGGCGATCTGCGCCGCCGGCTGTTTGAAGCCTTCGACACCCGCGCCTATCCGAAGAACAAGGAAGTGCTCGAGCGGATGATGCAAACCCGTTACGACATTGCCAAGCTGCTCGGATATTCCTCCTGGGCGGACTACAACGCCGCCGACAAGATGATAGCGAAGGGCCAGAACATCGCGGACTTCATCAAGAGCGTGGAGGATGCCGCCCGGCCCACCATGGAACGCGAATTCG
Source organism: Terriglobales bacterium (assembly GCA_035500455.1). Taxonomy (GTDB): domain Bacteria; phylum Acidobacteriota; class Terriglobia; order Terriglobales; family Acidobacteriaceae; genus DATJXG01. Next base: position 4,203 of record DATJXG010000363.1, on the reverse strand, counting down.
CCATGCTGCTGGCGGAAAAGCAGAAGACCGATCCGGGGGCGAAAGATGTTCAGGAGTATGAGGTCTCCCATTTGAATGAGCTGGTGCGCCGCGCGAAGTATGATTTCGATTCGCAATCGGTGCGCCCGTATCTTCCTTACGCCAGCGTGCGCCAGGGAATTCTGGATACCGCCGCCAAGCTGTTCCAGGTGAGCTTCCAGCAGGAGGAGAACGTTCCCGCCTGGGACCCGCTGGTGGAAACCTGGGATGTGGTGGACCACGGCAAGGTGATCGGCCGCTTCTACCTCGACATGCACCCGCGCCCGGGCAAGTACAGCCACGCTGAAATGGCGCCGGTGCTCGATGGCATTCGCGGGAAGCAACTGCCCGAAGCGATCCTGGTGTGCAACTTCCCGGTGCCAACGGCCACTGATCCCGGCCTGATGGAATACGGGGATGTGGTAACGTTCTTCCACGAGTTCGGCCACCTGATGCACTGGATCCTCGGCGGACAGCAGGAGTGGGCGGGCATCAGCGGCATCACCATGGAAGCGGACTTCGTGGAAGCCCCTTCGCAGATGCTGGAAGAGTGGATGCACAGCCCGCAGGTGCTGGCCCAATTCGCGCACAACTACAAAACCGGCGAGCCCATTCCCGCCGAGTTGGTGGCGCGCATGAACCGCGCCTCCGCCTTTGGACGTGCCAGCTGGGTGGCCACGCAGCTCAGCTATACGGCCATTTCCTACGACATCTACAAAGGCAAGCCGCAGGACGTTGATCTGGACGAAATCTGCCACGCCGACGCACTCAAATACACCCCTTACACTCCCCTGTCGGGCACGCATATGTACACCTCATTCGGACATCTGGGGGGCTATTCGTCGGCCTACTACACCTACATGTGGGACAAGGTGATCGCCGAAGATTTCTTCATGCAGTTCGACCAGGACAATCTGCTGGCTGGCCCTGAACCCATGAAATATCGCCGCGTGGTGCTGGAGCCGGGCGGTTCAGTCTCAGCGAATACCCTGGTCAAGGACTTCCTCGGCCGCCCCCAGAACATGAAAGCTTTCCAGCACTGGATGGGCGAAGAGTTCGACACGGGCACAAAGCAAGCAGGTGAGTAAGACTAATGTAGGCGCGGGCGTCCTCGCCCGTGCGGGGCAGCGAGCCGCTGCAAGCGCGGACAAGAAATCGTAGGCGCAAGCAGGGTCTCTTTGCGTCAGTTGCGGTTAGAACTCTGGCGCCGCCAGAATTCAGGCGCGGGCGTCGCCCGTATAGTAGCGGCAATCCCGCGGAGGTCGAATCATCATGACCCAAGCCCAACAAATCGCCGATTCCTATCGCGCCGCCACCATCCAGGGCGCCTGGTACGGGCCATCCCTGGCCGAACTCCTGGCAGAAATCACCCCGGAACTCGCAACGGCGGCCCCCATTCCCGGCGCCCATTCAATCTCCGCCTTGCTTCAGCATCTACTCCTGTGGAACGAAAGAACCCGCAACACCTCAGACAGCAACCCCATGCCACGCTGGCAACCCGAAAAGGAATGGGCTGAGCCGCCAATTCCCTGGAACGACCTGGTAGCCCGCTGGAACCACAGCCGCGACCTGCTGGAAGAAAAAATCCGGAACTTCCCCGCCAACGATTTGGCGAAACAAGTCCCCGGACGCAGCTATCCCTACGAGACGCTTTTGCAAGGAACCGTGCAACATACCATCTACCACTCCGGGCAGATTGCGATGGTATTGGGCATGTTGCGGCGGCGGTCGCGGTGATGGTTAGCCTCGGAAGCTCTCGCGATCCCAGGCCGATCCAGAAATCGACCTTGCGGGTGCCCGCGAAGCGAGAAGCACAGCTAGCCCCACCTCTTCGGCCGAGAACCCGGCTGGCTGCTGCCCTATCGCAGACTTCCTCGGTGCGATATCAGCGTCGTATCATCTGTGTAAATGGCGTTCCCCATAAAAATCTGTGCTGTATGCGGAGAAGAATTCGAGCTTAAGCCGGATAAACCCGGTTTCGCTAACCGATGCCCCGAGTGCAGCGCCTCCGAACAACCCGCCTCGGCGACCCAGCGCCGCATGGATGCCGACGAGCGCAAGGCTGCAAGTGAGGCGAATGAAGCCCGCAGGCAAGCGATGCGCAACCTCTTGTACCGCAAGGATAGCTAAGGTATGCGGGGCATTTCTCGCGCATGCTTCGCGGTTCAGCGGGCGAGGCCGTACCCGGTCGAGGTTTGACCGTTCCCACCTGCCTCAATAAACTGGAATTCAGATTCCTCAATTCATGCCGGAAACCATTCACATCAAGCTTCCCGATGGGAGTGTGAAAGACGTGCCTTCGGGCACCACTCCGCTTCAGGTCGCGAAAGACATCAGCCCGCGGCTGGCCGATGCGGCGCTGGTCGCCAAGACCAACGGTGACCTAATCGACCTCAGCAAGCCACTGGAAAAAGACACTGACCTGCGCCTGCTCACGGAAAAAGACCCCGAATCTCTACAGGTGTACCGGCATTCGTCTGCGCACCTACTGGCGGCGGCCGTTTTGGAACTGTTCCCCGAAACCAAGCTGGGCCACGGTCCTCCCACCGACACCGGCTTCTTCTACGATTTCTACCGGCCCACGCCCTTTACGCCCGAGGACCTGGAAAAGATCGAAAAGAAAATGCAGGAGCTGGCGCAGCAGGACATCCCTTATGCGCGCGAGTTCCTGCCCCGCTCCGAAGGCCTGGAAAAGTTCAAGGGCGAAGGCGACTTCATGAAGTGCCACTTCATCGAGCAGTTCACCAAGCCCGACGAAAAGATTTCGATTTACCGTACCGGCAAATTCACCGACTTCTGCCGCGGGCCGCATATTCCTTCCACCGGGAGGATCAAGGCATTCAAGCTGCTCAACATTGCGGGCGCCTATTGGCTGGGCGACGAGAAGAATCCGCAACTGCAGCGCATCTACGGGACGTCGTTTTTCTCCAAGAAGGATCTTGACCAGTTTCTCCACCAGGCCGAGGAGGCCAAGAAGCGCGACCACCGCGTGCTGGGCCAGCAGCTTGATTTGTTTTCCATCCAGGAACTGGCGGGGCCGGGGCTGATTTTCTGGCATCCCAAGGGCGGCATCATCCGCAAGGAAATGGAAGACTGGATGCGCGCCGAGTACCTGAAGCGCGGCTACTCTCTGGTGTACACGCCCCACGTGGTGCGGCGGCAGTTGTTCTACACCTCCGGCCACGAAGGCTACTACGCGCAGAACATGTTCGACTTCATGGAACTGGACGACGCGGAATATCGACTAAAGCCGATGAACTGCCCGGGACATATTTTGATTTATAGGGATTCGCTGAAGTCCTATCGTGATCTGCCAGTACGGCTGGGCGAACTGGGCACGGTGTATCGTTATGAACGCTCCGGGGTAATGCACGGCTTGCTGCGCGTGCGCGGATTCACCCAGGATGATGCGCATATCTTCTGCACGCCAGACCAGATCGAGCAGGAAATCGCCAGTTGCGTGGAGTTCGCCAGCGACGTGCTGAAAGATTTCGGCTTCGACCAGTTCCAGACGGAGCTTTCCACCTGGAACCCTGAGGACCGCAAGAATTTTGTGGGCAGCGAAGAACAGTGGAACATGGCCACGGCTTCGCTGGAGAAGGTGCTCAAACGGCTTAACATCGAGTACACGACCATCCCCGGCGAGGCCGCGTTTTACGGGCCGAAGATCGACATCAAGCTGGTGGATGCCATCGGGCGGCTGTGGCAGCTTTCGACGGTGCAGTTTGACTTCAATCTGCCGCAACGCTTTGGGCTCGAATATGTCGCCGAAGACGGCACCCGCAAGCAGCCGTTGATGGTGCACCGGGCATTGTATGGATCGGTCGAACGGTTTTTCGGCGTGCTGATCGAGCACTATGCCGGCGCCTTTCCGGTGTGGCTCTCGCCGGTACAGGCTGTGATGATCCCGATCGCCGAGCGGCATGCAGACTACGCGCGGAAAGTTGCGGCGCAGCTGAAAGAAGCCGGCGTGCGGGTGGAAGTTGACGCGCGTAACGAAAAGATGAACGCCAAAATCCGGGAGCATGCGTTGCAGAAGGTTCCGTTCCTGCTGGTGATGGGCGATAAAGAAGCCGAGGCCGCCAAGGTCAACGTACGTACCAGGGGCAAAGAAAAGACGGAAGATATGGCGACGGCGGAGTTTGTGGAGAAGATCAGTAAGTTGATCGCGGAGAAAGCTGCCAC
>DATJXG010000362.1:0-11493 GCA_035500455.1 Terriglobales bacterium | reverse complement strand
GCCCTGCGACGCCTGCATTGATGCGGGGGAATGTTTGATTTTACCATCGGAATGTGGGGGTTCCGGGCTGGGCAGCGGTAACCGAAGGGATACGCGGAGGGGGGATTGTGGGCGCGGGCGTCCCCGCCCGTGTGTCCCCCGGTTGGGAATCGCCCATAATTCTTGCCGCTCACGCACGGGCGAGAGCCTGCCTCGAGCGAAGCCGAGGAGACGCCCGCGCCTGTATTCGACAAAGACACGGCAACGCGAAGGACCCTGTGTGTGCGTAGAGATGCAGCTCACTCGTGAGTGGCATAAATCGTCGCTGGCGGCTGGCCGGTTACGTGGATTACCGCGAGAGCTGTGAAGTGCTGCCGGTCCACGGCGGTCGAGACGGCATCTCCCTGAATTGCGATAACGTAATCCGCGTACTTCGCCGGATCTGCCAGAGCGCGCTCCCATAAGCCGTCGGGGTCGGTGGGCTGCTTCCAGGAGCGGTGGTTGCCTTCGTAGATCACGCGCCGCAGCGGGATTCCGGCGCGTTGCAGGGCGCCGCCGTGGTCGCCGAGGTACATGAGAATGGTGGAATCGTGGGGAAGCATGCTCAGGTTGCGGGCCAGTGCGGTCTCCAGGGCGATGCGGGTGCGCGAGTTGATCGAGCCTTCGCGAAAGGCGATCGGCTGTTCGCGCCAGACGAAAGCGTAGCTGCAAGCGGTGAGAGCGAGCGCTCCCGCTACGACGGCGATTGCCGCCTTTCGCCCGGGAATCCGCTTCATCAGGAAAAACACGCTGACTGCGGTGAATGCCGCGAACGCAGGCAGCAATTCCACTCCATAGCGAGCGTTGTAGATGGAAAACGGCCACCACGGCGGAATGAAGATGGGCACTCCGCCGTAGGAGATCGAAAGAGTATAGAAAGGCAGCGGCGTCCACAGCAGCAGCAGCGGCCACAGGCCGCGCTCGAAAATCAGCACCACCGCGGTGCCGGCAATCGCGATGGCCAGCCATAGGCGGTCCCAGTTGCTTCCCAGCATGGTGAGTTCGCCGGCTTTCAGAAAATAACTGGCGGCGGTCAAGGGAGCGTCTGTGCCGGGATGGGGAGGGAAGCCGGGCACCGAGGTCTTCTGCTCAATCGCCTTCGCTGAATACGGTCCGTTGGCAAATTCCAGGGGATTGCGATACACCGCGGCGTTGTAGGCGAGCCAGAGGATGGGCGCGAAGGCGGCGAGCAGGGCGAACCGTATAAGAGGCCGCCAGCTTCGCGGCGGGGACCGCCGCGACCAGAATATGACCAGCACGGCGGCTCCAATGATCACGGCTAGGAACCATCCGTCGTAGCGGGTGAAGCAGGCGGCGGCCAGGCAGAGGCCGCATCGCGTCAATGCTGAGGAGGAGCGCGTCTCACGTGCCTCCCGCACAAACTCCGCGAAGTACACCATCGCCCAGATGAACAGCGCCAGGTAGAGCGGCTCGGTCATCGCGGTGGTTTGCAGGTAGATGAGGTTGGGATTCGTGGCGAAGATCACGACCGCCATCCAGGCAGCGATGCGGGCGCCGGATTCCTGCTCAGAACGGAGTGCCCCGCGCAGCAGGCGGAATATGCCGAGCACGGCGAGCACGTACGAGGCGAGCGAAGGTATCGAAGCGCCGAATCCCGTTTCCCACATCCAGTCCGCGACGATGAAAGGGATCATCAACAAGTGGGGCAAGGGCAGCCACACCGTGCCGAGCTGCAGCAAGCCGGGAGTGCGCGAATCGAATACGCGGCGCGCGATGTTGATGTGGGCCACCGCATCGCCATAGAGCAATATCTCGCCATGCTGAAAATAGTAGAAGAAGGAAAGAACCGCGACGCAGGCGGCGATCTGCCCCAGCAGCGCAGTTTCACGGGGCCAGCCGGGGGCGGCTGAATTCTTCAGGGTTTTCATTCCAGGTGCGTCAGTTCGCGGAAGATCTGGAAGCGGGCGTCAATCTCGTCGCGGGTCAGCGACTGCAGCCGCTCGGTGCCGAAGCGTTCTACGGCAAATGATCCCATGACGCCGCCGTAGAATAAAGCGCGCTTCAGCACTTCGCGATTGAGATCTTCCTGCGAAGCAATGTATCCCATAAAGCCGCCGGCAAACGAATCGCCGGCGCCGGTGGGATCCTTTACTTCGTCGATGGGCAGGGTGGGGGCGCGGAAAGGATGCTTGCCGATCCCGAAGGCGCCCTCGCGAAAGAAAATCGTGGCGCCGTATTCTCCATGTTTGATGACCAGGGCTTTGGGGCCCAGCGCCAGCACCTTCTGCGCGGCGCGCGGCAGATTGGTCTCGTTGGCGATCATCTTGGCTTCGGTGTCGTTGATCAGCAGCACGTTGACCAGTTTCAGCGTCTCCCGGAGTTCGGCTGGGGTGGACTTGATCCAGTAATTCATGGTGTCGCCGCCGGTGAAGCGGACGCCGTTCATCTCGCGCGCCACCTGCGCCTGCAGCGTGGGGTGAATGTTGGCGAGAAAGAGAAATCTGGAGTCTTTGTAGGCGGCGGGGATGTGCGGTTGAAAGCTTTCGAATACGTTCAGCTCGGTGTAGTCGGTTTTGGCTTCGTTGAGGTTGTCCGAATAATGGCCGCCCCAACGGAAAGTTTTCCCCTTCGAGCGTTCGATGCCGCTGATCTCGATGCCGCGCTTCTTGAAGACGGCTTCGTGTTCCACGGTGAAGTCATCTCCCACGACCGCGACCACGCGCACCTGGGTGAAATAGCTTGCGGCGAGAGCGAAGTAGGTGGCAGCGCCGGCGAGTACGCCCTCCACATGCCCGGAAGGGGTTGTGACCGAGTCGAAGGCTACGGAACCGACCACCACGATGCTCATATCGAGAGGTAACTCCAACTGAGAACTGGGAACCGGAAACTGACAACTGGTTCTCGCACAAGAAGTGCGGCGTTGACCTGAACTGTTTCCCCTCCGGCACAGCCGGTGATGACGCCAGGAGGAAAGCGATTTGCGTCTTTGTGTTCTTCTTTGCATCCTTTGCGATCATTGCGGTTATGACTCACCGCAAAGATGGCAAAGGACGCAAAGAAAGTCGAGCCTCGGCAGGCGCCTGCCGGATTCTACGCCAGATATTTGCCGACGATCAGCGCCAGCTTCTGCTTCGTGGCTGCGGGAATCTTGTCGCGCTCAGTCAGCAGGGCGTGGGCCAGGGCTGAGCCGCATTTGCAGCTTCGGTTCTTGGGCATGGCGGCCACGGTCTCGCGCACAACTTTGGCGGCATTCTCGGCATTCTTCAGCAGCACGGCTACGACCTGATCGACGGTGACGGCATCATGGTGCGGATGCCAGCAATCGTAGTCGGTGACCATGGCCACGGTGACGTAGCAAATCTCCGCCTCGCGCGCCAGCTTGGCCTCCTGCAGGTTGGTCATGCCGATCACGTCCATTCCCCAACTGCGGTACACATTAGATTCCGCTTTGGTGGAAAACTGTGGCCCCTCCATGCACAAATATGTGCCGCCGCGTTTGCCGGTAACGCCGGCTTTGGCGCAGGCCGCCTCCACGACCTTCGATAGTTCCCCGCACACTGGATCGGCAAAAGAGATGTGCGCCACCAGTCCATCGCCGAAAAAAGTGTCGATGCGATGCCGGGTGCGGTCAAAAAACTGATCGGGAATCACGAACTCCAGCGGCTTGTGTTCCTCCTTGAGCGAGCCCACGGCCGAGACCGATATGATGCGCTCCACCCCCAACTGCTTGAAGGCGAAGATATTGGCGCGAAAGTTCAGCTCGGTGGGCAGGATGCGGTGGCCGCGGCCGTGGCGCGCCAGAAAGGCCACTTTGCGGCCTTCGAGCGTGCCCAGAACGAATACGTCGGAAGGATCGCCAAAGGGGGTTTGCTGCCTGAGTTCCCGCACATCGGTGAGGCCGGGCATGGAGTACAGCCCGCTGCCACCGATAATGCCGATTTCCGCTTGCGACAAGAATCGTCTCCCCGGAATTTCAGTTTTGCACTGACGAGTTTGCAGACTATGACGAATTGCAGATTATACAGAACCGCAGCAGTCCCACAGCGATCGGGCTTCTCTCTGCGTTCCCGACGGCGGTTCTTGGCGTCCTGGGCGATTTAAGATTTTTGCCGCCGCCGGCAAGAACCTTAAAACGCCGAGATCGCTGAGGAACGCCGCCGAGGGCGCCGAGTTACTTTGCTGCTGCCACCGCCGGGAACAGTTCTTTTTCCGCTTCCTCTGTGGCTTGCGGGTCGAGGCTCTCGGTGATCATCACCCTGTCATCTTTCACTTCGATGACCACCGGCCCCTCCTCGGTCAGCCAGGTGTGCTGGCCAGTCAGCTTCTCCATGGTCTTCTCGGGGGGCGCGAGTTCCGGCGGCTTGGCGCCATCCGCCACGGCTTCCCGGGCCTTCTGGTAGCGCTTGCTCAGCGACTGCGCATAGATCGCCGCGAACTGGGCGGCGGAATCGGCGTCGCTCCAGCGCGACACATAGAGCAGAGCCAATGGAGCCGCGGCATCGCCTTTGGGCCGCGCCGCATAGTAGTAGCCGCCGCGCCAGAAGGGATACAGCCGGTGCGAGGTGGCTACGCTGTCATACTGATCGAGCAGCAAAGCTACGTCGAACTCGCCCATAGCGCCGACGTCAAAGCGATCGTAATTCCGGAAAATCGCCTTGAAGTCGGGCAGGTTCATGGGCGGAATCTTCTCGCCGGTGAGATAGGTCTGCGGCTGCATAATCTGCCGAGTGGTGCGCGGGGGATCGGCGAAGGCCCCGGCAAAGGCCTTCTGCTTGCCGCCCGCGGTCAGCAGCGCCGCTTCAAAGTCCAGGCCGTAGCGATAAGGGAAGGTGAGCGCTTCTTTCAGAAAGATGGGGGCGTCGTGAAAGACGGTCGAGTCCGCCGTGCCGGCCAGCATGCCCTCCTTCAGGGCCTGGGCTACATCCGGCGAATTCACCAGTGAGCGGCCGGCCGGAGCCAGCATGTAGTCGATCAGCGTGACCATGGCCTGGCCTTCGACCACCGCCTGGCGGGCGGCGCTGAGTTCGTCGCTCTCGATGTCGTCGGAGGTCAGGTCTTTCTTGCTGTCCAGATCGGCGGCTCCGGCGTTCATCCACTTCTCCAGTCCGAATGACTGGTCCTGCAGGGCATGCGTGAGTTCGTGGGCCAGCACCGGCTTTTGCTGCTCGGCCCCCAACCAGTCCAGCAGGTTCACGGTCTTGGTTTTGGGATCGTAGAATCCCGCCACCTGCTCCTTGAGCAGAGCCACCAGGAATTTTTGCAGGTCGAAGTCGCGCGGGATGAGGCCGAATTTCTTCAACACCAGGGCGGAGCGCTGCAAGCGCTTCGAGTCCTCGTCTTCGTTCATGTGCTTGGTGAGGTATTCGACGACTTCATCGCGGCTGATGAGGCGGCGCTTGACCTTGCCCTTGATGGGAAAGCCCGTATCTTTGCTGGAGAATTCCAGAATCTCGTCGATGGAGCGGAAAAGTTCCTCAGCCTGCTGCGGCGAGATCTTCTTTTCTTCCGCTTGCGGCGGTTCTTCCGTTTGCGATGCGGCCGCCGGCCTGGAACCGTCTGCCGGGTTTGGTTGCTGGAAGGCTGCAAGCGGGGCGGCCAGCGACAACAGCAACGCCAAGGCAGCCAGCAGCCGAACGATTCCTTCTGACCCTTCCGAAAATCGCCTCATCTTCCGATAAACTTTCCTCAACCCTGGATCCTCGTCTGCGCGGTGAAGACTTCTTTAACCGCGAAAGACGCAAAGGACACAGAGGGAATGACCTGGTCTAGTATGTCTGACGCCGATCCGCGCGAAACCGCCGCGCAATACTTTCAGAAGGGCTACGAGCGGCAACAGGCCGGCGAGTACCGCGAAGCCATCGAGCTTTACACCCGGTCCATTGAAACTTTCCCCACGGCTGAAGCCTATACCTTTCGTGGCTGGGCGTATTCCTTCCTGCACGATTATGAGCGCGCCATCGCTGAGTGCCTGAAAGCCATCAAAGTGGATCCTGAATTCGGCAATCCCTACAACGATATCGGCGCGTACCTGATTGAACAAGGGCAGTGGGTGGAGGCGGTCCCCTGGTTCAAGAAAGCCATGAAGGCTGCGCGCTATGAGGCGCGCTGCTATCCGTACTTCAATCTCGGGCGAGTGTATGAACACAATCGGCAGTGGCAGGAGGCCAAGGAGTGCTACGCCCAGGCCTACGCTCTCGACCACCGCTACCTGACGGCGCTGGCGGGCATCCGCCGGTTGCGGGCGATGTTCAACTAGGACGAGGCAGATAAAGTTGCCGCGATATCGGTCGCCGCCAGGGCAGGCATGCCGAGTGCGAAAGATAGTTGGGTAAAAACCAGTTGTCAGTTCGCAGTTCCCAGTTCTCAGTTACCGGCCGCCGCCGCTGGCCGAAACACCCAGTTTGCGCAGTCGCTCGCGGGCCTGGAGCGCTTCGTTGGAGCGAGGGTAACGCTGGATGACATGGCGCAGTTCCGCGATCCCGTCGTCTTTCTGCCCGAGTTCGATGAGCGAGAAGCCTTTCTTGAGCTGCGCGGCGGGAGCCTTGTTTCCGGTGGGGAAGTTCTGCAGGACCTCGTCGTAGTCCTTGGCGGCCTGCTGAAAGTTGCCCTGGCGGTATTCGATGTCGGCCAGGTAGAAGTAGGCGTTACCGGCGAGATCGGTGTTGGGATAGTACTTGATGTAATCGTGAAATTCCTGGATCGCCAGATCGTTCTTGCCGGCGTTGTAGTCGCTCAGGGCGTTGTTGTAGAGGACGTCGGGAGGCGGAGCCTGGGCCTGTGGGGGTTGCTGGGTCTGCTGCGCGGCCAGGTTCTGCTGGGCGGCCTGCATATCTTCCAGTTGCTTGCTGACCTTGGCGAGCCGGGCTTTCAGTTCGTCGAGAGTGTCGTTCAGGGCCTGAATCTGGCCGGAGAGCTGGTCCACCTTGGAGCCGGAATCTGATTCCTGCTTCTGCAGGGTGTTCTGCAGGGCGGCAATCGCCGTGGCGACTTTATTGGCGGTATCGGTGTTCTGCTCGATGAGGTTCTTCATCACCCCCATGCGCTCGTCAAAGGACTGCTTCATCTGCGACATCTGGTCCTGCAGGGATTGCACCTGAGTCTGCAGTTGCACGATGTCGCGGTTGACCGCCCACGCCGGAGTTGCGGGCAGGCAAAGGGCGGTGAGCAGAGCGGAGGCGATCCAATAGCGATGGGTTCTCATAGTCAGCGTCCTAGGTACAAAGATATGCAACCGGTCCGGTGCCAGCGCATCCGGGCCGCAAAACACAACCTATTTTGCAGGATAGCGCCTTCCGGGCACAGTTGTCTCGCAGTGTTGCGGCCGGAGCATGCGTGGCGCAGAGCGGGAAGGGAGCAGCGGCCGAAGCCGCTGCTCCTTCAGGCCATCTCACTTCATGTACACGAAATGGTCGCGCCGGTTCTGCTGCCAGCATTCTTCGTTGGACTCGGTGCAGAACGGACGTTCCTTGCCGTAGCTGATGGTCCGAATCCGGTCGGCCGAGATGCCGCCCTGAGTCAGAGCGTTGCGGACGGCGCTGGCGCGGTTGTCGCCCAACGCCAGGTTGTACTCGGTGGAGCCGCGCTCGTCGCAGTGGCCCTCGATGGTGAACTTAACGTCCGGATGTTCCTTCAGGTAGGCGATATCCGACTGCAGAGCCGCCTGCTGATCGGGACGGACGTCATAGTTGTCGTAGTTGAAGTAAATGTCCTTCACGTTCTGCGCGAACATGTCTTCTTCCGACATGGCCGCCGGCGGTGGCGGCGGTGGCGGTGGCGGCGCGTTCACCGTGACCCGGGCGGTGGCTTCCTGAGTCCCACCGGCGCCCTTGGCAATCAGGTGATAGGTAGTCGAGTCCGCCGGAGTTACCGCCTGCGAACCGCTCGGGCCCACGGCGCCGATGCCCTCGATGCTCACATCGGTGGCATTGGTGGTCTGCCAGGTCAGGGTGGTGGACTGACCTTTGTCAATCGTGTTGGGACTGGCGGTCAGCGAGGCCGTCGGCTCAGGCGCGGGCGGCGGTGGGGGTGGCGGGGGCGCCACTTTCTTGTGGCATGCTCCCAGCACCATGACAGCAGCCAGAGCGGAGATCGTGGCAAGCAGCTGCAATTTTTGCTTCACTTTAATTTTCCTCCTGTGGTCGCGCGCGCTCGACCGAGGCGCAGTATGGAGTCCGGAGCGAAAATGGAGATTTCCCATGCTCTTCCGGCTTGCAAATGATTTGAAAATAAGAATCCATAGATGATAGCGCTATTTCCAGCTCCAGTTGGGCTGGGAATTCTTTCCTGCCGTGGTCAGTTGTTTCTGATTGGTCCCATCCGCCAGCATGGTCCAGATCTGCTCGCTTCCGCTGCGAGTGGATTGGAATATGATGTGCCGCCCATCCGGAGACCAGCAGGGAAAATCGTTGCGGCCGCCGTCGTGGGTGAGCTGCACCCAGCGCTTGCTGGCCAGATCCATCAGGTAGAGGTCTTCGCCGCCGGGTGCCCCCGGACCGTAGTGCCGAATCCAGGAGAAAACCAGGAATTGGCCGTTAGGCGACCAGGCCGGAGAAACTGCGTAGCCTTCATCGGTGAGGCGCTGCACGTTGGCGCCGTCCGCATCCATGGTGTAAATCTGCGGCAGCCCAGTGCGGCCGCTGACCCAGGCAATCTGCGCGCCCGTCTTGCGGTTCCAGGCCGGGGAAACGTCCGGACCTTTGGAGTCGGTAAGCCGGTGCAGTCCGGCGCCCGCGATATCGGAGACGTAAATATCCGGATTGCCGCCGCGCGAAGAGGAAAACGCCAGCTTGGTGCCATCCGGGGCCCAGGCCGGCGAGAGGTTCGTGCCCCCGTACCTCGGGAACGTCACCAGCCGGTTGAGATCGAGGGAGTACATCATGATCGACCAGCTGCCGCCGGTGAGAGCGCTGAAAGCGAGCCGCGAACCATCGGGCGAAATGTGGGGTGAGAGAGCGATGGAATCCATATGAGTAAGGGCGTGCTGGTTGGCCCCGTCGTAGTCCATGCCCCAGATTTCCTTGTGCCCGCTGCGCGAGCTGACGAAATAGATCTTGGTCTCGGCGATGCCGTTCACGCCGCCACCCAGCCGCATGATGATTTCGTCGGCAAATTTGTGGGCGATGCTGCGCGCGCCCTGTTCAGTGGCGGCGTCGGTATATTGCTTGCCCAGCACCTGCGGCTGGGTGGCATTCTTTACGTCGTAGAGCCAGCCCTGCACCGTCTGGTTGGCGCCGGAGACACCCAGGTTGCCGAAGGCCAGCATGGCGGCGTTCGGCGGAGGGGCGCTCCAGGCATCGAACTTCACGTCGGCCGGCGAGCCGACTTCGCCGAGGGGATAGAAGCTCTTCGACACCATGTCGAAGATGCCGGCGTTGTCCAGGTCATACCACAAGGTATCGTTGAATTCCTTGAGCAGCGCGGCGTTCTTGGGGTCCTGATTGGAGGCTTTGAAATCGGAAACGGCGATGCGGATCTTTTCCACGCCCAGGCCGGTGCCGGTGCGGATCCAATCGTCTTGCGCAAAGGCAGCCGGCGCGAGTGCTGAAGCTAAACCGAGCAGAGCGCTGAGTGCGAGCAAATAGCGTTTCACGATGCCAGTATTTCGTCCGGGTTGTAATGTCTTCGACAAACTGCAGATTCCTCGCTTCGCTCGGAATGACAAGAACTTTAAGGTCGATCTAACTTTCCGTTTTCAAGCTGGTAGCCAGGAGCTAGAAGCCAGGAGCTAGCAGCTACCTATCTCTTGTAATCGAACCAAAACTCAACCGAAACCTTGTTTCCCGAATAATCGGACGGGAGGGGACCAAAAGTATCAATACGCTGAATCGCCCGTACCGCCGATTGATCGAGCGATGGAACCCCGCTCGACTGCTCTACCTGCACATTGGCAGGATGGCCGTCGCGCATCACGTCGAAGGTCACATATACACGCTGCGCGTCGGTGATCGAGGGATCCACTTCGTACTTCAGCCAATTCTCAGAAACTTTCTGCTGCACTACCCGCACATACCAGGCGTAGCGAGTGCCGAAATCACCCCCGCCGCCGGTGAAGCCGAATCCGCCCTTGGCGCCGGCGGCGCTGAAGGTACCGTATGGCCCACTCACCGGGCCGCCCTGGCCGAAGGGAACCACGTTGTTGGCCTCTTCTACGGGTTGCGGCTCGGGTTTGCGTTTGCTGGCGCTGATCGCCGGCTTGGGTTTTTTCTTGGTCTCTTTCTCCGGGATCGGTATCGCCTCGGGCGCCTTCTCCTCTTCTTTCGGCTGGGGCTGCGACTGCGACAGTCCCTTGGACTCGTTGGCCAGCACGTTCTGCTCCGGCGCTTCCTTGGCCGGCAGCGGCACCGTGCTCGCCAGGGTTACCCCGATGGCATCTCCGCCCCCGCCCGCGCCCCAGTTGGAGCCGCCACCGGCCGGAGCGATCACAACGTAGAGCAGAATTCCCCCCGTGACCGCAACATGCAGCACGAGCGACCATGCCAGGTTGCGGCCCCAGGAATCGTGTTCAAAAAAGATTTCAGCGCTGGCTGCCATTGCTGTTCAGCGGTTGGGTGACGATGCTGACGTTCGAGATGCCGGATTGCTTCACCGCATCCATCACCGTGGCAAAAGCGCCGAACGGGACATCCTCGTCGGCGCGCACGTAAATCGACTGATGCTGCGGATCCCTGATCTTTTGATGCAGTTTAGCGGCGATTTCGTTGATGTTTACCGCGTCATTTCCCAGAAAAACCCGCTGTTCCTTGTTGATGGTGATGACCAGCCGCTCTTCAGTAATTTCTTTCACGGTGCGGGTTTTCGGGACGTTGACTTCGATCCCGGACTGCAGCACCGGCGCCGTGACCATGAAGATGATGAGCAGCACCAGCACCACGTCCACCAGGGGCGTGATGTTGATATCGGAGAGCGAGGTCTGGGTGCGCCCGTTGGCCGCGGTGAATGCCATTACCGCCTTACCTCGGGCGCTTCGGCCACGCGATGCGCGGCGGGTTGCGGTTGCTGGCGCTCCACCGCGTTCAGCATTTCGAGGGCGAAGTCATCGCCGCGCGAAGCAAATTCGCGAATGGAGCCGCCGATCAGGTTGTAGGCGATTACCGCGGGAATGGCGGCGACCAGCCCGGCCGCGGTCGTAATCAGGGCTTCCGAAATGCCGGGAGCCACAGCCCGCAGGGTCGCCGCGCCCGCCGTTCCCAGGCCGTGAAACGCGTCGATGATGCCCCACACGGTGCCAAACAGGCCGATAAACGGGGTAACCGCTCCGGTGATGGCCAGCCAGGTGAGGTTGCGCTCCAGGCGGGTAAGCTCTTCCGAGGCTGCGATCTGCATCGCCCGCTGCACTGAGGTCGGGTTGCGCAGCAAGCCGACGCTGCCCACCTGGCGGCGATATTCCTCGAATCCGCCCTCGAATACCCCCACCAGCGGGCTGGGACGGAACTGCTCGGCCACGGCGGCGATATCCTGCAGGCGCTGAGCTTTGCGGAAAGCGCGCAGGAAGCGCCCGCTCTGCACCCGGGCGCG
>DATJXG010000361.1:0-2795 GCA_035500455.1 Terriglobales bacterium | reverse complement strand
AACGGGAAAGAGATCTTCGAGTTGCTGCGCGAGGATCTGGCTGCCATCGAGCGCGAGTTCGGGCGCGATACGGTGGCCGGCGTGCAGGCTATCACCGAGATCGGCGAATACCTGCGCAATGGCGGCGGCAAGCGGTTGCGGCCGGCGCTGCTGCTGCTCTCGGCGAAGCTCTTCAACTACGAAGGCCGGGGCGCGGTCCGGCTGGGAGCGGTAATGGAGATCATTCACACCGCGACTCTGGTGCACGACGACATCATCGACGAAGCCGATACCCGGCGCGGGCGTCCGGCGGCGAACACCCAGTGGGGCAATTCCAAGTGCGTGCTGGCGGGCGACTGGCTTTACATGCAGGCGTTCAAGGTCGCGGTGCAGGAGCGCAACTTCCGCGTGCTGGATACGCTTATCGAACTCACGCAGCAGATGGTCGAGGGCGAACTGTTGCAGATGGAGAAGCTGGGCAAGCTGATCCCGCTGGAAGAGCACTTCGATTTGATCTATCGCAAGACGGCGTGCCTGTTTTCGGTTTGCATGCGGCTGGGGGCGATTCTCGGAGGCGCGACCACCGAGCAGGAGGAAAACCTGGCGCAGTACGGCCGCAGCCTGGGGATGGCATTCCAGATCGTGGATGACGTGCTCGACCTCACGGCGTCGGAGAGTGTGCTGGGCAAGCCCGTGGCCAGCGACCTGCGTGAAGGCAAAGTCACCATGGCGGTGATCCACGCCCTGGAACGCTGCACGCCGGCTGAGCGGCAACTCATTGAGACTGTACTGCGGGAACGCGCGTTCGAGGGCGTAACCCATGCGCAGATCCTCGAAGTCTTGAACCGCTATGGATCGCTCGAAGCCGCCAATGCGAGGGCGATGCAGTATGCCGAAGCGGCGCGGGCCGCGATCTGCAGTTTTCCGGATTCTGAAATCAAGCGGGCTTTGCTTTGGGCGCCGGAGTTTGTGGTGGCGCGGGAGAAATAAGACAAAAGCCTAAAACGCCCGCGGACGCGAAGACCTGCCGCCGAGGGCACTGAGAACTGCTCAGCGAACTCGGCGGATGTTCTTTGCGTCCTCGGCGTTTTAGGGTTCTACTCCCTTCTCAGGAGCAACACCGCTGGGCTCTTCCCGGTAGTTGTTCACGATCCGGGTAATTCCATCCTTAAGTAGCACAACATGAAAATTGATCAGCAGGCCTACCTGCAAGCCGAGAAGCCTAAGGTGCGAGAGCACTTGCGCGTAATCTACCGGGTGCAAGGCTTCCTTGCATTTCAATTCAACGGCCACGCGACCCTCCACCAGCAGGTCTGCACGGAAGCCGCAGTCAAGTTTTACGCTGCCGTAAATCAGCGGCACGGCCTTCTGCTGTTCCAATCGCAGGCCAATCTGCCGCAACTCGTGGGCCAGGCAAGCTTCATATGCCGATTCCAGCATGCCCGGCCCCAGCCTGCGGTGCACCTGAATCGCGGCTCCGATGATTCTGCGAGTGAGTTGGTCCTCGGTAAAGGAGGAATAGTCAGAGTGCGGCCGGTGCAGAATCGCCACTTGCGCCATGGAGCGAACATATTGCAACAGGCACCACGTTGTCTGTGACGGATGTCAACCTTGCGGTCTGTTGGCTGTGGATAACTCTGGAGCGCTGCCCGGCGAAAACCTTACAACGCCGAGGTCGCCAAGAACTGCCGCAGAGGACGCTGAGAAATGCTGCCGCCAACTTATTTTCTGCAGGTGAAGTTTTCTGCTTGATTGCTGTCGCCGGAGCCTTTGTACTTTGCGGCCTCGGGATAGGGGCAGAGCGGGCGGGTCATTTTTATATCCGTCTTTATGTCCGATGATGACGGTGGCCCGGCATACTTGGTGGCGATGATCTCTGCCGGCGCTTTCCTCTTTTCCACCCACTGCTCCAGCGCGGCCTGAATATCGTGCTGCGGATCACCCGGAGGGCGCGAGCCGGCTCCGAAGGAATCCGGCCCCGGGCCGCCGGCGCAGTGCTGCATGCCAGGGACCATGTAGAGCCGCAGAAACGATTGCACATCCTTCCGCCCAATCGTGATTATCACGCTGTTGTAGTAGTTCACCGTGTTGAGCGCGGAGATCGCGGGATCGTTCCAGCCGTGGTAGAGGATGAGTTTGCCGCCGTGCGCCTTGAACGGAGCGAGATCGGGATCGGTGGCGTTGAAGGTGTGGGCGATCTGGTCGGCGTCCCGGGTGGCCTGGGAGACGTCGGCGGTTTTGTAGTTCCAGTTGGGATCGCTGTACACCATATCGGAGAAAAATCCGTTGGCGAAAAAGAACAGAAGGCTCTTGCCGGGCGCGGGACCAGTGATCCAGAGGCTCCAGCCACCGCCGCCTTCTTCCCCGCCGGGAAGGAATCCGGGGAAAATCTGGACGTTCTTGTCACTGGGACCAGCGTAGATTTTCTTCAGCGCTGCTACCTGCGGTGCGGTCAGGCACTTGTCGGATTCCGCGTCCTTGCAGGCGATGGTGGCGGGATCGAAGTGGCACTGCCGGGGATCGTTCAGAATGCTGTCGGCCACTCCATCCAGCTTGTCGCAGGCGGCCACCACGGCGTCGGCGATCGCCGGCACCTTGGCGGAAGGAATATAACTGGCGTCATCGCTGGTGGTCGCCTGCGCGTCCCACAGGGCGTTGGCCAGCAGGTGGGTCCAGTAGTTGGCGGGGGCGCCGGCGAGAATGCCGTCGTAGTCTGCGGGGTAGCGCTGAGCTTCCATCAACGCCTGGCGTCCGCCGTTAGAGCAGCCGCCGAAATAGGCGTATTGCTGGGCCTTGCCGTAGTAGGCGCGGATGGC
>DATJXG010000360.1:0-6861 GCA_035500455.1 Terriglobales bacterium | reverse complement strand
TCGATCTGCCTGTTCTTCGAGAAGTTGGGCGGAAAGGCTTAAACCGCGGGAGTGGATAACCGCAGAGCACGCGGAGTTCGCGGAGGATTGTCAATGCTCAGCGTTCTCAGCGCCCTCTGCGGTCAAAAGGGTTGCCCTAATACGGCCCGATGATCCCGCCGATCTGGCGCGAAGTGGGCTTAGCGCTCGGCTTGTTAGCGGCGTCGATCACGTCCAGATATTTCAATCCTAACCCGGTGTTGAAGAGCACGACCAAGTCATCAGGCCCAAAGAATCGGCTCGCCCGAAGTTTGCGGTAGGCCGCCAACGACGCCGCACCCTCCGGGGCGGCAAACACACCCTCGACTCTAGCCCACTGCCACAGCGCATCCATAATCTCTGCGTCAGTAACCGCAATGGCCGTTCCCCCGCTCTTGCGCAGAATATCCAGAATCAGATAGTCGCCGTAAGGCTTGGGCACGCGCAAACCCGCCGCTATCGTGGACGCTCCCGGCCACGCCTCAGACGCATTCTTCTGTTCATCCCATGCTTTAACAACTGGTGCGCAACCGGCAGATTGTACGGCAACCATCTTCGGCCGTTCAGAGCCTATCCAGCCCAGCGCTTCCATCTCCTCGAACGCCTTCCACATGCCGATCAGCCCCACGCCCCCGCCGCAGGGATAAATAATCCCACCCGGCACTCGACCGCCCAGCTGCTCTACGACCTCATACGCCATGGTCTTCTTGCCCTCCACTCGAAAGGGCTCTTTCAAGGTGGAAACATCGAACCAGCCTTCCAGCCGGCTGCGCTCGGCGACCGCGCGCGCGCAATCGCTGATCAGTCCGTTGACCAGCGTGACGTGTGCCCCGTAGCTTTCGCACTCCACGCGATTGGCCAGCGGCACATCCTTGGGCATGAAGATATGCGCCTCCAGCCCAGCCGCCGCGGAATAGGCTGCCAGGGCGCTGGCAGCGTTGCCTGCGGAGGGAATGGCCAGCTTCTTCAGTCCATAGGCCCTCGCCATCGTGACCGCGGCAGATAAGCCCCGCGCCTTGAACGATCCCGTGGGATTCAGCCCTTCATCCTTGATGGAAACGTTCTGGAACTCGCGGCTGGAAAGCAGCGGCGTAAAGCCCTCGCCGAGCGTCACCGGCGGCGCCGCGGGCAGCACCTCGGCGTATCTCCACATCGACGAGGCACGTCCAGCCAGCGAGGACAGCTTAAAGTGATTCTTTAAGGATGCAAGATCATAGCGTGCGAACAATACACCGCCATCCCGAGGGCAAACAGTCTGCGGCCCGTCGGCAGGATAGGTTGCACCACATTTGGTGCACTCAAGATGGAAGTTACCAGGCATCGCCGACGAGTGTAGCATTCAGCGCGAGAGCGCCGATCGAGCCGTTCTTGATGTTCTTTGCGGCTTTTGCGGTTAATTCCGCAGCCTCCCCAAGCTCACACTCACCAGGAGCACAAACCGTCAGTTACCAAGGCGGCCGAGCAAGCCGCTGGCCCTGCGGAACCAGGGACGTTCGCGTCGGCGCAGGTAGCCGGGCATGGTGGGGCGTTTAGCCAGGATGCGCTGCGCCCACTCGCGAGCTTCGGCGTTGCGCTGCTGGGAGGCGAGAAAAGTGGCGTAGTTGTAATAGGTCTCCGAGAGCGTAGAGATCCGGGTTGCGCTCTGGAAAAGCGCCTCAGCCTTCGCCGTTTGTCCGGTGTTGGCGTACACGTGGGCGAGCAAGCCGGGCGCCCGGTGGAAATCGTATTCCGGATCTTCCGAGATAACCCGCTCCAGGTCCGGCAAGGCGGCGGTGTAATCGCCCATATGAATGGCGGCGATCGCCCGGCGATAGAACGGATCGGGCGAATCGCGGCGCGAACTGATCGACTTGTCGAAGCATTGCCGCGCACGGGCGTACTTCCCTTCCTCCAGGTACAGATCGCCCAGCTCCTCGTAGTTGCCGGCGGAAGGGTTGTCCACCACCGCATTTTCCAGCTCGCGAATCCGCTTGCGCCGGGGAAAGACCTTGAACGACTGCCGCAGCAATCCCGCGTCCGGAACCACTTCTACGACCACGTAAACCAGTGCCCCCAGCCAGCCGCCGATAAGGATGACAAACAGCCAGAACACATCCGGCCGGCGGCGGATGAAGTGGACGATCGCCACCGCCTGCAGAATCAGGCCCCACCAGGAAAATAAATGGAACAAGAGAAAACCCATAATATCCGCGCGACTATAGCATAGCGAAATCGAAGCAAAGCGAAATCGATGCAGCCCCCTCCGGTGCTAGAATCAGCGGTGGCATCCGCTCCCATTCGCCTGCTGGCCGTCGATATCGACGGCACCCTGCTCAATCCCCAATTCGAAATCTCCCCCCGCGATCTTGAAGCCCTGCGACGTGCCCACCAGCAGGGGGTTGAGGTCATTCTGGTCACCGGACGCCGCCATACCTTCGCCCTGCCGATTGCGCAGCAGCTGGGTTTCGACTTTTGGCTCATCAGCTCCAACGGGGCGATCACCCGCTCGCTGGCAGGCGAGACCTTTCACCGCGAAATGATGCCGGCCGATACCTGCCGCACTCTCTGCGGTGCCATGCGCGAATTCCGCGGCTGCACCGTCCTCACCTTCGATACCGAAGAAAAAGGCGCCATCGTTCTGGAGCGCATGGACGAACTGGCTGGGAGCATCCGGCGCTGGCTGGAAAAGAACATGCAGTTCATCGACCTCGTGGTTCCCATCGAAAGCGCGATCACCCGCGATCCGGTGCAGGCCATGTTCTGCGGCTCCCTGGGGCACATGCAGAAGGCCCTTCAAGCCCTGGAGGCCTGCGGGCTGCGCGACCAGATTACGGTTCTCCGCACCGAGTATCCCGGCCGCGATCTCTCCATTGTGGATGTCCTTGACGGCAAGTGTTCCAAAGGCCGCGCAGTCGAGCGATGGGCCGCTTCGCGCGGCATTCCACGGGAACAGGTCATGGCCATCGGCGATAACTATAACGACATCGAAATGCTTGCCTTCGCCGGAAAGCCCTATATCATGGGGAATGCCTCGGCTGAACTCCGCCGTAATGGCTGGACAGTCACCTTGCCGAATGACCAAAGTGGGGTAGCGGCAGCGATCGAAACGGCTTTAGGATGGTGACTCCGCGGTAACAGCCCGGACTTGCCCGGGGCAACGATTCGACTGGGATGGGCGGATAGTTCGTTCGGAAATGCTCGTTCGAAGATGTTCGTTTCCGAGATGTTCGTCCCGAAAAGAAGCATGCGAAGGCTGGCTAAACTTCTGGTTCCGGTTCTGTTGATGGCGCTTCCGGCTTTGGCCGCGGAGGTTGCCGTCCTGCGCAATGGATTTACTGTGCGCTGCGAGAGCCGGCAGCAGGTAGGCTCCATTACCCGGCTCTATCTCACTGGCAGCGGCTATACCGACATTCCCACCAGCGATATCGACCACTTCGAGACCGACCTGACGCCGGCTCCGGCCATCGTCCCTGTTGCGGCTACGCCGGTCATGGCTCCGGCAACCATGCCGCACTTGCCGGTTCAGCCTCTGATGGCTGCTCCGCCGAAGGTAAATCTCAGCGATGTAGTCAATTCCGCCAGCACCGCGCACAGCATCGATCCCGACCTCATCAACAGCGTGATCCACGCCGAGAGCAACTTCAACCCGCACGCGATTTCTCCCAAGGGCGCCCGCGGACTGATGCAGCTGATGCCGCAGACCGCGTCTCGCCTCGGTGTAAATAACAGCTTCGATCCACAGGCCAACGTGGACGGCGGAACGCGCTACCTGCGCGAACTGCTGGAGCAATACAATTTTGACTTGATCAAGGCGCTGGCCGCTTACAACGCCGGGCCGCAACGGGTGCAGCAATATCACGGCGTCCCGCCCTACCGCGAGACCCGCGCCTATGTTCGCCGCATCATCCTCGACTACAACCGCAAGAAAATCGCCGAGGAGAAAGCCGAGATCGCCGCCAGGCGGGCCGCTACTAAGGCCGCGCCTGCTTCCAGCCCCAGAACCTCCGCCAAAAAACCTGCCAAGCCCGCAGCATCGACCGGAGTAGCCGAGAACCGGACACCCAGCCCTTAGATCGCCGCCCTCCGCGCCCTCGGCGCGTATCCTCCGCGAACTCGGCGTTGTAAGATTTCCCGCCGCCAGAACAATCGCAGCTGCATGGGAAGGAGAGGGAATGTCGTCCGAGAGTCACAGATTCCGACCTTGCCACCTCCGTTCGCGCGTTGACCCTCGCCTGCCGGTCATATACCTTGACATTGGCTCGGTGGGGCGACGCCCGGAGCCATTGCCGCCGGGCGCCTCGGGTACATGACAAATAAACGCATTCTTACTACCGCTGTTCTGGTAGCAATTCTCGGCGCTCTGGTTTATTTCCAGGTACAGCATTGGCGTTCGTTCGATTGGGCCAAGTTCCGCCACGCCAGCCAGGTCCATCCTCTTCAGATTGTCACCGCCATCGCTCTCATCTACCTCACCTACATTTTGCGCGCCCTGCGTTGGAAGGTGTTTCTCGAGCCTGTTCGTAAGACGACGACAGCTCGATTGGTCGGCCCGACTTTTATCGGCTTTACCGGACTGGCCCTGCTGGGACGTCCCGGCGAGTTCATCCGCCCCTACCTCATCGCCAAGGGCGAGCAGGTCTCGGTTTCGTCGCAGATCGGGGCGTGGACGGTAGAGCGGATTTTCGACATCGGCGCCTTCACCGTCCTCATGGCGGTAGACGTATTTTCTTCCTCTGCCATTCAGGGCAATCCTTATCTCGCCAAGTTCCGGCTGGCCGCGGTGGCGCTTTGTGGGCTGGTGGGCTTTATGGCATTGGCGGCGGTGCTCATCCGCCGTCGCGGCCACAGGGTGGCGGAGTTTCTCCATGGCGTGACCTCGAAATTTTCCGCCGGCTTGGCTCATCACGTCGATCAGAAGGTGCGCGCCTTTGGAGAAGGGCTGAACACGATTTCGAGCGGCAAGTCATTCCTCAAATTGGTGGCCATCTCGCTGCTCATGTGGTTCCTGATCGCCCTGGCGTACCGGCAGGTGGCCCACTCGTACCCCCCGGAGCCCGCGGTCGAAGCCGGGCAGGGCGAAGGCCCCCCGGCAGTGGACGTACAGACCGCCCAACTGGCGGGCCTTCCGGAGGAAGCAGGGCAACCGCTGACCTCGGACATGGTGGAGCAGTTGAACGGCGCCCTCAGTGCAAAGGGCTACCACATTCGCGAGTTGCACGGCGATATGTGGCTTTTCCTTCACAACCGGCGGATCAAGAAAGTCGGCGACCGGCCTCACCTCAGCAATATGGACGTTTCTCACGTGCTGCTGCTGATGGGCTTCAGCATGATCGGATCTCTGGTGCAGCTGCCGGCGGTCGGCGGCGGAAGCCAGATGGCGGTGATCGGCGCCCTGCAGGTGATTTACGGCATCCCGCCCGAACTGGCCGTGAGTTGCGGAATTCTGCTGTGGCTGGTGACGTTCATGTCGTGCATCCCGGTCGGGCTGGCCTACGCTCACAGCGGCCATCTCTCGCTACGCAAGCTCTCCGCCGAAAGCGCCAGCGAGAAAGAAGCGGAAACAGTCCCTCCCTCCGCAGATTAGTTCCTCCGCGCCCTCGGCGATTTAAGGGTTTGCCTTTGCCTTTCTGGACGGAAAAATCCTAAATCGCCAAGGCCGCAGAGAACTGCCGCCGAGGGCGCTGAGAACGGCGTTTCTGCCTGCTACAATGCAACTTCGCATTCCTCGCCATGAAATGCCCGTTTTGCGGCCACGCCAACGATAAAGTTGTGGATTCGCGCGAGAGCAAAGAGGCGGACTCTATCCGCCGCCGCCGCGAATGCCTGAAGTGTGAAAAGCGCTTCACCACCTACGAACGCATCGATGAAATCCCCTACATGGTGGTGAAGAAAGACGGCCGTCGCGAAAAATTCGACCGCCAGAAGGTGCTGAATGGCCTGCTCCGCGCCTGCGAGAAGCGCCCGGTACCGATCGGCAAGCTGGAGCAGATCGTAAACGAGGCGGAGAGCTTCATCGTGGAGTCGCCGGAGCGCGAGCGCAAGACCAGCGAGATCGGCGAGCTGATCATGAACCGCCTGCGCCGCCACGACAAGGTTGCGTATGTCCGCTTCGCCTCGGTCTATCTGGACTTCAAGGACGTCCAGGAGTTCATGACCGAACTGAAAGATCTGCTGAAGACCAGGGAGCCCGAAGCCAAGCCGAAAGGCGTGGCCAAGACCTAGCGATGCTCGTGTGGGGACGGAGCTTGCCCCGCCCCGCGAGCAAAGCGAGCAAATGGCGATGCGAGCAAATGGGGGAAAAGACAGCAAATCCAAGGGCGGGGCAAGCCCCCATCCCTGCACAGTTCGATGTCGAAGCTGGATTGAAGCTCGCGGCCTTCCGTACCGATTAAGATAAAGAGCCACATGGCCCACAAAGTCACACTCATCCCCGGCGACGGCATCGGCCCCGAAGTCACCCGGGCCGCCGTGCGCATCCTCGAAGCCACCGGCCTGAAATTCGAATGGGAAAGCTTTCAGGCAGGCGCCGAAGCCTACGAGAAGTACCACGAGTACATCCCGAGAGAATTGACCGAATCGATCGAGCGCACGCGGGTAGCTTTGAAAGGCCCCGTGACCACCCCTGTAGGCGGAGGCTTCTCCAGTATCAACGTGGCCCTGCGCAAGCAGTTTGAGCTTTACGCCAACTTCCGCCCGATCAGCAATCTTCCCCACATCCCCACCCGCTACCCGGATGTGGATTTGATCATCGTGCGGGAAAACACCGAGAGCCTCTACTCCGGCCTGGAGCACGAAGTGGTGCCGGGGGTAGTCGAGAGCCTGAAGATCATTACCGAAAAGGCCTCAACCCGCATCGCCCGCTTC
>DATJXG010000359.1:0-19149 GCA_035500455.1 Terriglobales bacterium | reverse complement strand
GACAACCAGTCCGGTTCCGGCATGGCGCTGGCGGCGGTGGCGGCGATGTCCCAGAGCACCAGCTCCGGTGGCGAGGGGCTCAGCGGCATCGCCAGCAATCTTCTGGGCCTCAAAAGCAACAGCGACGTTTTTGTGGGAATCCTGGGCAGCCGCACCGTGCGGGACAATCTGATCCAGCAATTCAACCTGAAACACGTCTATTGGGACCGGCGTATGGAAGATGCGCGCAGCGACCTCGCCGACCGCACCGACGTCTCCATTGACCGCAAGAGCCAGATCATCACCATCAGAGTGAGCGACCGCGACCCGCAGCGGGCCACCGCCATGGCCCAGGCCTACGTCGATGAACTCAATCGCCTGGTGGCGGAGTTGAGCACTTCCTCGGCGCGGCGGGAACGAATTTTCCTGGAAGGACGTCTGAAGTCGGTCTCCCAGGATCTGGAATCGGCGGAGACCGATTTCAGCCAGTACGCCAGCAAGAACACCACTATCGACGTCAAGGAGCAGGGCAAAGCCATGGTGGAAGCGGCGGCCACCCTGCAGGGCGAACTCATTGCCGCGCAATCGGAGTATGAAGGCCTCAAACAGATTTATACCGACGGCAATGTGCGCGTCCGCTCCCTGCGGGCGCGGATGGACGAATTGAAAAACCAGTTGCAAAAACTGGGGGGCAAGGGAGGAACCACTGCCGACCTGGCCAACGACACCAGCAACGACCTGTATCCTTCCATCCGCAAGCTGCCCTTGCTGGGAGTGCAGTTCGCCGACCTTTACCGGCGCACCAAGATCCAGGAGGCGGTGCTCGAAACCCTCACCAAGGAATACGAGATGGCCAAGGTGCAGGAGGCCAAAGAAATTCCCACCGTCAAGGTGCTGGACGCGGCCGTGGTTCCCGAGCGGAAGTCGTTTCCTCCCCGCACCGTGATCGTCATTTGTTGCACCATGCTTTGTATGGGGCTGGCGGCGGCCTGGGTATGCGCCAAGGCGGGGTGGGATCAGCTTGCCTCCAGCGATCCCCGCAAAGCCTTTGCCACGGAAGTTTTTCAAAGCGCGAAATCAGAGTTCCATACGCTTAAGAGCCACCTGCCCTGGACTTCGCGCAACGGTCACAGCCCTGGCGGGCCACCCGACGAGACGGCGAGCCGTTTTCGGCGGAATGGGCATGAGGACGAGTCCGACCGGGAGTCCTAAACATCGTTTGCGGTCACACCCCACATCCTGAACAGGAGAAGAATATGCGCGCACTGATTACCGGGATCACCGGGCAGGACGGATCCTACCTGGCCGAACTGCTGCTGCAAAAGGGATACCAGGTCTTCGGCCTATTGCGCCGCAGCAGCGTGAAGACTTTTGACCGCATTGAAGGCCTGATGAACGATATCGAACTCGTCGAAGGCGACCTCACCGACCAGTCTTCCCTCGACACCATCATGCTCTCGGTTCAGCCGGACGAGGTTTACAACCTGGCGGCGCAGAGTTTTGTCCCGGTCTCCTGGAAGCAACCCGTGCTCACCGGCGATGTCACCGGCCTGGGCGTGATTCGTGTGCTGGAGGCCATTCGCCGGCACCGCCCGCAAGCCCGCTTCCTGCAGGCCTCAAGCTCAGAGATGTTCGGCAAGGTGCGCCAGACGCCGCAAACCGAGACCACGCCCTTTTATCCCCGCAGCCCGTACGGCGTAGCCAAAGTTTTCGGCCACTACCTCACCGTGAATTATCGCGAGAGCTATGGCCTGTTTGCCTGCTCGGCCATGGGCTTTAACCATGAATCGCCGCGCCGCGGCCTGGAGTTTGTCAGCCGCAAGGTCACCCATCAGGCGGCGCGCATCAAGTGCGGCCTGGCCACCAAGCTACTCATGGGCAATCTGGATGCCAAGCGCGATTGGGGATTCGCGGGAGACTACGTACGCGCCATGTGGCTGATGCTGCAACAAACGGAGGCCGAGGACTTCGTGCTGGCCACGGGGCAAACTCACAGCATTCGCGAATTGCTGGAGGTTGCCTTCGGCACCCTGGGGCTGGATTGGCAGAAGCACGTGGAGATTGATCCCAAACTCATTCGACCCGCCGAAGTGGACACGCTCTGCGGTAACGCCCAAAAGGCCAGGGAAAAACTCGGCTGGACACCCGAAGTGAGCTTCGAAGAG
Source organism: Terriglobales bacterium (assembly GCA_035500455.1). Lineage (GTDB taxonomy): Bacteria > Acidobacteriota > Terriglobia > Terriglobales > Acidobacteriaceae > DATJXG01. Next base: position 17,005 of record DATJXG010000359.1, on the reverse strand, counting down.
CTGATTCGCATGATGGCCCTCGCCGACCTGGAGTTGGTGCAGCGGACCGAAGCCGAAAAGTCTTTGGCGTTTGTCGGCGCGCGCAATGGACGTTAACCACCTTCTCGCAGCCGCGCGAGGCTTTCCGCGCGCAGCGGGAGACCCGCCGGGAGAGCCAGCCGGAGATAAAAGAGCGGGCGTGTTTCGAGCCAAACAGATGACGCGAAGCGGCAAACTGCTGAAGAATGCCGTTGCTAACGTGGCGCGGGGTAGTTCCGCCGCCCTGGTCGCGCTTCTGTTGCCGCCTTTCCTTACTCGCGCCATGTCGGTGGAGGCCTACGGCGCCTGGGCCCTGGTTTTGCAGCTTAGCGCCTACATCGGCTATCTGGATTTCGGAATTCAGACCGCTGTGGGGCGCTTCGTGGCCTACACCCACCAGAAGGGCGACACCGCGCATCGCGACCAGATTGTCAGCACCTCGCTGGTGGCCCTTACCGCGGCTGGCCTGCTCGGCCTTGCGGCGAGCGTCGGTGCCGCGATTCTGCTTCCCCATCTTTTTCCGCAGATTCCGGCCGCATTGGCCAGGGACGCGCGCGTGGCCCTGATGCTGGTGGCCAGTTCATTAGCCGTTGGGCTGCCGGCCTCTGTGTTCAATGGAATCTTCATCGGTCTGCAGCGCTACGAAGTGCCGGCCGTGATCCTGGCCGGATCGAAGGCGTTGAGCGCCGTGCTCCTGGTCCTGATTGTCCGCCATGGCGGCGATCTGGCCCGGATGGGAGCAGCGATGGCAGCGGTCAATCTGGCGGCCTACGGCCTGCAGTACCTGCTGTACCGAAAGCTGGCGCCGGCGATCCGCGCCTCGATGCGCCTGTTCTCGCGCGCGGCGGGAAAAGAACTCTTCGACTACTGCCTGAGCCTGAGCGTGTGGTCCTTCGCCATGCTGCTGGTGACCGGGCTGGATGTGCTCCTGGTGGGATATTTTGAATTTCGAGCGGTCGCCTATTACTCGGTTGCGGCCACCCTGGTGGTGTTTCTGGCGGGCCTGCAGAACGCCGTATTCGGAGTCCTGATTCCGGCTTCGGCGGAACAGTCCGCCCGCGAAGCCGCGGCCGATCTCGGAGTCAGCATGATCACGGCGACGCGCTATGGCGCGTTTCTGCTGTTGCTGACCGGGCTTCCGCTGGTGCTGTTCGCGCGCCGCATTCTCGCTGTGTGGCTGGGCCCGGAATACGCGCTCCACGGAACCGCCGTAATGCAGGTGCTGGTGGCGGCGAATATGCTCCGCCTCTCCGCCGTCCCCTACATAATGATGCTGCTCGGGACCGGGCAACAGCGCCTGGTCATCCTCACGCCTCTTCTCGAGGGCTTCTCCAACCTGCTCGCCAGCCTCATCGGCGGCTACCTGTTCGGGGCGATGGGCGTGGCCATCGGCACTCTGGTAGGCGCGGCTGTGGGCGTGGGAGGAAATATCGTCTATAACATGCGGCGCACCGTCAGAATTGAATTCCGCATGTCGGATTACCTGCGAGATGGCCTGTTCCGGCCGATGGTTTGCGCTCTGCCCCTGATGCTTTGCACCATCGCGCTGCAGAAAACTCCTGATCTATCCCCCGCGGCAGAATATTCGTGCGCCTTCGCCGCCTTGACGCTAACCGCGATCCTCGGATGGCGCTGGGGTCTGGTCGGAGCCGAGCGCGCCAAGCTGCGTTCCCTGCGCCTGGCAGCGCAGTCCTGACTCACACTCGACCTTCACCATGTGGAAGAAGTTACAGCGCCTTGGGCAAATGCCTTTTCTTAACCAGTTGCATGCGCTCAGCAACCTGTACTACCGGATCAAGGCCGCCATCTTTTACCGGCTGTTTTTTCGCGAACTCGGAAGTGGATCCTGCATCCGCCGGCCAATCCTGATCCTCAACCCTGAATTCATCAGTATCGGAAAGCGGGTGATGATCCGGGAAGGAGCCCGGCTCGAAGCCGTGCGGTCTTCCTCGGAACGCACACCGTGCCTTTCCATCGGGGACGATACCAACATCGAGCAAAACGTCCACATCGCCTGCCACAACCGGGTGCGAATCGGCAGCAAGGTCTCGATCACGGCCAATTGTTCCATCGTGGACGTCACCCATCCTTTCGCCGACGTGGCGGAGGCGCAGAAAATCGGCGGCCGAATTCAGGACGACGACGCTTTTGTAGAGATCGGCGATGGCGCCTTTATCGGGATCGGCGCCGTCATTCTTCCCAACGTCAGGATCGGGCAGGGCGCCGTGATCGGCGCCAACTCGGTGGTTACCCGCGACATCCCCCCCTACTGCACGGCGGCGGGGGCCCCTGCGGCTGTGCTTCGACAATACGATTTCACGCGCCAGCAATGGATTCGGGTAGGCGTGGAAATGGCGTCCCCAGTCGCTTAGCCCATGAGCCACGAACTGAGCCACTGCCCGCTGTGCGCGGAAACTGCTCAGCAAGAAATCTATCGCGCGCGGGACCGCCACTACGGCATTCCCGGCGAGTACCGCATCGTCCGCTGTGCCGGCTGCGGGCTGGTATTTCTGAACCCTGCCTTGTCTGACCAGGAACTGGCAGCGCTCTATCCCGCGGACTACTACGCCCATCAGGACAGGTTTCATTCCGCGGGATGGAAAGAATTTCTGAAGAAGATGCTGCACTGCCGCATCCAGACCGTCGATCCGCGTTTCCCGGCCCCCGGCCGGATGCTCGACCTGGGCTGCGGGAGCGGATGGTTCATGAGCATGATGCGCGAACGAGGCTGGGAAACCTATGGCGTCGAGCCCAACGCGGCGGCAGCGCAAATCGGGCGCCAGACCGCGGGACTCGACATCTTTACCGGCTTGCTCGAAGAGGCGGCTTTTCCCGACTCCTTCTTTGATTACGTTCGTTCCAACCACTCATTCGAGCATGTATCCTGCCCGCGGTCGACCCTGGAAGAGATTCACCGCGTGTTGCGTCCCGACGGCAAACTCTTTATCGGCGTCCCCAATATCGCCAGCCTCAACGCCAGGCTCTTTCGCGAGTACTGGTGGTATCTGGGAGCCCCGGTGCATCCCTTCTCGTACTCGGTTGAAACCCTCTCCCGGCTTTTGCGGGAACACAACTTTCTGCTGCAGGCGGTGCGCTACAACTCCGATTATTCCGGCATTCTGGGAAGCCTGCAGATCTGGCGCAATCGTGGCAACGGCCGAAAGTCAACCGAAGGGCGAATCATCAACAACCCACTGTTGAAGCTCTCCTGCCACTGGACAGCCAAGCTGGTGGACCTGTTCCATCAGGGCGACGCCATTGAGATTACGGCGATGAAAACGGCGGCTTCCATATGAATGTTCTGGTCACTGGTGGAGCGGGTTTTATTGGCTCGCACCTGGTGCGCAGGCTGCTTCGCGAAGGCTGTACCCTGGCGGTGCTGGACAACTTCAGCCCCCAGGTGCATGCCGGCGTGGACGATCTGCCCGCCGATGTTGCCGGCGAAGTTGAGCTTTACCGCGGCGATGTCGCGGATGCCAATCTGCTGGCGCGCGCCTTGGCCAAGCGGGACGCTGTGGTTCACCTCGCCGCTGAGACCGGAACTGGCCAGTCCATGTACGAGGTGATGCGCTATCAGGAGGTCAACCTCGGCGGGACGGCCGCCCTCATGCATTGCCTGGTGAACGACAGAAGCTGCCGCGTCAGCAAGGTCGTCGTCGCCTCTTCCCGCGCCATCTACGGAGAAGGCAGCTACCGCTGCGCCCAGCATGGACTGGTTCATCCTGGCCCGCGGGCGCCGCAGGATCTCCGCGCCGGCCGGTATGATCCGCCCTGCCCGCACTGCGGAGTGGCTTGCACTCCACAGGCCACGCGGGAAGACGCCCCCCTCCAGCCTCTTTCTTTCTATGGCCTGACCAAACGCGTGCAGGAAGAAATGGTGCTTATGTTTGCGCGCTCCTGCGGCTTCGCCGGATGCGCATTGCGCTACCAGAACGTTTTCGGACCGGGGCAGTCTCTGTGCAATCCCTACACCGGCATCCTGGCGATCTTTTCCAGCCTCGCCCGCTCCGGCTCCCCCATCCAGGTTTTCGAAGACGGTCAGGAGAGCCGCGACTTCATCTTTGTGGAAGATGCGGTGGAGGCAACCTGGCGCTGCATTGAGAATCCTGCAGCGGCCGGAAGCTTCAACGTGGGAACGGGGCAAAGCACCACCGTACTGCAGGTCGCCACGGCGATTTCCCGATTTTTCGGGAGCAGGGGAGAGATCCTGCTCACGGGAGCGTTTCGTCACGGCGATATCCGGCACAACTTTGCAGATCTGAGCAAGACTTGCCAGGCGGTGGGATTCCGCCCTCGCTTCAATTTTCAGGAAGGCCTGGGAAAGTTCCTGGATTGGGCGGCCGCGCAGGCCCCGGTACCCGCCGCGCACGACACTTCCCTCTATGAGTTGCGGGAGCGAGGCCTGCTGCATGGCTAGGCGCAGCCGTATCGGAGTGGTGACCGTGACCTTTGAGAGCGGGCAGGTGATTTCCGCATTCATGGATTCCCTGCTGCCGCAGACGCTGGCCGATTTCACTCTCTACGTCATCGATAACGCATCCTCCGATGACACCCTGGAACAAGTCGCTCGCTATGCCGATCCTCGCGTCGTAGTAGTCCGCAATGCCGGAAACGTCGGCGTCGCCGAGGGCAACAACATCGGCATCCGCGCCGCTCTCAAGGACGGCTGTGACTGCATTCTTTTACTCAACAACGACACCGTGTTCGACGCTACCCTGCTGAGCAGCCTGGAGCAGGGACTGGTGGAACACGCCTGCGACATGGTCGTCCCCAAGATCAACTACTTCTCCGACCCGCAACGGATCTGGTGCGCCGGCGGCTATTTTCTGATGGGCTGGTCAAGCCGCCATTTCGGCGTCGATCAGAAAGACGATGGCCGCTTCGACAAGCCTCGCCTTGTGACCTACAGTCCAACCTGCTGCATGTTGATCCGCCGCCAGGTCTTTGAGCGCATCGGCTTGATGGACCCCAAGTATTTTGTCTATTACGACGACACCGATTTCTGTTATCGGGCCTACCGCCAGGGCGTGAAACTGTTCTATGTTCCTTCCGCCCGGCTGCTGCATAAGGTGGGCAGCCTCACCGGGGCCAGTTCGGATTTTTCCATCCGTTATGCCATCCGCAACCACGTGTACTACTTCCTCAAGCACTTCCCCTGCTGGCGTTTTGTTCTGGTGCCCGCTTATCTGCTTCACTTGCTGGCGTTGTCCGTATTTTCATTGCGTCGGCGGCAGGCTTTCTGGCTGGCGCAAAAGGCGTTCTGGGAAGGCATTTCGCTCTTTTATTCGCCGGCGGCAGGATAAGGATGCGCACCAACAACCATTTGCTCAGTTCTAACCAGCGGCGCCTGGAATAACCTGTGATTTTCCTGCTCTGTCTCTGTTCCTTTTTCGTCTCCGACGATCTCTTCTCCGTGGTCAAGATCGGCGGTTTCACCCTGCGCCTGTTCCAGGTAGCCATGTTGCCGATTCTCGCCGCCGGGCTTTGGAAGTCTGTTTCCCGCTCGGTGTGGCCGACGGGCTTCGGATATCTCCTGCTATGGACTTTGTTCATCCTCGGCTTCGTGCCGAATACGGTCTTCCTCAGCCGAAGCATCGGTTATGGACTCTTCCTGATTTTCAACGTCCTCATGGTGCTGGGAATCACCGCGGTGGTGGACACTGAAGCCAAATTGCACACGGTCCTCCGCTTCTACGTGTACAGCTTCGGATTTTCTGCGGCCTTCGGACTTCTACAATTTGCGCTGCCCCTGGCCGGATTCCAGCCCCCCCTGGTGATTGAGTGGTGGTTTCCGGGCACTCTGGCTCGCATCAATGGCTTCACCTACGAGCCCTCCTACTACGCCACCTACATGCTCACCGGCTGGGTCATGATGGACTACCTTCGGCTGAAGAAGTATTCCATCCCTTATCTGCGAACCGTGTTCTGGCTGGTCACCATCGCCTTATTCATGTCCAGCTCCCGCATGGGTTGGGTCCTGATGGCGGCATGGTTGGGATTGAAACTGTACTGGCGCGTGCGCGAAGGAAAGTCGCTCTGGCTGCCGGTCACGGCCGCGTGCGGAGTCGTCCTGCTGGCAGCCGTGGCCTTGCGCGGAGTGGACCTCAGCACTCTCGATTTCCTCACCAATGGGTTGGGAATCCTGGATGACTACGGATCTCATTCCACCAAGGGCCGCTGGGATCTGGCCCTGCAGACGCTGCACATTTACACCTCCAGTCCCGTGATCGGCGTCAGCCTGGGGGGGGTTGCGCCCGCGATTGGCGGTCAGAATCACGTGACCATCGATGACAATGAGGACGCCAAAGCGAACGAAGGACTGTGCACCACGCTGGAAATATTGGCGGCCAGCGGTACTTTCGGTTTCTTGTTCTATCTCGCCTACATGTCCGGGCTGTTCTACACCATCGTGCAGGTGCCCGACGATGCCGTGCTCAACAAGGCTCTGGGCTGGGCGCTGGTGTTTCTCATTCTCATTCTCCAGTTCAATCAGAACATATTGCGGCCGTATGTCTGGTTTCACATCGGCCTGCTGAGCGCGGCCTATCGGCTGCTGCCGCGGGTCAGTCATGCCGTTCGTCCGGTTCAGGTCCATGCCTGAAGCACTCGCGGTTACAGAACCCCCGGCTTCCCCCGCTGCCCGTGTGAATTACGAGGTAGCCGTGGATGCGCGCTGGCTGCGCACTGGCCTGGGCACTTACATCTACAACCTGTTGGCCGGGCTTTCGATTTTGCGCGACCGGGTTCGCATCCGGGGGTTGGTCATGGAGGAAAACGCCGGCCGGGTTTCGCCTTTCTGCCAGTCGGTGCGCATCGTGAAGGCCCCGATTTATACCCTTCGGGAGCAGATCGAGATCCCAAAGGCAGCTCGCGGCTGCGACCTCCTGCATGTGCCGCACTACAACGCGCCCCTGCTCTATTCGGGAAAACTGGTGGTGTCGATACATGACCTCATCCATCTCATGCCGGAGGGGCATAACCACAAATTCCCGGTGTTTGCATACGCCTGGACCATGTTGCACCTTGTCGCCCGCCGCGCGGACCACATCGTGACCGGGTCTGAACATGTAAAACGGCAACTCGTAGAACGCCTGGCAGTGCGCGAGTCGAAGATCAGCGTCATCTACCACGGGGTAAGCGAGGAATTTCGGCCTTCGAACCGCGAGCAGGCACGCGCCCTGGTCGCCGCCGCCCTGGGACGGCAAACCCCGTACATGCTTTGCGTGAGCGCCTTGCGGCCGCACAAGAACCTGGCCCGCCTGCTGGCCGCGGCGCAGCTCTTTTGGCAGCGCACGAACTCGGCATGGGAGCTGCTGGTTATCGGCGCAGGCCCGGAAAAAGCCCGGCTGATCGAGCAGTGCGCCCGGCTGGGCATCACCGCCAAGGTCAACTTGGTCGATCAGGTAGCGCAGGATGTTTTGCCCTCTTTCTATGCCGCGGCCCAGTTCCTGATCATGCCCTCGCTGGTGGAGGGTTTTGGTCTTCCCGTGCTGGAAGCAATGGCGTGCGGCACACCAGTACTCAGTTCCAGCAGCAGCTCTCTGCCTGAGGTCGGCGGCGACGCGGTGGCATATTTCGATCCTCTGAACGTCGAGGAGATGGCTGCCGCCATGCAGACCGTCTCCGCCAGCCCCGAGACCCGCGCCGCTCTGCGAGAAAAAGGCCTGCTGCGCGCGCAGAGATTCTCCTGGCGGGAAAGTGCGCGCAAGCACCAGGAAGTCTATTGCGAAGTTCTGCAGAAGAAGGCGCGGGCAGCGCCGGCCGGATCCGGATCCTATGCTCAAAACTGATCTCAAAGTCGCCATCGTGCACTACTGGTTCCTCGGTTGGGGAGGCGGGGAGCGGGTGTTGGAAGTGCTGGCGGAGATTTTTCCCCAAGCCGACTTGTTCTGCCTGGTGGCCAATCCCTCGACCATGAGTCCCGGCCTGCGGACGCACCGGCTGACTACCTCGTTTCTGCAGCGGATCCCGGGAAGCCACCGCTGGCACCGCCACTTCCTGCCCTTGCAGCCTTGGGCGCTGGAGCAATTTGATCTCTCGGACTACGACCTCGTGCTCAGCCATGAGGCCGGCCCGGCCAAAGGAGTTATCACTTCCACCCGCACCTGCCACATCTGCTATTGCCACTCCCCCATGCGCTATTTGTGGGAAATGCACGCGCGCTATCGCAAGGCCCTCGGCCCGGTGGTGGGCAGCGTGTTTTCCTTGACCGCCAATTACCTGCGCTTGTGGGACCTGGCCTCGGCTTCGCGCGTGGACCACTTTCTGGCCAGCTCACAAAATGCCGCCGCGCGCATCCGCAAGCATTACCGCCGCGACGCAGGCGTGATCTATCCCCCGGTGGATCTCGCCAACGGCTACCTGGCAGAAAAAATCGACGACTACTACCTGGTGGTAAGCCGCCTCATTGACTACAAGCGCGTGGATCTTGCCGTCGACGCTTGCACTCGGCTCAAGCGCCGCCTGCGGGTGATCGGCGAGGGCGCCTTATATAAGAAGCTGCGTGCCGTGGCTGGGCCTACCGTGGAGTTCCTGGGAAGGCTCGACGATGAGGGGGTTCGGGAGAACTATGCCCATTGCCGCGCCTTGCTCTTTCCCGGCGAGGAAGACTTCGGCCTGGTGCCGCTCGAAGCTCATTCTTTCGGGCGGCCGGTGATTGCCTATGGCCGGGGGGGAGCCCTGGAAACGGTGATCGGATTGCCCGCTGCGGATTCCGCTGCCGCCAACGCCGCCACCGGCCTCTTCTTCGCGGATCCCAGCGCGGAATCGCTGGCGCAAGCCATTCTGCGATTCGAATGCCTGGAGGAACACTTCTCTCCTGAATTTATCCGCGCAAGCGTGCAGCGTTTCGACATTCCCCGCTTCAAGGCGGAGATGGAAGATTTCATCGAGACACGTCTGGCGGAGCACAATCCGGCAGGCCGCGCTGAGGGCCGCGCCCTCTCCGCAGTTTCCTGAACCATGCTTTTGCTTTTGGGTTCCTGTTTTGTTTCTCGCCACTGAGTTCCTCACGGAGGTAAGGCGCTATGCAAATCTTCATTGATTCTGCCGACGAAAAGGAAATCCGCTATCTCCTCAAGCAAGGCATCGTCGACGGGGTCACGACCAACCCCACGATCATGCTGAAAGACGGCATTCACGACGTGGAAGGGGCGTCCAAGCGCCTCAGTTCCCTGCTGGGCGACCGGCCGCTCAGCGTGGAGGTGACTACCAACGACCACCAGCAGATGCTGCAGCAGGCGCGCACCTTCGCCACCTGGGGACGCAACATCGTGGTGAAAGTTCCCGTCGTCAACGAATTCGGCGAGTCCAGCCTGGACGTGATCAACGAACTCACCGGCGAAGCCATCGCCGTAAATGCCACCGCCGTCCTGTCGTTCAACCAGGCGGTGCTGGCCACCAAGGCGGGCGCGACTTATGTGAGCATCTTCGCGGGGCGCATCGCCGACGAGGGCAACGATCCCACCCAGACCATTCGCAACGTGCGCGCCTGGCTGAATGACTGGGAGTATTCGGCGAAGATCATCGTGGGCAGCGTGCGCACCGCCATCGACATCCAAAATGCCGCCCTGGCCGGAGCGCACATCATCACCGTGCCGCCGCCGTTTTTCGCCAAGATGATCGACCACAAATACACTCGCGACACCGTGCGCCAGTTCAACCGCGACGCCGAAAAAGCTTTGCAGGAGATCGCGGTGGCGCAGGCCGCTTCCTCGATTTCAGGGAACGGGAAATAAGCGGCCCAGCCGGTCGCGGCCCGTTTTTAACCGGAAAAGACGCAAGGGAAAACTCGCACCACGCTTAAGACAGATCGCATGGCCACTTCAGAAACCATTCTCTCGCAATCGCCGGAACAGCAGGGCGTGCCGCAATCGCGGCTGGCGGCGGGGACGCGCGGCCTGGGCAAAATCGTCCGGCAACCCTGGTTCAAGAAGGCGCTGTTCCTGGCGAGCGACACCATCGCGGTCTGGCTGGCGCACAAACTCGCGGAGGTGCTGGCCCTGAAAGGCATCGGTGTACCGCCGGAGTCGCTGAATCCCTCGAACTACTATCTGTTCTACGTTCCGCTTTTTGCCCTCGTGCTGTGGCTCTTCGAAGGCTACAAGGAGGCTGGCTTGCGCCGCCCGGAGAAAGAGCTGGAGCTTGGGGTCAAGGCCATCTCGTTTTATTTCGTTGCCCTGGTATGCGCCAACTTCGTGCTGTTCAAGGCGCAGGGCTTTTCGCGCTATTTGATCGTCGCCTGGTATGGGCTGGCGCTGCTGCTGGTGCTGGGAGGCCGGTTCTCCATTCGCGGTTTGTACAGCGCTCTGTGGCGGCGCGGTCTGGCGCGGGAGACGGCGCTGCTGGCCGGCCCGCCGCATCGCCTTGCCGGGCTGCAGCGACAACTGGCGGTGCAGCGGCATCATCGGTATGACGTGGTGGGAGTCCTGGTGGAAGGGGATTCCGGCGCCAATTCTGACCGCGATCTGGACGGCTTGCCGTGCTTGGGCCGGCTCGATGAGTGGGAGCAGGTTCTGGAGCGGCATCCGGTGCAGTGGGTGTTGCTGAGTCTTTCGGCCAACGAGCTGGGGCATTATCCGCGCGTGCTCGAGATTGCCCGCAATTGCCGGGAGCGCGGCATCGCGGTGCAGGTTTATTCCGACCTGCTGAGTTCTTCAGAATTTCAGTACGAGCGTGACGAATTCTCCGGGTTCTTTCGCTTCAGCTCGCCGCCGCGCTGGGCGCGGCCGGTGCAGATTGCCGGCAAAGCGGTGTTTGACCGGCTGATCGGCGTGGTGGGCAGCGTAGTGACATTGCTGCTGACGCCCCTGATCGCTTTGGTGATCAAGCTCGAAGACCGCGGCCCGCTTTTCTACCGCAGCGCCTATCTCGGGCAGGACCTGCACGACCACTACTACCTGAAGTTCCGCACCATGCGGGTGAACGCCGACGAGCAGTTGGCGGTCGATCCTGCGCTGCGCACCCAGTTCCAGGAAAAATTCAAGCTGCAGAGCGATCCCCGGGTAACGCGGGTAGGAAAACTTCTGCGCAAATACAGCCTGGACGAATTCCCCCAGTTCTTCAGCGTGCTACTCGGAAAACTCAGCTTTGTGGGACCGCGCACCATTCGCCGCGAAGAAGCCGAACGCTACGGCGCCCTGCTGCCCAACCTGCTCAGCGTGAAACCCGGGCTCACCGGCTTCTGGCAAGCCATGGGCCGCCAGACCACCACCTACGACGAGCGCGTGCGCATGGATATGTTCTACATCGAGCACTGGTCAATCTGGCTGGACCTGGTGATCGTGGCCAGGACGTTCTGGGAAGTGCTACTGGGGCGGGGAGCGTACTAGGGGCTTTTCTTCGCGTCCTTTGCGATCTTTGCGGTTTCAAGCTTCTTGACCGCAACGGTCGCAAAGGACACAAAGAACACCACGTACTTTAACGAGGAATCATGAAAATCCTGGTCACTGGCGGCGCAGGCTTCATCGCCTCGCACGTCGCCGATGCGTACATCAACCTGGGGCACGAAGTTTCGATCCTCGATGACCTCTCTCGCGGCTCGCGCCGCAATCTGAATCCCCGGGCGCGCTTTTTCGAAGGCGACATTCAGGACCGCGCCTTTGTCGATCAGGTGTTCGACGCCGTTCAGCCCGAGGTAGTGAATCACCACGCGGCCCAGATGGATGTCCGCCGCGGGGTGCGCGAGCCGCTGTTCGATGCCCGGGTCAACATTCTGGGATCGCTGAACCTGCTGGAAGCGGCCGTGGCGCACAAGACGCGGCGCATCATCTACGTCTCCACCGCGGGCGCGGCCTACGGCGAGCCCAAGAGCCTTCCGGTCACCGAGGAATGTCCAATCAATCCGATCACGCCCTACGGCATCAGCAAGCACACGGTGGAGCACTATCTTTTTACGTTCTCGTTCCTGTATGGAATCAATTACGTGGTGCTGCGCTACGGCAATGTGTACGGCCCGCGGCAGAGTTCGCAGGGCGAAGCCGGCGTGTTCGCCATCTTCAGCGAGCAGATTCTGGCCGGCATCCAGCCGGTGATTTACGGCGACGGCAGCAAAATTCGCGACTACGTTTACATCGATGACGTTGCCCAGGCCAACGTGTGCGCCCTGGAAAGAGGCGCGGGAGAAATTTTCAACATCGCCAACGGCGTGCCCACCACCGACCAGCAAGTCTTTTCCGCGACCAGCAGCCGGCTGGGCCACCCGGAACTGAAAGCCCGCTACGTCCCCAAGCGTCCCGGAGAGATCGACGCGATCTGCCTCGACATCAGCAAGGCCGCGCGCATCCTGGGCTGGAAGCCGCGCGTCAACCTCGAAGAAGGCGCCCGCAAAACGGTAGCGTTCTTCCAGCAGACAGTTCAGCAGCCACAAACCGTGTAGGGACGAGGCTTGCCCCGTCCCTACACCGTTCGTTTCCCAACCCACACTGCACCGGAGTTCGCACTAAACCGAGGAGCCCATGATCATTACCAAAACTCCCTTTCGCATCACCCTGGGCGGCGGCGGCACCGACCTGCCTTCCTTCTACCGCGAACATGGCGGATTCATCCTGGCCGTCGCCATTGACAAATATATGTACCTGAACGTCAATACGCCGATCCTCGACGACTTCATCCGCGTGCAGTACAGCAAGACCGAACTGGTGAACTCGGTCGATGAAGTGCAGCACACCCTGGTGCGCGAGGCGTTGCGGCTGTTTCAGATCGACAATGGCATCGAGGTCGTCTCCATCGCCGACATTCCCGCCGGCACCGGCCTCGGCTCCTCGAGCGCCTACCTCGTGGGCCTGCTCAACGCCCTGCATACCCTGACCAGAACTCCGGTCAGCACCCAGGACCTGGCCGAGGAAGCCTGCGACATCGAACTGGAGCGCCTGGGCAAGCCCATCGGTAAGCAGGACCAGTACATGGCGGCCTTCGGCGCGCTCACCATGCTCGACATCGCCAAGGATGGCCAGGTTAAAGTCTCGCATCCCGCGCTGAGCACGGAACTGGTGAACACGCTGGAAAATAACCTCATGCTCTTTTACACCGGAGCGGCGCGCGACGCGGCGACCATCCTGGAAAAGCAGGATGGAGCCACCAGGAAGAACGATCGCACCGTCGTCGGCAGTTTGCAGGAGATCAAAGACATCGGCATTGAAACCGGCAACGCCATCGCCAGCGGCAATCTGCGGCGCTTCGGCGAGCTGCTCGATATTCACTGGCAGGCGAAGAAGCGCCTGGCGGGAACCATCAGCAATCCGCAGATTGACGCCTGGTATGACCTTGCCCGCCATAATGGCGCGCTGGGAGGAAAGATTTGCGGCGCTGGCGGCGGCGGCTTCCTCATGCTGTACTGCGAACAAAACAAGGCGCGCCTGCGCGAGGCCATGGTGCAAGCCGGACTGCGCGAGTTGAACTTCCGCTTCGAGTTCGAGGGCAGCAAGGTAGTGTTCGACATCGTGTCTCGCGACGGACGCCTGGCCCACATGCAGCGCCAGGAGCGGAATAATCACGTGCGCGCGGTAGGATCACCCGTCGCCTGGGCGCACGCGTGATGTAGGCGCGCGCGTCCTCGCGCGTGCGCCTTGTTCCGAGACCTCACATAGTTTTTGGACCACTGGCTCGCACGGGCGAGGACGCCCGCGCCTACATGACAAACACCCAAGAACCCGCAGTCTTTCTCGATCGCGACGGCGTCATCAACCCGCTCATCTACCATCAGGACGCGGGAATTGTTGACTCTCCCTTCACGCTCGCCCAGTTTCGCGTGCTGCCCGGCGTGGCCAAAGCAGTGCGGCTACTCAACGATCTCGGCTTCCTCGTGGTCGTCGCTTCCAACCAGCCGGGAATCGCCAAGAACCACTTTGACGCCGCCACTCTCCGCCAGTTCGATAAAAAGCTTCTGGCGGCGCTTAAGCCTGCGGGCGCCCGCATTGACGCCATCTATTACTGCCTCCATCACCCCGAGGCACGCGTCAAGGCATTGCGCAAACGCTGCGCTTGCCGCAAGCCGGGAATCGGAATGCTGCGCCAGGCGGCGCGCGATCTTGGCATTTCTCTCGCCGATTCCTTCATGGTCGGAGATGGCCTTACCGATATCGAAGCCGGCGCCCACGCCGGATGCCGCACGGTTTTCGTCGGTCGCTGGAAATGTGAGCATTGCCAGTTCATTCACCCCGCGGACCTGCGTCCTACGTTCGTAGCTAAGGACCTTTGGGAGGCCGCGCAGATCATACGCGAAGAAGTCTCTGCTGCTTCCCGCCGTCGTCTTCGATCGAATGGGAACCACACGGAATCCCCCATCGCCGCGCACCTCTAGCCCGCATCAGAAAAGCGCCAGGCATTTCTCATGGCTGCTCCTGAACTCTTATCAACTCGTGACGTCCGCCTCGAAGTAAGCTGCCGCGCCTGCGATAGCACGGCCTACGACGTTTTCCTTGAAGGCGGCGGCTATCGCATCGTCGCCTGCCGCGATTGCGGCCTGCGCTATGTGAATCCCCAGCCCAGCGACCGCGAGTTGCAAGACTTCTACTCCGGCTTCGAACAGGAGCAGACCTGGCGCGGCGATGCCGAGGAACCGTTCGACCGCGCCATGCGCAAGATTGTTCTTAGCCACCGCCGTCATGGCTCCATCGTCGATATCGGCAGTTCCCGCGGCAACTTTCTCCTATGCATGCGGGCGGCCGGATTCGAGGTGTACGGCGTGGAGCCCTCTGCCCGGAACGGCGAGTTCGCGCGCTCGGAAAACAAGATCCCCACTTATACCGGAACCGTGGAAGAGTTCCTGGTGGCGCCGCGGGGCGGGCCGTTCGATGTGGTCAGCATGCTGAATGTGCTGGAGCATCTGCGGGAGCCCAGGGCCGCGCTCTGCGGCTTGCGCGATCTGCTGGTGGACGACGGCATCGTGGTGCTGGTAGTTCCTGATGCTCGCTTTCACGCCGTTGTCGGCCGCATTCGATCGGCGTTGGGATTCTCCGATCCCTACTGGATGGCCGCGGGCCACCGTCGGCTGGTGGGCTTTGATCCCCCGCAGCATCTCTGCTCCTTCGAGCCACGAACCATTACCAACCTGGTTGAGAGGTGCGGTTTCCGCAAGATCGCTTTGCAAAGCGCACCCATCATTTTCAATCGGGTCGCGGCCCGGGACCTGGCCAAGGCCGCGGTCCGCGCCGGTTCGGAACTTCTGCGGGTGGTGTCGTTCGGCCGGGTCGTAGCCGGCTACTCCACCGCCATCGTAGCGCGCAAAGTCGCGCGCTGATCGCTCTCGCAAAAACTGCCGGACGCTTTTGCTCTGATTCTTCCGCTCAAGACTCCAGAACTGCAGCGCCACGCCATGGGTTCGTCCCCTATCCGCAAAGCCGTAATACCAGCCGCCGGCCTGGGGATTCGCTTTCTGCCCGTCACCAAGGTGGTGCCGAAGGAAATGCTGCCGGTGGCGGCGCGGCCGCTCATCCAGTATGCCGTGGAAGAAGCCGCCGCCAGCGGGATCGAGAGCGTGGTGCTGGTAGTGAGCCGCGGCAAAGGACTGCTGGCCGAGTACTTTCACCGCAACCGTCCGCTGGAAAATGCCCTGGCGCGGCGCGGACAGGAAGGCGAACTGGAAGCCATCCGCCGCCTTTCCGAGTTGGTCGAGATCCGTACCGTGTGGCAGCAGGAACTGCTGGGGCTGGCGGATGCGGTCCGCACCGCGCGCTCCTTTATTGGAGACGCCCCCTTCGCCGTGATCCTGCCGGATGCTTTGATCGATGCCCCGGTTCCCTGTCTGCGGCAAATGATGGACTGCTACGAGCAGCATCGCGGCTGCATTGTGGCTACGCAGATGGTGGAACCCGCGGAAGTAGAGCGCTACGGAATTCTCGACGTCATGCCAATGCGCGATCCCTGCTGCGGTGGCCGGACCATGAATGTGACCTCGCTGATCGAGCGGCCCCGGCCCGGGACTACCGCGTCACGCTACGGAGTTTTCGGGCGCTATATTCTGGAGCCGGAAATTTTCGCCAGCATCGAACATACCCGCCCCGGCTTCAACGGCGAACTGCAGCTCACCGATGCGCTCAACCTGTGTTCCGCTCACGTGCCGCTTTACGCCTACTGCTTCGAAGGCCGCCACTATGATGCCGGCAGCAAGCTGGGACTGCTGCAGGCCAACATCGCCTACACGCTAAAAGACCCCGAACTGTCGGGTCCGCTGCGGGAGCATCTGCTGAGCTTGCAGCAGATGGCATTCAACGGTCAGCATTCGACGATTAGCTCTTAGCTGTCAGCTGTCAGCTCTCAGTTTCCGGCTCCTGGCTTTGCGTCCCCCTTCTGGCTTTGCGCCTGGCTTCGCTGCCACCTTCTGAAAATGCTGTCATCCCGCAAATGTATTGTCATCCCGAGAGAAGCGAGGGATCTAGGCTCTCAGCCAGCCACCGCTGCTGGCGCCGCCGGCGGGAACCCGGATCCCTCGCTTCTCTCGGGATGGCAGTTTTGAACGCCAACTTCCCGAGGACCTCATGACCTACACCACTCAATATCTCGACGAAGCTATCGCCATCCTGCGGCAACTCGACCCACACCGCATCGACGATATGCTGGAGGTCCTCCTCGCCGTGCGTCGCCAGGGCGGGCGCCTGTTCTTCCTTGGCGTAGGCGGCGGCGCGGGGCATGCTTCCCACGCGGTAAACGACTTCCGCAAGATCGCAGGCATGGAGTGCTACGCGCCGACCGACAATGTCTCCGAACTGACCGCGCGCATTAATGACGACGGCTGGGAAACCTCCTACCGCAACTGGCTGCAAGGCAGCCGCCTGCGGGCGCAGGATGCGGTGTTTATTTTTTCCGTGGGTGGCGGCGATGCCGAGCGCGGTGTGAGCGCCAATCTGGTGTCAGCGCTGCAGTATGCCAAGCAGGTGGGCGCCAAAATCTGCGGCGTGGTCGGCCGCAACGGCGGCTACACCGCCAAAGTCGCGGATGCCTGCGTAGTCGTGCCCGTGGTAAATCCTGAAACCATCACCCCGCACACCGA
>DATJXG010000358.1:0-5229 GCA_035500455.1 Terriglobales bacterium | reverse complement strand
GATGCCCAACCTGGCATCCTGACCCCGCCGGCAACTGAGTTCCTGCTGGCCTTGCACACGCGCTTCGAACCGACGCGCCAGGCTTTGCTACGGGAGCGCAGGAATCGTCAGGCACGATTCGACGAAGGCCAGTTGCCCCAGTTCCTGGAAGCCTCCCTTCCAACCCGGGAGGCCTCCTGGAAAGTGGCGCCTATCCCCGCTGACTTGCGCGATCGCCGCGTGGAAATTACCGGCCCGCCCGATCGTAAGATGATCATCAATGCGCTCAACTCAGGCGCCAGCGTCTTCATGGCCGACTTTGAAGACTCGAACTCGCCCACATGGCAGAACAACCTCGAGGGCCAGTTCAATCTGCGCGATGCTGTAGAAGGAACGATCAGCTATGTCAGCCCCGAGGGCAAACGCTACCAGCTTAGTTCGCAGGTGGCAGTCCTGCTGGTGCGACCGCGCGGCTGGCATCTGGTGGAGCGGCACTTCGCCGTGGATGGCAAGCCGATCTCAGCGTCGCTCTTCGACTTCGGGCTGTTTTTCTTCCACAATGCAAAACGGCTGATGGCCAAGGGGTCGGGGCCGTATTTTTATCTTCCCAAGCTGGAAAGCCATCTGGAAGCGCGGCTGTGGAACGATGTCTTCTGCTTTGCCCAGGATGAACTGGGTATCCCGCGCGGCACCATCCGGGCGACGGTGCTGATCGAAACCATCCTCGCCGCCTTCGAGATGGATGAAATCCTCTACGAATTGCGCGAGCACTCCGCGGGCTTGAACTGCGGCCGCTGGGACTACATTTTCAGCTACATCAAGAAATTCCGGAATCGTCCCGACTTTGTGCTGCCCGACCGGTCGATTGTCACCATGGAGAAGCATTTTCTGAAATCGTACGTAGATCTGCTGATCCAGACCTGCCATCGCCGCGGCATTCACGCCATGGGCGGCATGGCGGCGCAGATTCCCATCAAGAACGACCCTGAGGCCAACGAGAAAGCGCTGGAAAAAGTGCGCCAGGACAAGCTCCGGGAAGTGCGGGCCGGCCATGACGGCACGTGGGTGGCCCATCCCGGGCTGGTGCCGGTGGCAAAGGAAGTTTTCGACGCTCACATGAAAGGGCCAAACCAAATCACCATCCGCCGTGATGATGTGAGCGTAACCGTCAAGGACCTGCTGGCGGTCACCGAGGGCGAAATCACCGAAGCCGGTCTGCGCTGGAACATCGACGTCGGCCTGCAGTACCTGGAGTCGTGGCTGCGCGGCTCCGGCTGTGTTCCCATCTACAACCTCATGGAAGATGCTGCCACCGCGGAAATCTGCCGCTCTCAGGTTTGGCAGTGGGTGAAGCACGGCGCCAAGCTCAGCGACGGACGTCCAGTAACGCGCGAGATGATACGCCAGGTGATCGCTGAGCAGAAAAACAAGTTGCCGGGCGGCCGCATGACTGAGGCGGCTGAAATCTTCGAGCGCATGATGACCAGCCCCGATTTCGCGGAATTCCTGACGCTGGTGGCATATGATTACCTCGATTAGAACGGCCGGGAACATCCGCCCAGAACATGAGTCCCAACTCCGCCGAGATCACGCATGAGTTTCTAGCGCAGCTTAAGGAGGACCTGGTGTGCCGCCGCGTGGGACGCGGCATGGCGCGTCTGGAAGACAACCCGTACCTGATCACCCGGTTCGATCCCACAGCCAACAATGCCGCCATCTTTGCCGGGTATCTGGCGCAATGGGTGGACATCGGTTTTCAGCGTCCTGCGCTGGTCCGGCAGATCGTCTCCCGGTTCTCCAAATCGGTGCGTGCGCGTCTGCCGCTGCGTGATTACCTGCACCTGCGCATGGCCGAAGGCATGATGGCCATGGCGGAAGAATCCAAGGAAGAAGCCCTCCGGCATTTTGATTTCGTCCTCGGCCTGGAGCAGGAAACGGACGACAAAGAACTGCTGGCCATCGCCAACTTCTGGAAGGGCCGTTGCTTGCGCATGAAGGGGGAGTACGATCAGGCCCTGGCCTTTGCGGTAAAGGGCCGGGAGCTGGCATCCGCCCTCGGCCATCAACCGATGGCGGCCGTGATGCGCGTACTCGAAAGCTGGCTCTTCTTTCAAAAGGGAGACGCCAAGCAGGCGGTCGATATCCTGCAAGAGGCCGAGGCGGTCCTCGGCACGACTGACGACTATCTCACCCTGGGCAACATTCATTCTTCCTACGGACGGATCGCGCGCCGCCAGGGGCGCTACCAGCACGCCATTGACAGCTTTACGGCCGCCATCGCGCTGTATAAGAAGCGCGATACACAGCACCGTAACGTGGCCCGTTCCCTCAACAACATGGCTTATGTGAAGCGGTTGATCGCCCTGCAGCTGCGGCGAAAGATTGATAGCGAAGCGGCCCGGCGCCGCAAAGCCGCTGCGCGTGGGAGTTCCGGCAACGGCCAGGGCAGGCCGCAATATCGCCATCGCTTTGAAGAGCTTCGCCGTGAAGCACTGGCTGAGTTGGCTGAGGCTGCCGTCATCTACGAGCAGTATGGAAACCACCACGGCCTGGGCAGCGTGAACTTGAATTACGCTTATCTTCACCTGGACAATGGGGATCTTGAACACGCGGAGGCGGCAGCGAATACAGCCTTTCGCCTGGGAGAAGAGAAACACGACCACATCCTGATGGCGCGGGCGCGCCTGCTGCTCTGCATGGTGGAGAATGCTCGCGTGGAAGAAGATATCGCGGAAAGCACTGCCCCAGGAACACATGGCCGTCTCGCCCAGGATTACGCCCATGAAGCAACAGAACTGGCTAAACACACGCAGAACCGCCGGCTGCTCGCCCACACCTACATCTGGCAGGGCCTGACCTGTTGCAATCGCTTTTTCGACGATCCCGAAGCCGCGCGGCGCTACTATGACCAGGCCATCAGTCTCAGCAAAGACGATCACGCCGACAGCGCCTGGGAAGATTTGCAGGCGCTGAAAGCCAAACTGCTGCGCAGCGGCAGCGTGAATCCCACGCTGCGCGCCTGGTCGCAAGGATCGCTGGGCGACAAGACGTTTCAGCAAATCAGCGAGGAATTCGCCGAACTGATTATTCCCAAGGTCTGGGAGCGAGAGGGCCGCAAGGTCTCCCGCGTAGCCGCCCGTCTATCCATATCGCCGAAAAAAGTGCGCCGCATCCTGAACCGCGTAGGACGCAGAAGGCCGCGCGCCTAGTGGACTCTCGCCTTCAGTTCGTTACCGGGGCGCGACGGAAGCGGTGGAGTTTACCTTCGTAAACCTTCGTGTAACCTTCGTCTCCTTCGTGGAAAGATCTTCGACGGCGCCGTCAAAAAGCTAACCACGAAGGAACACGAAGGTGACACGAAGGTTCACGAAGGTGAAATCCGTGCGGCCTTTCCAAGACAAGAACAGGCGGTCCCGCTCCAGTAGCGATTGCTCTGCGACAGGCCACTAGTTACGGTGTCACTCAGCGGGTTCTTTGGGTTGATAATATTGTTGATTGGATTTTGGAGGTTGCCATGCGTGAAGTGGTTTTGGTTTCTTCGGTGCGCACGCCGGTGGGGCGCGCTTATAAAGGTACGCTGCGAGCTACGCGTCCCGATGAACTTGCCGCCGTGGCCATTGGGGGAGCGCTGGCGCGTGTGCCGCAGCTGGATCCGAAAGAGATCGAGGATGTCATCCTCGGTTGTGCCATGCCCGAGGCCGAGCAGGGCATGAACGTGGCCCGTATCGCCGCGCTGCGGGCCGGCCTGCCGGTAGAAGTTTCGGCAATGACGATCAACCGCTTCTGCTCGTCCGGACTGCAGTCCATCGCGATGGCAGCCGAGCGGATTGCCGGTGGCGGGGCGGAAGTGATCGTAGCCGGCGGCACCGAGTCCATGTCATTGGTGCCGATGGGGGGACATAAGATTTCACCCAATCCATGGTTGGTGGAGAATTACCCCGACTCATATCTTTCCATGGGGCTGACGGCTGAGCGGCTAGCGCAGCGGTTTGGCATTTCGCGAGAGATGGCAGACGAGTTCTCGTTCCATAGCCATCAGAAAGCGATTGCGGCGATTCAGGCAGGTAAGTTCGAGGATGAAGTGGTGCCAGTGCCGGTAAGCTTCACCACTCCCAATGGCTCGAAGCCGAAGAAACACGAAATAGTTTTCAAGATTGACGAAGGCCCGCGGGCAGATACTTCGCTCGAAGCGCTGTTGTCACTCAAGCCCGCTTTTCATGCGAGGGGTACGGTCACTGCGGGAAATTCCTCGCAGATGTCGGATGGCGCGGCGGCGGCCGTCGTGATGTCAGCCGAGAGAGCAAAAGCGCTGGGCATTCGACCGCTGGTGCGCTACGTTTCTTTCGCGACCGCCGGATACAAGCCGGAGGAAATGGGGCTCGGGCCGGTATTCGCGATCCCCAAGGCCCTCAGGCTCGCAGGGTTGAAGCTGAGCGATATCGACGTGATCGAACTGAACGAAGCCTTCGCCGCGCAGTCGTTGGCTGTAATAAAGGAGACTGGTCTCGATCCTGCGCGCGTAAACCCCAATGGTGGAGCAATTGCGCTTGGGCATCCTTTAGGTTGCACCGGCGCGAAGCTGACGGCAACTGTCATTCGCGAACTCAAACGGCGTAACGGACGCTATGGCATGGTAACCATGTGTGTGGGCGGAGGCATGGGAGCGGCGGGAATTTTCGAGAACGTGAATTAGCGCTTAGAGCCTCGACTGGGCCCGGTTGAGATGACAAATGAAGAGCAGCCTGATC
This sequence comes from Terriglobales bacterium, assembly GCA_035500455.1. GTDB lineage: Bacteria > Acidobacteriota > Terriglobia > Terriglobales > Acidobacteriaceae > DATJXG01. The sequence continues at coordinate 502 of DATJXG010000358.1, read as the reverse complement.
CGTGATGGCGGTCACAGCATAGGTAATACCTAGAGCTTACGCTTGATGTGGTTGCTCCCATGCTAGAAGCCTCTGCTCTCGAAGCTGGCCTTCACCGGCTCTCGCCGAGCCAGCTCCGCGCCGCGGTTGCTAACTTCCTGCCTAAAGGCGGCACGACCGCCGAACGCGTCGCAGCCGTTGAGGCTGCATTGCGCAGTCCGCTGGGCCAGTCTCTACGCGACGCCATGGCCCGGTGGATCGTGGACGAGGTCGTTCCGGTCGAGCGGCTGGTTCCTGAGGCTTACCTGAAGTGGCGGCCGCCGGTACGCGACTCCATGATGTTCGTGGTGTCGCGGCTTTCTCCGCAACGGCTGGCTCCGAAGCTTCTTGAGCAACTGGAACTTCCCGAAAGTACCTCCGCCGAGCAGCGCCTCTGGCTGCTGATTGCCAAGGTCCCCGGCCTGCAGAAGCTGGGACAAGTGATCGCTCGCAACCAGCATCTTCGCCCCGCCCTTCGCAATGC
>DATJXG010000357.1:0-5130 GCA_035500455.1 Terriglobales bacterium | reverse complement strand
AGTTTGGATTTGTGGAACATCCACTGGATCGTGCGGTCGAGCAGCACGGCGTGCTCCAGATCGGTGATCTGGCGGTCAAACCAGAAATGTACGCCGGTGATGGGCGAAGTCTCAAAGTGGGTGAGCGCCTGGCGCAGCGGGTCGGCGGCCGTGGTGTTGGGCAGGATTCGGGTCAGGGCGTCAAATGGAACGGCGAGCACTACGAAGTCGAAACCTTCTTCGCCGCCGTCGAGCCCCAGCTTCACTCCCGCAAACTCGGTGCGGAAAGAATCCACCACGGCGCGGAACTGCACCTGGCCGCCGCGCGCCTGCACATAGTCCGCCGCAGAGTTGTAGAGTTCGCTGAGGGGCACGGTGGGCACGCCCATTTTCCCGGCACTCGCCGATTTCAGAAAGGACTCCCGCAGCACCTGCGCCGCGTGAGGCACGGAGACGCGATCGACGTCTTCATTGAGAGCGCTCACCAGCACGGTTTTCCAGAAGCGCTCGATGGCGCGCTCGGTCTGGCCGCGGCGGCGCAGCCAGGTGAGAAAAGAATCGCCGGAATCTTTGGGCGCCATGGGTGCCAACGCGGCCATGGCAGCGGCAATCGCCAGTTTGTCGGTGAGCCCCAGGCACGATGCGCGCAGAAACGCGGGAGCGGTGTGCAGCGGCGCGGGGAGAGCAGAGGGCGAGATCACCGAAGCCCGGCCGCCAGGCTCGAGGAAGGTGAGTTGGTCGAACCAGCGGATTTTATCCTGCACTCCCAGTCGCTCGTAGAACTGGATGAGGTTGGTGCAGCAGCCCAGCAGCACATGCTGGCAGTTGTCCACCGTCTCGCCGCTGCCAGGAAGCTGATAAGAAGATGCCCGACCGCCCAGGTAAGGACGCCGCTCGAACAAGGTGACCTGCAAGCCGCTGTCGGCCAGGGCGCAGGCCGCAGCCAGCCCTGCCAGTCCGCCTCCGACCACCGCTACTTTCGGAGTTTCTGTCCAGGGCCGGGCCGTCATACCAGTCGTTTCCAGAATCCTTTCGCGAGTACGGCGAGTTTTTCCCGCGTGCTCAGACTCACCCGTCCGTGAAAGACGTCGTATTGCCGCGCGCTGATTTTTTCCAGCAGCTTGCGGTAAATCGTGGTCAGCACCCACAGGGCGGGCTGGCTGTCTTCGTCAACCAGCGGGATCAGCGAATCAGCGGCGCGGTAGAATTCGCGCGCCCGGTTGGCTTCCAGCTCCAGCAGCGGCGCGAAGCGCTGGACGTTGGGCGGAGAGTACAACTCGTAAGGCGAGATGCCGAACTTGGCGAAATCTTCTTCCGGAATGTAGATGCGCTGCATGGCGGCATCTTCCTTCACGTCCCGCACGATGTTGGTGAGCTGAAAAGCCTGGCCCAATGTCTCGGCCAGCGGTTCGGCCGCGGGATCGCGATAACCGAAGATGCGAATGCACACCAGGCCGACGACCGAGGCCACGCGATAGCAGTAGAGATACAGATCCTCGAAGGTGCGATAGCGCAGGGCCCGCTCATGGGGCGCGGGCGCGCCCGTGCGCGTGTGCTCGTCGGTTTCCTCGACCACCGGTCCCTGCAAATCCATCGCAGTGCCGTGCGCCAGTTGATCGAACAGAACGCCGGGAATCGAGAACCGCCGCTGGGCGGCGGTGAGGGCCAGAATCACCGGCTCGTCGGTGGGCTGGCCGGCTTGGGCGCGATGCACAGCATCCAGCCACGCCTCCAGCTTCTGCCGGCGCTCGGGAAGGGGAAGGCTTTCGTCGTCGGCGATATCGTCGCAGCGCCGCATGAAAGCATAGACAGCCGAAAGCGCCTGCCGCTTGGGCTTGGGCAGCACCAGAAACGCGTAATAAAAATTTCTCGCCGCCGCGCGGGTGATCCCTCGGCACACCGAGTAAGCCACCGAGAGTTGCGACTCGGTAGGCGAAAACGTAGCGGGCAGGCGGTGCGCAGCGGTACTCATCGCAGCTTCCCCCATGCCGCCCGCGCCACCAGCGCCAGTTTGCGGGCCTTGGAGATAGCGGGCCGGTGGCCCAGAACGGCGTAGTCCTGGCGTTCGATCGCGGTCAGAATCTCGAGACCGCCGCGGCTGAATAGATCCAGGTCGATGGCCAGATCACGGTCCACGTTTTGGATCAGCGGCAGGCCCCGGCGAAACCACTCCCGCGCCCGCTCCACTTCAAATTTCATCATCGCGCGGAAGGCGGGAGTATTGCGCGCCGCGGGAATGTCGTCTTCACTCACCCCGAAACGGCGCAGGTCTTCGAGCGGCAGATAAATGCGGCCCTTGGCGTAATCGATGCTGACGTCCTGCCAGAAATTCGCCAACTGCAGCGCGGTGCAGGTGAAATCGGAGAGTTGCTGGCGCGCGGCGTCGCGATAGCCGCAGACGTAGAGCACCAGGTGTCCCACGGGATTGGCCGAGTTGCGGCAATAGCCGAGAAGATCGTCAAACGCCGGGTAGCGCGTGACGGTCTGGTCCTGGCGAAAAGCGGTCAGCAGATCGGAAAAAGTTTGCCGGGGAATATCGAACTGGCGAACCGTCTCGGCCAGAGCCACGAACACGGGATGCCGCGGGGTTCCGGCGTAGCAAGCTTCGAGTTCGGCTTCCCAGGCGTCCAGGAGTTGCAGGGCCGCTGTGGGATCGCCGACTTCATCGCCCAGATCGTCGGAGATGCGGCAATACGCGTAGACATTGAAGAAATGCTGGCGCGCGCGTTCGGGCAAAAACCAGGAGGCAACGGAGAAATTTTCGTAATGGCTGCGCGCCAGGCGGCGGCAGTATTCGCGGGCTTCTGCTAAAGACGGGGCGGAGTCGGGGATGGCATATTCAGGCGGAAGCCGACTCCATCCCGCAAGGGTAGAAGCGGCGGGCAGTGTGCCGGAAGCATTGGCCATCGATGACATTCGTCAAATCCGTCCATTGGTGCGAGAGCCAGACAGCAGCGCCGGCGAGGAGGCTCGGGCGCTGCCTCAGTGCCCGGGAATAATTGCGGTCTTAATATCGCCGTTGCGGTTCAGCATGTGGCGCAGCACCTGCTGTAAGCGGGAGAGCGGAGCTTCGCCGGTTATGTAATCGGTGGAGCGGATCTTCTTCTCTGCGATCAATCGAAACGCTTTGCGCACGGTTTCCGGGGTGTGGTGGAAGGTGGCCTTGAGGGTGACTTCGGAATAATGCAAGCGGTTGGTATCAAGCTGGACCTTGGTGCCGCTGGCGCAGCCACCGAAGAAGTTCACGGTGCCGCCTTTGCGCACCATCTCTACCGCCCACTCCCAGGCTTCTGGACGTCCCACCGCCTCGATCACCACATCGCTTCCCCGCTTGCCGGAGGAAACCGCGCGGACCGCCTGCACCGCATCCTTCACTTTGGTGATCTGCACCACTTCGTGTGCACCCATATGCTTGGCAGCGGCCACCTGCGAATCGCGCTTCACCACCGAGATCACATTGCAGCCGATGGCCTTGGCCACCTGCACAAACATCAGCCCGATCGGCCCTCCGCCGATCACGGTGACGGTATCGCCGATCTCTACTTCGGTTTCATGCAGCCCGCGCAGCACGCAGGCCAGAGGCTCGGCCATGGCCGCCTCTTCGTAGCTCACCTCCGGCGGCAGGGCCAGCATGTTCAATTCCACAATGCGCCGCGGAATGCGGATGTATTCGGCGTAGGCGCCGTTATTGAACAACAGGTCTTCGCAGAGATTTTCCTGGTGGCGGGCGCAGTAGAAGCACATCTGGCAGGGCGCCGAGTTCAGCGCCACCACCCGCATGCCCTTCTTGAAGCCGCGCACCCCCGGACCGACTTCTTCAATGACCCCGGCCAGTTCGTGCCCGAACAACGCCGGGGGCACAATCATGCGGGCGTGATATCCGCGTTGATAGACTTTCAGGTCAGTCCCGCAGGTCAAGGCTACCTGAACTTTGACCAGCACTTCCCCATCTTCCACGCGGGGGATGGGAACTCGTTCAATCTTGACGTCCTCTTTGCCGTAGAGGACGGCAGCCGTCATCTTTCCATTCACGTTCTGGCTTCCTTCCCACGATCTTCTCTAGGAAGATCTCCGCAAAACCAATCTCCCCTAGGATGATCTGCCCGGCTGGACCACGATCTTCATCGAGTCCGCCCGTGGATGGGCAGCCAAGTTCAGGGCTTCAACGCTCTGAGCAAGGGAAAAGCGGTGGCTGATCAGCCGTTCCAGCGGGGCTTCCCGCCCCATGACGAACCGCACCGACTCTTCCTGCAGCTCGATCGACGCACTGTACGAGCCCAGCAGCGTTTTTTCGTCCACACAAACCGACGCCGGATCAATGGTCGCTTCTCCGCGCGCGGTCTGCGCAAACAACAAAACCCGGCCGCCGGGACGCACCGCGTCCAAGGCCGACCGGATCAGGCCGTTGCCACCTACTGCCAGGATGGCAGCATCGGCACCCCGGCCCTCGGTCCACTCCCGCATCACGCTCACAGGGTTGGAGCGCGAAGCGTCGATTCCATTCCCCAAGCTGAAGTCTTTAGATGATATTGTAAGCCTCCCGGGATACAAATCGGTAGTGGTAACCCTAGCCCCAGCCCGTTTGGCCAATATTCCCAACATGATACCGATAGGGCCCTGGCCCATTACCAGGACGGTTTCGCCCGCCTCCAGCCGCAGGCGCTCAATCCCTTTGAGGCAGGTGTTGACCGGCTCCAGAAAGCACGCCTGCTCGTAGGAAACCGCATCCGGAATGCGCACGGTGCCCTGGCGCACGATCCAGTCCATCACCCGCACGTATTCGGCAAAACCGCCGCCGGATGGCTCAAATCCCGCCGTGCAGCCCACCCTTTTGTAAGTTTCACACTGGGCGAAGGTTTTCCGCCGGCAGTAGAAGCACTCGCCACACGGGATGTGGTGGAAAACCACCACCCGGTCGCCGGGCTGGAACTGGCTTACGCCCTCGCCAACTGCGGCCACTGAGCCGGAGGTTTCATGTCCGAAAATGCGGGGCGCGGAGTGGGAGCCGGTGGCGATCTTCTTCAAATCGGTACCGCAGATGCCGCAGGTGTGAACCCGGACCAGAAGTTCGCCCGGGCCGATCTTCGGTACTGGAACGGTTTCCACGCGGACGTCATTCACGCCGCGATAGACGGCGGCCTGCATGGTGGC
>DATJXG010000356.1:0-2379 GCA_035500455.1 Terriglobales bacterium | reverse complement strand
CGAGTTGAACGCCACCAGCCCCGCCGCATACTCCGTATCGCCCCGCGCCAGCTCATTCCACACGATCACCATGGCGATGCAGCGCGCCAGCCCGATCATGATCAGCCCCGCCATGTATTCCGGGTATCCGCGTAGAAATACAATCGCCAGAACGAACATCAGGACTGGTCCCACAACCCAGTTCTGGATCAGCGAGAGCCCGAGCACGCGCTTATTCCGGAAGACCTCGTGCAGTTCCTCGTATCGCACCTTGGTGAAGGGCGGATACATCATCAGGATCAGTCCGGCGGCAATCGGAATCGAAGTGGTACCGATGTTGAAGCGATTCAGGAACGGCACGACTCCAGGCACCAGCCATCCCAGCATCACGCCGGTGGCCATCGCGCCGAAGATCCACGCGGTCAGATATCGGTCCAGAAAACTGAGACGGCTGGTTGTCCTCATCGCGAGTCGTGGGCTGCAGGCGCCGCGGTCTGGCCGATGTTGTCGAGTTCCTGCTTGAGGGCAAGGCTATCCAGACTCTTCAGCGGAAGCGAAAGAAACAGGCTGATGCGCCGCTCCAGCATAAAGAACGCGTCGCGAAAGGCCCGTTGAATTTCCTCTGCGCTTCCACGAACCGCCGCCGGATCGGGAACGCCCCAATGCGCGGTCATCGGCTGCCCCGGCCACACCGGGCAGACTTCTTTGGCGGCGTTGTCACAAACCGTAAAAATAAAATCTAGCTGCGGCGCGCCAGGCCGAGCGAATTCGTCCCAGCTCTTGCTGCGCAGCCCGTTGGTGGGAATGCGTGCCATTTCTAGTTCCCGCAAAGCTTCCGGCCGCACTTTCCCCGAGGGATGGCTTCCTGCGCTGTAAGCCGTGAAGCTCGGCCTGCCTTTGAAGTTCAGAATCGCCTCAGCCATGATCGACCGCGCCGAGTTGCCGGTGCACAGAAACAAGACGTTGTAATGGGTTTTCATATCCGTTGTTCCCTACAGGCCATCAGACGTCGAACCAAGAGTACCCTGGTCCCGACATGGAACTGTCATCCCGAGCGAAGCGAGGGATCTGGGTTCTTGCCTCCTTCGAGGTTCCTGACACCGAAAGCACCCCCCAGATCCCTCGCTCTGCTCGGGATGACAACCCTGCTGGGTGAAACGCTCGGGACAATCACGGCAGCAGAATGCATCCCTGCACACGCTTGAGACCGGCTCTAGCTGCAGCAACTCGGCCCGCAACAAGCCTTCTCCCCTGCGGGCTTCACCGCCCGCACGAACGCGCTCATGAACTTGCCATCCACCTCAGGCGCGATAGCGTCAGCATCCACGCCCTCCGCTGCAAGAATCTCCCGCGCATCCTCCGCCCGATACACCCGCGTCGGCTCAATATCAATCTGCTCAAAGCCTGCATCCAACAGTTTGCCGCGGTATTCGTCGTCCCCCAGCGCCCCCGCCACACAACCCACCCACAGCAACACGCTCTGTCGGATCGCCGGCGCGATCGCACCCCGCGTAACCACATCAGAAACCGCAAAGCGCCCGCCCGGCTTCAGCACGCGGAACGCCTCCCGCAGCACCCGGTCTTTATCCGCCGAAAGATTGATTACGCAATTGGAAATGATCACATCCACAGAGTTGTCCGGCAGGGGTATCTCCTCGATCTCGCCCTTCAGGAACTCAACGTTCTCCGCTCCCGCTTTGCGCTTGTTCTCGTTGGCCAGCGCCAGCATTTCGTCGGTCATATCCAGGCCGTAAGCCTTGCCGGTCGGCCCAACCCGCCGGGCGGAAAGCAGCACGTCGATGCCGCCGCCTGACCCGAGATCGAGCACTACTTCTCCGGGATTCAACATCGCCAGCGCCGTCGGATTCCCACATCCCAGCGAGGCCAGCATCGCTTCCTCAGGAACTTGTCCCGCCTGCGCCGAGTCATACAAATTGGAAGTGATCGGGTCGCAGCATAGACTGCTTGCCGCCCTGGCGCCGCAGCAGGAACTGCCTCCGCTTTTCGCCCGCAGCGCTGCCTGGCCATACTTTTCTTTCACTGCTTCCTTGATATCGGCACTGCTCATAAAGCCCGCCTCCTGCCGTCCGACTCCTATTTGCAAATCTGTACGATGTTCCGCGGCTTCACCGCCTTGTTGCGCGTGCAGCACTCCGCGTACAGGAACTGCAGCAGTTCCTGCAGCGCCTCCGCGTTGGCCGTGTACCGCAAGAACGTGCTCTCGCGGCGCACCTTCACCAGGTCTTCGTTTTTCAGTTTGTCCAGATGGTGGGAGAGAGTGGAATTCGGAATATCCAGTTCCGCCTGGATGTCGCCCACCACCAATCCTTCGGGATGAGCCGAGAGCAGCAACTGCATGATCCGCAGCCGCGCCTCCGTACCCATCGCCGAAAACATGTC
>DATJXG010000355.1:0-6532 GCA_035500455.1 Terriglobales bacterium | reverse complement strand
TCCGTTCCCGGCTTGGTGAACACCTGCACGTAGGCGCCGCTGTAGCGGCCTTTGGAGGCGTCAAAAGTGGCGCCGGAAACGCGCACGGCTTCGATGAAGTCGGGCTCGGGAGAAAGATTGACCACGCCGTCGCGGGAGGCGCTGTTCAGGCCGGAGCCGTCCACATCGTATTCATTGTTTTCCTGGCGCTGGCCGGCGGCGTTGATCTGGTATCCCGCTTCCTGCTCGAAGCTGTCATTGTTCGCCGAGCCGGAACCCAGTGCGCCGCCGCTGGGCAGGCCCGATCCGGTAACGCCGGGGGCCAGCTCGATCATGCTGGTATAGATGTTGCGTCCCAGCAGAGGCGCGTTGTTAATGCTGGCCTCGGAAATTTCGCGAGACGTATTGCTCTTGTCGGTCTCAACGGCCGCTACCGTGCCGGTGACTTCGATGGAGGTGGTTTCCGTGGGCAGGAGCAATGACGGATAAATGGTCTTCACCTGGTTGGACTCGAGCTGCACGTCCTTCTGAATCCATTGGCGAAAACCGCTGGCGTCCACAGTGATCGTGTAGGTTCCGCCGGGCAGGGAAGGAACGCGAAAATCGCCGGTGCCCGAAGCCACGGTATAGGTGCTGACGTTGGTGGCCTGATTGGTGACCGTGACTTTCGCTCCCGCCACCGCTGCACCCGATTGCTCGGTCACCACGCCGGTGAAGCCGCTGGTGAACTGCGCGTAGCCGGGGATGACGAGTCCAAACACCATTGCAATCACGAAGAGAATTGACGCAGCACATGACCTGGGACGAAGTTGAGAAATCATGGTTTTCTCCTGGTGCACGAAAACTTAGCGTTCAACCGCTGCAATTCTTGGCTTCTGTTGTTCCTTGAGCTTGGCTGTCTGTTGCTGGCTTTCAAACTTGTCGATCATGGCCTGCCCCGCGGCGCGCCGCCCGGTGCTCATGTAGAGGCGCGCGAGCTGGTATTGCGCGGGAGCGTGGTTGGGGTCGATATGCAGGCACTTGTTCAGGTTCTGCTCCGCTGCCGCCGGTGCGGACTTCAATTGCAGCTTGGCGAGCTGGTAATAGGAGTCGGCGAATGAGGGATTGAGCCGGATGGCAGCCTGGAACGCGACTCTCGCCTTGTCGGCCTTGCCGCTGTCGAGCTGGGCTCCGTCGTCCAGGTGGATCAGAATCTTCCCGAGTTCATAGCGCATGTAGTAGTTGTTGGGAAAGCGCCGGATGGCGGAACTCAGCGTGCTCTCCGCATCGCGCCACTGGGAAGCGTCGGTCTGCACGATGGCCAGGCTGAGCAGCGCCACGCTGTTGTCCGCCTGGAGAGTGCTGGCGTTCTTCAGCGCCTGCTGCGATTCGTCGAGGCGGCCCAGGCTCTGCAGCACCACGCCTTTCTGCACCAGCAAGCGATAAGAGTTGGGAAGGTGCTCCAGCCCTACTTCGGCGCCTTCCAGGGCCAGAGGGTAGTTTTCGTAATCCGCGCACAGGGTGCTGAAGTCCAGATAGTTTTCCTCCTGCGACGGATTGAGCTTTGCCGCTTGCCGCAACGATTGAATCGCAACTTCGAGATCGCCGGTTTTCTCCGCAACGTGGGCCAGCAGGTTGAGCGAGTCACTATCGGGATGCGCGGCAGTCAGAGTCTGGAGAATCGCCTGCGCTTCTTTCTCACGGCCCAGTTGGTCGAGGAGGACGGCTCGGCGGTAATCCACTTTGTCCAAGCCCGGGTCCTTGGCGGCGGCTTGGTCGAAGGCGGCCAGCGCTCCTTTGCTGTCGCCGAGTTGCGTGGAAAGTTCTCCGGCCTCGAACCATTGCGCTGCCGTGACGTTCGGGGCACCCGCCAGGGCATAGAGAGCGCCTGCCGCCTGCCGGGACTGCTTCAACTGCAGTGCCGACGAGGCCAGGGCCAGCAGCGCTTCCGGATATTGGTTGCGCAACTGTCCGGCCTGCTGCAACAGCGGCATTGCTTTCGCGTACTGGTGCTTTTTCTCTGCGATCATGCCGAGAAAAAGATTGATCACCGGCGCCGGCGCGCCATGGGAAGCGCTGAGCTTTCGGAATTCGGAATCAGCGAGGTCGTACTGAGCGAGGCTGAAGTAGGTGATGGCCAGATTCTTGCGCGCGGGGTCGAAAGCCGGATCGGCTGCCAGCGCCGCCACGAAGAGTTTCCTGGCGCCCTCGAGATCTCCCTTGAAACTGTGAGCCGCGCCTGCGGCGTCGAGCAGTTTTACATCGCGGGGGCTGCTTTGCAGGCCTGCCTCAAAAACCCGCATGGCTTCATCGAGGCGGCCCTGGCGGACGAGCGCAACGCCGTCGGTGTAGGCGGCCTGCGCCTGCGGCGATTCGACCGCAGGGGAGGGAGACTGCGCCTGCGCGACCGAGGGTGCCGGGCCGATGGCGAAAAGGGAAAGCAGAACGGATAACACCAGGATGGGGGACGATGTCGCGCGCACCCGGGAACAGTCATGCAACCGAGTCACACCCAAGCCGGCCGCCGAAGGAGAAGTCCGCAGCAATGGCCACCCCACGAGTGGAAACTACACCGGGTTCAGAGGCAATCGTCTGGACCCGCCAGCCGCCGTCCAGTGAAACCGGACGGCGCAAACCCCACGATTGAAACGTTACAAATCACGCCCGAAGCAGACCCTGGCAGCTCGACAGGCAAGCAATTTACAGGGAGTATTGCTTGTACCGTGAACGGGCGGAGAATAAAACGTTTCAAACTGGCTTGTCAAGATTCTTTTTTACTGCTGCCCGGGGCCTGCTTTTTTCAATAGAATGGGGCGGAATTTTGTTGCCGTCCGCGATTCCTCGTCATGCCTGTGGCCGTGCTCTCATTCTTCTTGCTCGTGCTGGTGTTTTCCCCAAGCGTGACCGCGATCCCGGGCCCGCAAGCTTCCTCGCCTTCGGCATATGCTGGTGTACCCTCGGCTCAACTGGCTCCTCCCCAGGGTTCCGGTTTCGCGGGAGACGCAGCCTGCCGCGATTGCCATCGTGCTCAGTTCGACTCGTTCCTGAAAACGCAGCACCATCTCACCTCGCACATGCCCGACAGCATATCTATCGCGGGCAGTTTCGCTCCCGGAAAAAATGTGATGGAGACCTTTAATCCGGAACTCACGTTTGTCATGAGCCAACGGAAAGCAGATTTCTACGAGACCGCTCGCGTCCGGAAACAGGGAAAGACCACCGATGAAACTCAGCGGATTGACATTGTGGTGGGGTCAGCGACCAAGGGACAGACCTATTTATATTGGAAGGGAAACGCGCTGTTCGAATTGCCTGTCTCCTACTGGACGCGCCTCAAGAGCTGGGTCAACAGCCCGGGCTATGTGGACGGCTCCGCCGACTTCAGCCGGCCGGTGACGCCGCGCTGCCTGGAGTGCCACGCGACCTACTTTCAGCCGGCGAGTTCCGCCGGTTCTGGTTCCGAGGAGCCGGAGAATCATTACAACCAGAGCAATTTCGTGCTAGGGATCTCCTGTGAACGCTGCCACGGTCCCGCGCAACAGCATATTCAGGGCGAACAGCGGGCAGGGCAAAATCCGAGCACAAGCCACCTGCCGCCGGCCGGCCTCTCACGCGAGCGCCGGATCGACATCTGCGCTCAGTGCCACGCCGGCGTTGGACAATCGGTCGTTCCCGCCTTTTCGTTTCGCCCCGGGCGTGCGCTCGCGGATTTTGTAGTGATCCCGCAGCAGCCTGGCCAGGACAGAGTAGACGTGCACGGCAACCAGGTGGCGCTGCTGGAAAAGAGCCGTTGCTTCCAGGCGTCCGCGAATCTTACCTGTTCGACCTGCCATGACGTCCACGCGCCTCCCAAACCGGCGGCCAGTTACTCGGACCGCTGCCTGAGCTGTCATCAGGCGCAGCAATGCGGCGAGGTACGCAAGCGGGGAAGCGCGGCCGCCGCCGATTGCATTGATTGCCATATGCCGGTTCAAGCCTCCAGTCAGCTGACAGTTGATACCGAAGAATCGCGGTTGCCGGCGCGGGTGCGCAATCACTGGATCCGAGTGTATGGCAAGAATTGAGTCGAGCCTGCCGGTGTTTCCAACTACTGCTTGTGGTGCAGATGGCGGTGCGTGCCTTCAGTCCAACGGCTGGCACGCACGCCGGCGATTCCTTGATAAGATCGTCGCCAGCAAAATAAGCGGAGGTTTTCACCAATGCTGAATCGCCGCAGCTTCCTCATCGCGGGCGGGCTTACTGCGCTCGCTTCCACCAGAGTCCTCGGAGCCAATGACACAATTCGAATCGGTGTGATCGGGGCCGGGCGCCGGATGCGCAACCTGCTCGATGTTGCCGACAAGGCCGGTCCATACCAGATCGTGGCGGTGAGCGACGTCTATGGGCCGCACCGCGACGCCGTGAAAGAACGGTCCAACGGCCTGGCCACGACTCATCTGGACTACCGCGAAGTGCTGACGCAGGAGATCGATGCCGTGTTGATCGCGTCGCCGGACCACTGGCACGTCCGCATGGCGGTGGATGCCCTGGCGGCGGGCAAAGATGTCTATCTGGAGAAGCCGGTCACGCACACCCTTGAGGAAGGGGCCACGCTCACGCGGGCGGTCCGGGCCGGCAAGCAGATTCTGCAATGCGGAATGCAGCAGCGCAGCTGGGGCCATTTTCGCGACGCGGTGAATCTGATTCAGGGCGGAAGCCTGGGGCACATTCCGCAGGTTCGGACCTTCTGGTGGCAGAACTACAGCCGGAACTGGAAGATGAAGCCCACCGACGTGCAGGCGCTCGACTGGAAAATGTGGCTGGGATCGGCGCCCGATCAACAGTTCAGCGAAGAGAAATTCAACAACTGGCGCTGGTTCTGGAATTTCGGCGGCGGCGCCATGACCGACCTGTTCACGCACTGGATTGACGTGGTGCACTGGGCGATGAAAGCCGACCAGCCGCGCCAGGCCCACATGCTGGCGGACAAGTATATCTTTGAGCAATGGGATTGTCCCGATACAATTCAGGCGGCCTTCCGCTATCCCGGGTTCGATGTGGTGTACGAGGGCATGATGAATTCCTCGATCGATGACGGTGGCCTCGAATTCCGCGGAACCGAGGCCACATTAAAGATCGACCGCGGAGGCTTCGCGGTTTATCGCGAGGACGTGGAGCGGGGGCAAAATCCAGCGCTCACGGAACATAGCGTCGGCGACGGAACGATCACGCACATGGAGAATTTCTTCGAGTGCGTGAAGTCGCGCAAAGAGCCGAACGCGCCGGTAGAAGCCGGAGTTGCGGCGGCGCGGGCCGGCCACATCGGGAACTTCGCTTTCCACCACGGAGGGCAGACAGCGTGGCCGCTGAAGACCACGGGATGAATATTTATTGACCCTCGCCCAACTCACGCACCCAAATGTTCCTGTAGCGCACCGGATTGCCGTGGTCCTGAAGGCTGAGCGGCAGCTTATCTGGCGTTGGTTTGTAAGGAGGCCGGACGTGGTGGCCGGTGGGGCCGGATAACTCCACATTGTCCTGCGTCAACACGCCGTTATGCAGCACGGTCACGCGAGCCGGGTGAAGCACTCTGCCGTCTTTGTCAAAGCGCGGACCGTGAAAAATTATGTCATAGGTCTGCCACTGCCCGGGCGGCCGCGAGGCATTTACCTGCGGCGGAAACTGCGCGTAAACCGCGGAAGCCTGGCCGTCGGCGTAAGTCTTGTTCTCGTAGGAATCCAGCACCTGAATTTCGTAAAGGCCCATCAGGAATACGCCGCTGTTGCCGCGTTCCTGGCTCTCGCCGACCGCGGGAACCGGTTCGTCAAACTCCACATGCAACTGGCAGTCGCCGAATGGCTGCCGCGTGTGGATGGCCCCGCTGTGGGGCACTACTTCCATGTAGCCCTCGGCCACTTTCCACTTGGCGGGCTGGCCGTCTTCGCCCACCCACTGCGAAAGGTCTTTGCCGTCGAACACCACAACGGCATCGGATGGCGGGCGCCCTGGAGTATCCTGCGTGCTCGCTGTGCCGGGCGTGATCACCGGCGGCAGCGGTCGGTCGGGATCATTGGGCTTCCACCGTGAATCCACTTGGGCCGTGACAACGTAGGTGGTGCAAAGAGCGAAGGCCAGGAGTGCCAAGATCGTTCTCATTGTGTCGGAAACCTCGGTTGCCAAGATACACCAGTTCGCAGAAACAGAAAATGCGCGGACGGGCCGCTAGATCCTCGCCGATGTTGGCGGTCGATTGTTAACCGCAAAGATGGCAAAGGACGCAAAGATCGCAAAGGATTCTCCAGAGGTGACACGGGCTCATAGCAGCCTATCGGGATGAGACCATTCGGAAAGGATCACAAGGCGCGCAAGGGCTTTTGACACCCGCATAGGTGGCTGTTACCATCAAAACCTAGCCTCAGGCGTCCCACCCATTCTGGTCCCCGTCGTCTAGCCTGGCCTAGGACATCGCCCTTTCACGGCGGTAACACGGGTTCAAATCCCGTCGGGGACGCCAAATCTTTTCAATCATTTGGCGGCCGCGTAGCCGGATTTTCCGGGTACCTACTGGGTACCCAACGCCTGTGTTGATTTTCCT
>DATJXG010000354.1:0-24648 GCA_035500455.1 Terriglobales bacterium | reverse complement strand
CAGCACCTCGAACCGCAGCCCGTCTTCCTCGATCACTTCGCCCTTCTGCGGGATGCGCCCCGCCAGTTCGCTCACCAGGCCGGCAATGGTAGCCGATTCGCGACCCTCGGGATGGGTGCCGAAGAATTCCTCAAGCCGGTCCACGTCCATGTTGCCCGGCACCACGTAGGAGTTTTCGCCTTCGCGGACGACATCCATCTTCTCGCGTTCGTCTCTGATCTCGCCGACGATTTCTTCCACCAGGTCCTCAATCGTCACCAGCCCCGCCACCCCGCCGTATTCATCCACCACGATGGCGATGCGGATGTTGTTCTCCCGCATCTCGCGCAGCAGTTCGCTGCTCAGTTTGCTCTCCGGCACGAAGTGGACGTCCTTGCGCATGATGGTCGCCACGGTGCGGCTGGGAGCCTCACTGTCAGGGACCTGCAAAACATCCTGCGCATACACGATTCCCACGATGTGGTGAATGCTGCCTTCGAAAACCGGAACCCGCGAAAACGGCTTGGACCGCAGCAACTCAATGAACTGCTCGAGGGTCGTGTTTGCCGGCACCGCCACCATTTCCGGCCGGGGCTTCATCGCATCGCGGACGGTCTTCTCGCCGAATTCCACCACCGACTGAATCAGGTCGCGATTGGTCTCGTCGAGAATGCCTTCTTCCCGCCCGGCCTCGATCAGCGCTTCCACCGCCTCACTCGCAGTCTCCGGCTCCCGGTCCGCGTGCTCCCGGGTGAGCACCGCGACCGACTCAAGGAAACCGATGATCAATGTGACCGGAAGAGCCAGGTAGATGAGAATGCGCAGCACGATCGCCCAGCGCTCCAGCCAAAGCCCGCGCGTGCGGGAAAAGAATACAAAAGGAAGAAAGCGGTTAAAGAGAACTACGATCAGCACCAGGCTCAGCGTGGCCTGGGTGATTTCCGAGGCTTTCCAGGGACGCTCGCGAAACACCGCGAAACCAACCAGCAGGGCGATCGCCGCCATGATGAGCTGCGCCAGCACCGACATGGAAAGCGAGGCCCGCCGCCGGCTCACACCCAGCTTGGGCTCCACTCTCTGCTCGAAGGTGTCGATGTTGTCCTGGAATTCGCGCGACAGGAATTTGCCGATTTCGGCGTAGATACGCTCCACGTACGAAACCATGGTCAACAGGACAAACAGCACGAACAGCGCGGCTGCGATGGCGTAGTTCATGAAAAGCTTATATGGCGGCCGGGCTCTTGGCCGTATCGGACCAGCCGGCCTCTCCCGAAGGGCCGGGCTAGCGAGGTGGCTGGGTTGGCCCGGCCGAACCCATCAGAATTGGGACAACTCATTCCTTCCACTCCCATCCGCTGAGAACGTTGCCTGCTAACTCTTCCTCTTCCGCCTAGGGCCGGTGCGCTGCGTCCTCGACCGACTGTCTCCCCTTTGAATCAATCCTGCCGGCAGCCCCAGAACCTTGCGCAGGCGTTCTTCCTTGCGCGCCATTTCGCCGTCGTCGCGCTCGTGGTCATAGCCCGCCAGATGCAGGATTCCATGCAGGGCAAGCACCCTGACTTCATCCGCCGCAGAATGCCGGAGATGCCTGGCGTTGCGGGCAGCAATCTCTGCGGAAATGGCGATGTCGCCGGCCAGTCCCTCGGCCAGTTCCGGCAAAGGGGGGAACGACAGCACGTCGGTCTCCTTATCATGCCCCCGAAAGCGGCGATTCAGTGACCGCAACTCCCGGCTGCCGCTCACCAACACGTGCACCGCGCCCTTCAGCCGCGCCGCGCTGCTTGCTCGGGCGACGAACTTGCCCAGTGTGCGCTCGCTGAGTCCGGGAACACGCCTGCGCAGAATGATCATGTCTCTATGCCCGCGGCGTCCGCGTGATGTGTCAGGGGCTCGAAGCAACTGCCGAGGACACCGGGCAACGGCCCCAGAACCTGCCAGCGGGACGCCGGCGCTACCTTTGCCCGAAAATCAACAAGGAGAGCCCTGTCCAGCGCCCTCCCTGTACATTCTATTCGCTTTATTCTTCGCTGCCCACATCTTCGAGGGAGGCGCCCGGCTTTTCGCCGCTTGCGGAAGGGCCACTGTTTGCGCTTCCGCGCCCGCCGGACTTCGTGTCCGGAAGCACGATCTGCTCTTCCGCCAGCCTCGACTTGTGCTCGTCGTAAGCGCGGATGATGCGCTGCACCAGGTGATGCCGCACCACATCGCCTTCGTCGAAATAGACGAAGGTCAGTCCCTCAACCTTCTTCAGCACTTCCACCGCCTCCAGCAGCCCGCTGCGCCGCGCCGTTGGCAGGTCGATCTGGGTAACGTCCCCGGTAATTACCGCTTTGGAGTTGAATCCCAGGCGGGTGACGAACATCTTCATCTGCTCCGAGGTGGTGTTCTGCGCTTCGTCGAGAATCACGAACGAATCGTTCAACGTGCGCCCGCGCATGAAGGCAATGGGAGCGATTTCGATGACGTTTTTTTCCAGGTAGCGGTCCACACGCTCGGGATCGAGCATGTCGTAGAGCGCGTCGTATAAAGGCCGGAGATAGGGATCGATTTTTTCCTGCAAGGTGCCGGGCAGAAAACCCAGGCGCTCGCCTGCTTCCACCGCCGGACGCGCCAGGATGATCCGGTTCACCCGCTTGGAGAGCAGCGCCGAGATGGCCATGGCCACGGCGAGATAAGTCTTGCCCGTGCCCGCCGGGCCAATGCCGAATACCATGTCGTGCTTTTCGATGGCTTCGATGTAGCGCCGCTGGTTGGCGCTCTTCGGCTGTACGGTGCGGCGGCCCAGCGCCCGCTGCCGGCTTGCGTCCACCAGGCTGCGCAGCGTGACCTTGGGATCGGCCATCAGCACCCGCAACATGCTGTTCAGGTCGCCGTTGGTGAAGGTGTAGCCGGAGCGCTGCAGCTGGTCGTAGTCGGCAAATATCTGCTCCGCCCGCGCCACATCGCGCGCCGCCCCTTCCAGTTCGATGGAATCGGATTTCAGGTCGATGGTGATATTCAGGCCGTCTTCCAGCACGTGCAGGTTCTCATCCCGCGTGCCAAACATGGCCTCGATGTTAGGGCTGATCCCGATACTCTTCTTCATCATTCAGTTTCTATGTAGAGACCTCGTGAGCCCGCATAAGTTGCTCGTCCAGGGCTGCGAGTTGCCCCGTCCAAACCGGATGGATCACTCCCCATCGGCCAGTTTGGAGCGGTGATCCCAAAGCAGACACGTATGCCCCGCCCAAAGCCACAATTCACAGCTGGGGTTCTTGCTCAGAAGGGTGGAACCGGCCGGGTTGCTCGCTCCCAAGGTGCAAGCCACTACCATTGCAGGTAAGCCTACCCCCGAAGCCCCAGCAGGTCAATGGCTGTGCGCCAGCATTCATGGGATGTTTACACAGCAGCGCAAGCCCTTATTGTTGCATCACTTGCGTGCCCGGCTCGGCGATGGACGCCGCTACCGCCCGGGTCTGCGCCCACGCCCGCAGCGCCTGAATCTCCTCCGCCCGCGTGCGTGACAGCGGCACAGTCTGAGCCAGAGCATTCAGCAAGTGCTCGTTGGTCAACCGCGGTTCGTGTGGGGGCGGGGTTTCGCCCCGTCCTGATGCCGCCACTCCCGAAGCCACAGCTCCCAAAGACGCCTTCCCTTCCGAATAGGCCGCGTACATGGCGGACTGCACCGCCGCGTTGATCTCCGCGCCGGAATAGCCGTTCGCCGCTGCCGCCAGCCCTTCCAGATCAAATTCCGCCGGAATACGCTTTCGCTTGGTCAACTGGATAGCGAAAATCTGCGCCCGCTCTGCTTGATTGGGCAGGTCCACAAAGAACAGCTCGTCAAACCGCCCTTTGCGGATGAGTTCCGGCGGAAGCACAGTCACGTTGTTGCAGGTTGCCGCCACAAACACCGGCGCTTTGCGATCCTGCATCCAGGAGAGAAAAGCAGCCAGAATTCTTGACGATACTCCAGCATCCACCGAAGCCGAATCCGGCCCGCTGCCGGCGAAAATCTTCTCCAGTTCATCGATCCAGAGCACACACGGCGCCAGGCCTTCGGCAACTTCAAACACTTTACGGATTCGCTTCTCGGTCTCGCCGATATATTTGTCGAAGATAGCCGCGGTATCGAACTTCACCAGCGGCAGCTTCCACTCCCCGGCCACCGCCTGCGCGCATAGGCTCTTGCCGCAGCCCTGCACGCCCAGCACGATCATGCCCCTAGGCGGCTCCAGTCCGAACTTGCGCGCGGCTTCTTCCCAGGTACCCCGGCGCTGCGCCAGCCAGCGCTTCAGGTTTTCCAGGCCGCCCACGCTCGCCATGGTCTCCGAGGCATCCACAAATTCCAGCATCTGCGAGCGCCGCAGCAGGTCCTTCTTGGCTTGCAGCACATCGGTCACCAACTCCGGCGTGAGCCCGTAACGGGCCACAATCGCCTGCGACACCGCCCGCTCCGCTTCTTCCTCCCGCAGTCCGCGCAGGTTCTCGGCCATGGCGTCCAGGCCGGCGGCATCGAGCGTGCGGCGCAGCGTGCGCGTCTTTCCCATGCGCACCACCATTTCGTCGATGATCTGCCGCAGCCGCTGCCGGTCCGGCAAAGGCAGTTCCAGAAATTCCACCAGGCTGGCCAACTCCGGCGGGATGGTGATGCTGGGAGCAGTGATGATGACCGTGCGCCGGTTCGCCGAAAACTTCTGCCCCACGTCGCGCAACTGCCGCACCACGACAGGGTCCTCCATGTGGCGATGAAAATCTTTGAGGATGAACACCGCCTCCAGCGAGACCGCCGCCAGATTGCTCAACGCCTGCGAAGGCTCGCGGCTGTTATAGATGGCTTGCGTCTCGGGTTGCGCCGGCGTCCCGCCGGCATATTCCTGCGTCAGTTCGCCGCGGTCGCTTCCGCAGCGCACCAGGCCGCTGGCAATGGTCCACTCGAAGGCCGCCATGTCAACCGCCGAGCAAGCCGCCCGCACCAGGCGCACAGCGTGCGCCTCCTCTGACGTTTCCATCACCACGATGGGCGTCGAAGAGTTGATCAGAATTTTCAGCCGCTCCAGTGGATCCATGGTTTCAGTCGCCAGTCGCCAGTTGCCAGTTGTCGGTCGCCAGTCGTCCGTCTTCAGTCTTCAGTCAGTCTGGGAGTGCTTTTTGCTTTTGATGATGTGGCTGAGAGCCGCCGGGACGCCGGCGCTACGCTTGGCTGACGATTGGCAATTAGCAACTGATTGACCCCCGCAACTGGCGCCAGTACAATAGTCCATTCGGTACCTACCGGAATATCTCTAGAGACCATCTAGAAAAACAAAGGTAACCAAAAGGATATGGCAAACCATTTTTCCGCGCTGAAGCGCGCCCGCCAGACCACCAAGCGCACCGTCCGCAACCGGGCCAACACCTCGCGCCTGCGCACCGCTCTGCGTGATTTCCGTGAAGACCTGGCCAAAGGCGACAAGGCCGTCGCCGAGAAGGATTTCCGCGAGACCGTTTCCGCCCTCGACAAAGCCATCCAGAAGGGCGTTCTGCACGCCAATACCGCCTCCCGCTACAAGTCGCGGCTGAGCGCGCGGTTGAAGGCGATGAAATAGTCGTCAGTCTTCAGTCTTTAGTCGTCAGGCCATCCGCGATGTAGGCGCCGGCGTCCTCGCCCGTGCGGGAAGCCAAGTATATGGCGGCTGAAACCTACTGAACCACAGCAGAAATCATCCCAGGCTTGATCCCACTCATGCCCCCCGGGGCACCCGCGCCTGCATTCATGAGCCCTACAGCCGAGGAATCAGGAAGCCGGTATGCCGGCGATGCTCCTGAAACGCCTCTCCGAATTGTTGCGAGAGCATCGCTTCCTCTTTGCGCGCCTTCAGGCTGTAGGCCGCCAGCGTGAGCGCGGCGCCCAGCACGCACCTCCAACGGTCAATCGCCAGCGCCGTGCCCGCCGTCATGAGCACCAGTCCGGTATAAATCGGATGCCTGAGCCTGGCATAAGGCCCGGTGCGAATGAGTTGATGGCCTTCTTTGATCGTGACCCGCGCGCTCCAGTACTGCCCCAGGTGATAGCGAGCCCAGATCGCAAGAGTTAGACCCAACCACAGCAGAGCGATTCCAGTCATCTCCACCATCGGCACACGCGGAAGGAAATGGCGTCCCAGAAGTCCGAATCCAACTTCGCTGCGGAACAGGAAAAGATAACCCGCGACCAGCATGAGCATGATGCTATAGCGCGAGACGTGCGACTCCCGACTGGTGGCGCGGTTGGTTTTGACGGCGCTCACCAGCCAGTAAACCAGGAAGATGATCCACGGTATGGTGATGGCGAGCGGCAACATGGCAGTCTTCAGTTGTCAGTTGTCAGTCTTCAGTCGTCGCATAAGGGTTCCCGGCGATTCCGCTGGCGAGGTTGCGCCGCTCTCGCCCCAAAGCTGAGGACTGACGACTGACCACCGACCACTAACCACTATCTACACCGGCAGCTCTTCCTGGCGGTATCCGGCGACCTCGGGTTTGGGCTCGGCGGCCAGATCGAGCACCAGCTTCTCCAGCACCAGGCGCTTGCTGGGCGGATTGGAACGCAGGGCCAGGTCGGTTTTGGCCACCAGCCGAATCGCCCGCGTAAGTTCGCGCTTCGACTTATAGCGGCGCGCCTGCCTGATAATGTCATCCGCGGCGAACGGCGGCACGCGGAAGCCCTGCCACAGCGCCGCCCACAGCATGCGCTGGTCGCGCACGTTGCGCTCCAGGATCACCAGCATCTGGCGGAAGGTTTTGGCCAGCATGTAGAGATGCCCGATGGCCGCTTCCTCGCCGTCGCCGGTGGAGAGGATTGCGTCCAGCATTTCGAGGGCGCGGACGCGGTCTTTGGCTGAGATCGCATCCGTCAGTTCGTACAGGGTCCGCTGCTTGGCGGCCAGAACCATGGTCTCCACATCGCCGAGGGCGATGCGTTTCTTTTCGCCGGCATACAGGATGAGCTTTTCCAGTTCGTTCGACACCATCATCATGTCGGCGCCCAGCGCATCCACCAGCTCGCGGGCGGCATCGGCGTCGATCTTCACCTCCCGCACCGTGCAGTATTCGCTGAGCCAGCGAACCGCTTCGCCCTCGTCCACGCGCGCCAGTTCCACGATGGCGCAGTATTCGCCCAGGGTTTCGCGGATGCGCTCGTAGCGTTCTTTGTCCTGCATGTCCATGCGGCGGATGTCTGCGGGGATGCTGATATGGTCGGCGACAAAAATCAGGACGGCATCAGGATTGGGATTTTTGCAATAGCGCTCGATCGCCGCCAGCTTTTCCTGGTTGGAGCCGCGGCCGAAAAGGTTTTTCACTCCGCGCACGAAAAAGATCTGGAACGGGGCCATCAGCGAGGGAGTGCGGGCGCGGTCCAGAACCTCGGCGAGATCGGTTTCAGCCAGGTCGAAGTCGAAGACGCTGAAATCGCGCAGTTCGGGCGGGGCCAGATGCTCCAGAATGGCTTCGCGGCAGCGGCGTCGGAAGAAGGCTTCGTCGCCTACGAAAACGTAGGCCGGGCGCAGCTTGCGCGACTGCACCTCGGAGAGAAAGCGGTCGGCCTGAGCAAATGCGCGCATAATCTTGTAGGCGACGCGCGCCCCGCGCGTGCAAGCCCATGCTACCCATCCGCACGAGCGAGGACGCTCGCGCCTACCTCAAAACCCTTCCAGAATATTCGATACCAGCGTCTTGGCAAACTCGCGCGAGAGCCGGTCGAGGGCCGGCGAGTCCTCTTCAAAGAAGCTGGCCAGTTCCTGCGAGACCTGGTACTGCTCGTGAAACACGTACGACGGATTCTGATACAGCACCTTACCATGGCGGTCGGTGAGGGAGACCTTCATGCTCACGGTCACCATCACGGTGGCGGCGCGGCCGGTCTGCGAATCATACGTCAGGGGCGCGGAGTCGGTGGAAAGCACGGTGCCGCGCAGGGTGGCGTCCGCCGAGGCGTCCGCTTCATTTACCACATGATAGTGAGTGCGGGTCACCATTTCGCGGACGACCGCTCCGGTCAGCGTCTGCTCAATCTTGTAGGTCTGCGTCTGGTTCACGAACGAAGGGATGGCGATGGTGTGCACGTCTTCGGGCAGGGTCACCGCGTGGCCGGCGGTATGGTAGCCGCAGCCTGCCAGGCACAGCACGCCGATCAACAGCATGCCCCGGAACAGGCTCACTGAATCTTCCCCAGGGGCCGGGTTACGGTCATGGTTTCGGCGCATTCCACGGCGGTGGAAGCGGCCAGGCGCAGGTTGTCGGCGGCAGCCCACAGCCACAGCCCTGCCGCGTGACTCACATCCGGCACGATGGCCAACTGGATGTCCGCCTGCCCCGCCGCGTTTACATTGCTGGGCGCATCCTCGGCGAGGCGCGTGAGGTTCAGGTGTTCGCCGCTCAGCGCCTGGGTGATCTTCTCAATCTCCGCGGCTGACTCGAATTCCAGGTGGATGGCGAAGGCGTGGCCGTGAAAAATCGGGGCCTGGACGAGAAGCAAAGAAGGCATGGGTGCGTCATCGCCGGCGATGGCGCGGTAGTGCTTCAGTACCCGCTGCTCCACCGATGCCAACGGTGGAACGGAGTGCTCCCCGTAGCGCGTGACCAGGTTGAACGCCACCTGGGTATCGAAAATATCTTTGGGCAATTTCTGAAAGGAGAGCAGATTCACCGTCTGCTCGTGCAATTCGTCCATGCCCTTCTGGCCGTGTTCTGAGGCGGGCTCAAAAACCGTGGCGGCCACGCTCTTGATGGCCGCCGCCTTCTGCACGCGCAACAGCAGCATCGCCAGCACGATCGCAGCCGGATGCGCCACCACCGAAGGTCCGGGCTGCAACTCTGGAACAATGACCTGCCCGCGCAGCCGTTCGATCCAGGGCGAGCGCACCACTGCGCCCGGCTCGTCCTCCAAGGCGAAGGTCAGGTCCACGATAGCGCCGCCGGCATCGCGCACTTTCTTCCAGATCTTGCGGGTGCAGGCCTGGTCCGAGGCAAAGAAGGTGAAATCCACTTTGTCGAACTGTTCGGCGCGGATGCTTTGGATAAAGTTGATTTCATCGCCCATGGTCTCCAGCTGGCCGAGGGATTCGTCATCATCGAGCAACTTGACTTCGAGCGAAGGAAAACTGCGGTCGCCGAGCACTTCCGCCACTTCTTTCCCTTTGAGAGTAGCGGCGCCAACAATCGCCACGCGGTAGAGTTGCGCGCCGCGCAGAGCTTCGGGATGTGGCGGGGTAGGTTTGGAATGTGCGCTCATGATGTCTGCGAGGCCTCCTTGAAGGTCGGAGGCCGTGGCCCGCGGCGCCGCAACACCCACTGCAGCCGCCAGAACACTCCGGAAAACATGTACGTCAGTGCGATCACGAACAGAACCGGCCGCGAGAACACCCAGACCGCGGCAAACAGCAGGCCGAAAATGATGATCAGCCGAAAGGGCCGCCGCATGCGCAGGTCGATGTCTTTGAAACTGTAAAAGCGCCAGGTGCTCACCATCAGGTATCCCGCCGCCACCACCAGCAGCAGCCAGGTGCAGGCCGTCCACCAGGAAGTAATAGGCTCGCCGCCGGAGAAGTGCACCACGGCGGCGATGACTCCGGCCGCCGCCGGAATGGGCATGCCAACGAAGTATTTTTTTCCTGGCCGGCCGGGATTCGAGGGCTGCGGGTTGCCGGTGATATTGAAACGCGCCAGGCGGCTGGCTCCCGCGATCAGGAAAAGAAAGCTGGCAATGCCTCCGAACTGAACCAGTTTGGCCAGCGTCTCCGCGTTGATGGTGGGAGCCAGAAAGTGAAATCCCCACATCCAGGCCAGCAGCGCGGGGGCCACGCCGAAAGCGATCACGTCGGCGAGCGAATCGAGTTCCCGGCCAAAGTCGCTGGTGGTGCCGGTCATGCGGGCGATGCGGCCATCGAGTCCGTCGAAGAGCACGGCAAAGCCGATGGCGCGGGCAGCGTAGTCAAAGCGCCAGGGTTCGGAGGCGGCCCCGTGCACCACCTGCAGCATGGCGTAGTAGCCGAAGGCAATATTGGCGGTGGTGAAGAGCGAAGGCAGAATGTACATGCCTTTGCTGAGCCGCCGGCGGCGCTTCACTTCGGGCCGCGGAATTTCCGGAACCTCAGGATCGTCGATCACAGTGCCTCCTGGCGATGCGCCGTCCCGCCCACCGGCTGCAGATCCTGCCGCGGGCCGAGAAGCGCCAGGGTGCTGGCGCCGCCCTGGACGTGGTCGCCAACTTTGATTCGCAGGCTGGCGGAAGATTCGAGTAGAACATCCACCCGCGACCCGAACTTGATCAGGCCGATGCGCTCGCCGCGCGCAACGGCGTCTCCGGGCTTCTTGTTGCAAACGATCCGCCGCGCCAGCAGGCCGGCGATCTGTTTGAATACCACGGTGTGCCCGTCGCCCTCCACCGTGACTACATTCTGTTCATTCTGCTCGGCGGAAGCCGGGTTCATGGCATTGAGAAACTTTCCCCGATGATACTGAACCTCGCGCACCACGCCGGCGATCGGCGAGCGGTTTACATGAACGTTGAAGACGTTCAGGAAAATACTGATGCGGGTAACATCGCGTCCGTTCATGCTGATCGTGGAAATTGCAGTCACCTTCCCGTCGGCGGGAGAAACTACGGCGCCTGCCTCAGCGGGAATCGCGCGCTCAGGATCGCGAAAGAACCACAGAAAAAATGCCGCCAGCAGCACCGCGGGCAGCGCCCACGGAGGCCGGGTGAGCCATCCCACCAGAACCGCAGCGCCGAGCAGCGGAAGCGCGTAATAGTAGCCGTCAGGAACCATGCGGAGACACGGAAATTATAGTGCAGCCTCCGGGTCTGCATCGGTTTTTCGTGTTAAGTGGTGATAAAAAAGCGGCTTAGTGAAATTCGTCTGGCAAATACATCTGGGCCTTGGCGGCGCGTTGCGCTGGCCGGGAGGCCCCGCGGGCCGAAAGCCGATCCAAAATCTAGGCGACGCTGTGGTGCAGTTCCCGCCGATAAATGCGCTCGATGGACTCCATCTGGTCCTTGAGGCGCAGCTTCAGCTTCTTCAGCCGGACTTCTTCCAGTTTTTCGTCTTCGGTGAGGTAGCGCTTCTGGGTGAGAGTTTCGAGGCGTTGTTGGTACTGCGTGTGTTCCGTGGCCAGCTTGCGGAATTGATCGTCTTTGGCCAGGAGTTGGTCCCTAGGAGTCAGCATCCATTAGACCTCCCTACGCAATTTTCGCCTTTACCGTACCACAGGGTCAATAGCGGTTCAATCCCCTAATTGTTGGTGACAAGGAACGACTTAGATAGCGCGGGTGATGCGCCCCAGTGGCCCTGTGGATTTCGGAAACCACTTTGCCGGCATGATCTCGGCGTTAGGAAACCGCAGCGTCAGGATCCCTCGGGCAGCATCGTAAGCGAGCACGTCTCACGCTTGGCCAAGGCGCTACAATCGAGCCTTGCCATCCTCCGCCACACCCACCGGCAAATCCGCGCCTCTGTGGGCTACGCTCACTGCCACGTTTTTCGGCGCGGGCAAGCTGCGTCCGGGGCCGGGGACCTGGGGTTCGGCAGCGGCGGTTCTGATATGGGAAGTGGTTTCGCACTGGACTTTGCCAGCATCTCAGCCCTGGGCGGCGGGCGCGCTCGCCGCTTTGGCCGTCGTGGTGGGCATTCCCGCGGCCACCCGAGTGGCCAGGGCGGCGGGATCAAAAGATCCCCAGTTTGTCGTGATCGATGAAGTTGCCGGCCAGCTCATTGCTTTCATCGCCGTTCCCGTGTCGTGGAAATCTCTGCTCGCGGGCTTTATACTTTTTCGAGGGTTCGATATCGTCAAGCCTCCGCCGGTTCGTCAACTGGAAAAACTGCCAGAAGGCGTCGGCATCGTAGTGGACGACGTCGCCGCTGGTCTCTACGCTCTCGCCGTGATGCAGGTGCTGCTGCATTTCGGCTGGTTATCACGCTAGCCGCCGCAAGGAAGCTGGGTTCATGGGAATTTCCGATCGCCTGCTGGGGAAGAAGAGCGTCAACGGGAAACCGCAGATCGAGGGTGTGTCTCCGCCGGCGGCATTGCCGGGAGGCGAAATTCGCATTCTGGGCAAGGCCCTGCGCCCCGCCGAATTGCGCCGGCCCAAGGTCAGCTTCGGCGATGTCGAGGGCTCGGTGCTCATCAGCTCCGACGATTTTCTGGTGGCCCGCGTTCCCATCACCGCTTCCTCAGGCCCGGTGGTCGTTTCCACCAACGGCAGTGCAAGCAATCCGGGCCAGGTAAAAGTGGCAACGGTAATCGCGGAGAACCTGCACCCGGTCACCAATCCCGCGCTTGACGCCGAAGGCAACATTTTCGTCACCTTTTCCGGACAGCGCGGACAGAAAGTGCCGGTCTGCATTTTTAAGATCGACACCAACTACAATCTCAAGCCTTTCCTCACCGAGATGATGAATCCGACCGCGATTGCCTTCGACCGCGAAGGGCAGATGTATGTGTCCTCGCGCTACGATGGCACGGTCTATCGGGTTGCGCCCAACGGGACCATGTCGTCCTATGCGGAAGGCATGGGAACCGCCACCGGCATCGCCTTCGACCGTTCCGGAAATCTTTATGTGGGCGACCGCGACGGAACGATTTTCAAGATCGACAGCGAACGGCGGACTTTTGTATTTGCAACCCTTGAGCCGAGCGTTGCCGCCTATCATCTGGCGTTCAGCCCGGCGGGAGATTTGTTCGTCACTGGCCCCACGACCTCGAGCTTCGACTGCGTGTACAAGATCGACATGCACGGCGCAGTCACCACTTTTTATCGCGGCCTGGGACGCCCCCAGGGACTGGCCTTCGACGTGGAAGGCAATCTCTACGTGGCAGCGTCGCTCACCGGCAAGCGCGGCATCGTGAAAATTACCGCTGATGCTAAGCCTTCTCTCGAAGTTTCCGGCACCAATCTGGTAGGACTCGCCTTCGCCCCCGGCCGCTCGGTGATCCTCGCTACAACCGGAGCGGTGCATCATTTGTCGTGGAATATTCAGGGATATCCGCTGGTGGAGCAGTAGCGCCGCCGTAGCGCCGGCGTCTCGCCGGCAGCGATGAAGGCGGCAATCATTCCGCCTAAACCGATACTCATGAAGAGAAGTCAGCATCAGCCGCCGGACGCGCAACCCGCTCGCGTTGCCGGCGAGACGCCGGCGCTACCTCTTGATTTACACTTTCTAGCGTGAATGCCGAGATTGTCGCCATTGGCTCGGAGCTTTTAACCCCCTACCGGCAGGACACCAATTCTCTTTATCTCACCGAAAAACTCAACGAACTGGGGGTTGAAGTCATTTTCAAGTCCATTGTGGGCGACAGCCTGGCACATCTCACCGCCAGCGCAAGCCTGGCGCTTTCACGCGCTGAAATTGTGATTTTCATGGGCGGCCTGGGGCCCACCGAAGACGACCTTACGCGCGAGGCCGTGGCCGAGGCCCTCGGGCTGGAATTGCGGCGCGATCCGGAAGTGCTTTCCGGACTGAAAAAACGCTTCGCTGCCCGCGGTATGAAAATGTCGCCGAACAACGCCAAGCAGGCGGACGTAATTGCGGGCGCGACCGTGCTGCCCAACGCCAACGGTTCGGCGGCGGGGCAGTGGATCAGCGGGAAATATGAGGGCCGCGACAAGATTGTGATCCTATTGCCGGGCCCACCGCATGAACTCAAAGCCCTGTTCGAGCAGCAGTGCATGGAGCGCCTGCGGGCAAAGTTGCCGGCGCAGTTCATAGCCACCCGCGAATTGAAGGTCGCCTTGATGGCGGAATCGGAGTGTGACGCCAGGGTCGCCCCTATTTACAAGCGCTATGCTGACGTGCAGACCACAATTCTTGCGGGCGCGGGCGAGATCCAGTTGCACCTGCGGACGCGCGCGGACTCCATCGAAGCAGCCCGGCAGCGGGTCGATGAACTAGCCTCCGCGATGGAGGCGGAACTGGGCCAGAGCGCATTCTCCGACAACGGCGACTCCATGGAGCAGATCGTCGGCTATTACCTTCAAATGCGCGGCGCGACTTTGGCGGTGGCGGAATCCTGCACCGGAGGGCTGGTGGCCGAACGCGTGACTTCGGTGAGCGGAAGTTCGCGGTATTTCCTCGGAGGCGCGGTAGTTTACTCCAACGAATTGAAGACCAAACTGGCGGACGTTCCTGCCACCCTGATAAAAAAGCACGGAGCAGTGAGCCGCGAAGTGGCTGCGGCGCTGGCCGAAGGCATTCGCAAACGCTCGGGATCCACCTTCGGGCTCGGCATTACCGGCGTAGCCGGCCCCAGCGGAGGCACCGAGGAGAAGCCAGTCGGCCTGGTCTTTCACGCCCTGGCTAGTGCGGACGGAACCGAGGTAGTGGAACGCCGCTTCCCCGGCGACCGCAAACGCATTCGCTGGTACGCTTCGCAGCAGGCGCTGGATATGGTGAGGAGGAAGATTAGTTAGCCGTTGGTCGTTAGTCGTTAGGGCGCAGGCTGAGAACGGGAACCAGGAACTGGGAACTGGTTTTCACCCAAGCCTGTTTCCCCTTGCAAGGGTACTGCGCAAGTTTGCGCCCATTAGGGCAACGCATTTCGGGTGAAAACCAGTTACCAGTTACCAGTTCCTGGTTCCCAGTCCTCAGCCAGCCCGAGCTGGCCAACGACCAACGGCTAATTCATGAGAACCTTTGTCGCCCTCGATCTCGATGACTCCATCCGCGAGCGCATTGCTCGCTTCCTGGACGGGGTGCGGGAATTTGCGCCGGATGTGCGCTGGGTGCGGGCGGAATCACTGCATGTCACGCTGAAATTTGTGGGTGAGAAGCCGCCGGAGTTCGTAGAAGAAATGAAGCGTATGCTTGGCCAGGTGGAAGCGAAGTCCATCCAGATCGCCTTCCGCGGGTATGGTTTTTTTCCCACACCGAAATCGGCGCGCGTGTTCTGGATCGGCATTGAGGCTGGTGCGGAACTGGCGGCGCTGGCCAAAGCAGTCGATGAAGCCACGGCCGCTGTGGGCATACCCAGGGAAGACCGGCCTTTCAGCCCGCATCTCACGCTGGCGCGGGGTGGAGGCGGCTCGGGCGCGCCTCGGCGGCAGGCGAGTGACCGGCAGAACAAGAGTTTTCAAAAATTACAGGAGAAGCTGGCTGCGCTTCCCGTGCCCGAATTCGGCACCATGAGCGCCCGCGAGTTCTTTCTGTACCAGAGCGAACTCGGTCGCGGCGGCCCGCGATACACGAAGATTGCGCGCTTTGGCTTGAGTTGATGCGGGACGCAGCGCCGGCGTCCCGCCGGCCACGCGGACACGGGCCACACAGATACGGATAAGATCGCAAAAGGGGTTGCGTAGGACACTTGCCGGCGGGACGCCGGCGCTACCGGCGATGACCGCATTCCTCACCAGCGCGTTTTGCAGCTACCTGCTGGGTTCCATTCCCTTCGGGTACCTGCTGGTGCGCGCGTTTCGCGGGCAGGATATCCGCGCCAGCGGCAGCGGAAACATCGGCGCCACCAACGTCGCGCGCGCTTCCCCGTTGCTGGGTGTAGTCACGCTGCTATTTGACGCAGCCAAAGGCTTGCTCGCCGTCGTGCTCGCTCATTTTCTTCACGACCGCGCCGGGAATACGGTAAACCTCAGTTTGTTCATGTCCTCGGCGGCCTGGTTTGCCGTTCTCGGCCATGTTTTCCCCGTGTGGTTGAAATTCCGCGGCGGCAAGGGCGTGGCCACCGGTTTGGGATCGTTCGTTCTGATTGCGCCCAAGGCCATCCTCGTGGCCGTAGGAATATTCATCGTCGTAGTGGCCGTCTTTCGCTACGTATCCCTGGGCTCGATTGTCGCCGTCGCCCTGTTCCCTCTTCTCGCCTGGCTGCTCGACCGGCACTCGGCAACGCCGGCCGCTGCCGGCATGATTGCCGCAGCCTCGTTGCTCATCGTCGCCAAGCACCACGAAAATATCCGCCGCCTGTTCGCCGGAACCGAAAGCCGCTTTCACTGGAGGCGGGGATGAGCCGAATCGCCGTCATCGGCGCGGGAGCGTGGGGCACGGGACTCTCCATTGTCCTCGGGCGGCGCGGCGCGCACGCGGTTTCTCTCTGGGCTCTGGAGGCGGAAGTGTGCGAATCCATTCGCGCCCGCCGGGTAAATGAGAAATTCCTGCCCGGCCAATTGATTCCCGAGGGCGTGTCTGCGACCAGCAGCCTGGAAGCGGTGGTCGCCGGCGCAGAGATCATCGTGATGGCGGTGCCGTCGCAACATTATCGGCGCGTGCTGGAAAATATGCGCCCACATCTCCGGCCTGATTCGCTTTTTGTGAGCGCCACCAAGGGTCTCGAAGAAGAGACGCTGCTGCGCATGAGCGAGGTTGTCGACGCCGTGCTGCGAAATGAGGGCGGATTCTCACCCCGCGTGGGCGCTCTAAGTGGCCCGTCTTTCGCCAAGGAGGTTGCCCGCGGCGACCCCACGGCAATCACCATCGCTTCGCGGGATTCCGCCCTGGCGGAGACGGTGCAGCGCGAGTTCAGCGATCCCCGCTTCCGCATCTATCGCAATGACGACGTAGTTGGCGTGGAACTCGGCGGGGCGCTGAAGAACATCATCGCGATCGCCGCCGGGGTATGCGACGGACTCGGCCTGGGGCACAATTCGGTGGCGGCGCTCATTACCCGCGGCCTGGCGGAAATCACGCGCCTGGCAGTGGCCTGCGGCGGACGCGCCGAAACCATGGCGGGACTCGCGGGGCTCGGCGACCTGGTGCTCACCTGCACCGGAGGGCTCTCCCGCAACCGCAGCGTCGGCGTCGAACTCGGCCGTGGGCGCAAGTTGCCGGAGATCATCGCCAGCATGCATGGCGCGGTCGCGGAAGGCGTTTTCACAACTCACGCCGCGGTCGGATTAGCGGCAGCCCGGAGCGTTGAGATGCCGATTACCGAGCAGATGTACGCCATCCTCTACGGCGGCAAGGCGCCCGGAGATGCGATCCACGAATTGATGACGCGCAGCGCCAAGAGCGAGGGCTAGGCTGGGAACGACTTCGACGCGCCCTGCCCCCTTTGACCTTTGGGAGTGACTGTTGCCGAGGACTGGGATCGTTGCCGCCTCAGGGAATGTCATCCCGAGCGAAGCGAGGGATCCAGCTTCTCGCTTGTCGCGACGATGACGGTGGCGTACGCGGAAACCTGGATCCCCGCTTCGCTCGGGATGACAACCTTGTTTGCGACAGATCCAAAAAAAGGGCGCGGTCCATCATTTCTCAGCAGCGCTCAAACCCTCCCACCTTCGCCTCGTACTCCGTCAGCTTCTCGCAGATCTTGTCCAACGCTTCGTATTCCGCCGCATGCTTCTTGCGGAAGCGAACGTAGGCATCTTCCGAAGTCCAGAAATCCAACGTCAGAAAGCGACCCGCCTGCTTGCGGTCACGCACCAACTCAGTTCTAACAAAGCCTTTGCCCTGAGCAAAGAACTTGGCCCAATCTCCCGCCGGGCCGTACACCTTTTGGAACCGCTTGACCGCGCCTTTCCTCGCCCGGAATTCCCAGACGATCAAATACGGCGCGCTCCTTGAGACTTTCATGCCTTTCTCCCGCGGCCGGCGCGACGCTGGCGCACCAAGCCTTGTACTTTCGTAATCCCCGCCGGTTACGGTCCGTATCTCTGAGTAACCGGCCTTCACAGATAAACTTTACAGAGCTTCAAAAATCAGTCCGCGCCACCGGTCGCGCCACAGGGTTGTTGTGTCTCTACAATTGCGTCTGCCATCCCGCATCCCGATTTTGTACGTCATCCTGGGCGTACTTGTCCTCATCAGCGTCGTGCCCATGTACTTTTACGCCGGGCGGGTGGAAGCCATCAACCGCGACCGCCTGATCACCAACGAGCGCCTGCTGCAGAATACCGTCACCCGCTCGCTGGCCGACGATATCGCGCAGCATCAGGACTCGCTGCACATGATGCTGGCCAACCTGTCGTCAGCTTTGCTCGTAACCAGCGGCGGCGACATCAGCGGCGAGGACGTGCAGACCCCCGAACTGCGGGCCCTGCTCGAGCATTTCGTTTCTTCCTCGAACGATCTCGCCTACGCCACGCTGCTGAACTCCGATGGCAAAGGCATCTCCGCCGGGCGCATCGCGATGGACGCCTTCCTGCAGCGCGAACTGGAACGCGGCTATACGGCCGCCAGGGACGGACGCGCCTACAACGGCCAGGCCCTGGTGGTCGGAGCCGGCAAGGATGCCCACACCGTTGTCCTGGCGAGCATTCCGGTGATCGATGGCGGCCGCTTCCTGGGAATGATCGGCGCGGTAGTGGACTTGCAGTTCTTGATCCGCCGCCTGCAGGAAGTAAATCGCGGCGGCCTGACCCCCTACGTAGTGGACAGCGAAGGAAGGCTCGTAGCCGGGGCCACCGCCGACTACGTCACCGGCCAGGATATGGCGAACCTGGAGATTGTGCACAACTTCGTGGAGCAAGGCAGGCAGGCGCAGTTCGTCGCCGCCACCCGCGAATTCGAACTGAAACAGGGAACCCAGCAGGTCAAAATGCTGGGCACTTACAGCCCGGTGCTCAATCTGGATTGGGCGGTCGTGGTGCAGAAGCCGACGGACGAGGCATACCACGGGGTTTACGAAATGGAGCAGACCGCCCGCAGCCTGGCGTTTCTGGCGGTGGTGGGGAGCATCGGAATCAGCATTTTCGCCGCCCGGCGCATCACCCATCCTCTGCAACTGCTCACCACGTCCAGCCAGGCCATCGCCCGCGGCGATTTTTCCCACCGCGCTGAAGTGACCAGCCGCACCGAAATCGGCGAACTGGCCATCACTTTCAATACCATGGCGGAGGAACTGGAACAGTTCGTGCTCGATTTGAAGCGGGCGGCGCAGGAAAACCGCGACCTGTTCATGGGCTCCATTCAGATGCTGGCCGGCGCGGTTGACGAAAAGGATCCATACACCCGCGGCCACTCCGACCGGGTTACGCGCTATTCCGTGCAGATCGCGCGGGAATTGCAGCTGACCGAGCAATCCTGTGAAGTTGTAAGGGTGGCCGCGCAGTTGCACGACGTCGGCAAAATCGGCATCGAGGACCGCATTCTCAAGAAGCCCGGGGCGCTCACCGACGAAGAATTCGCCATCATGAAGACCCACACCACCAAGGGAGCCAACATTCTCCGGCCAGTGGACCAGTTAAAGGAGATGTTGCCGGGAATCGAGCTGCACCACGAATCGCTCGATGGGCGCGGCTATCCGCACGGCCTGAAAGATGACGAGATTCCCCTGTTGCCGCGCATCATCGCCGTGGCTGACACCTTCGACGCGCTGACTACGAACCGCCCATACCAAAAGGCGCATGAGACCGAAGACGCGTTACGGATCATTCACTCCCTGGCCGGCAAACGCCTGGATCCCGTGGTGGTGGCCGCTTTTACCGTGGTCTATCAACGCGGCGACATTCACGTTCAGCGCCAGACCACGCTCGCCCCGGCGGTTTCGGTTCCGCCGCGCTCTGAGGTCGAATCAACCGCCGCGCACCCGCCGGAAGAGCACGTAACGGTGGCAGCGGTCGCGGCGGCGACTACACGTTCCTGACATTCGGTTTCCGCCGGCTGGCGGTTTGTGGAGTTGTGCGTCGGAGTGTGTTGTGACAGTTCCTGCCCGGGTGAAAACCAGTTGCCAGTTCTCAGTTCCCTGTTCTCGGTTTCCTGTTCTCAGGCTGGCGCTTTGTCCGCGGGGGACGGGCGGGCTGGGGCGGAGAAAATCTCGGCGTCGGAGCGGCGGATGTAGTTCGCCTCGAGGGCTTCGGGAGAAACAATTGTTCCGGCTTGAATCTTCTTCCAGCCCAGGCGGGCCACGGCGTCGCTGCGCGGGCGCTCGACTTCGCGGGTTTGCAGCCCGGCAGCCTGCGCGGCATTCAGCACGCTTTCGTCGGGGCTGACTACAGTGCTGCCCTCGGCTGAGGCCAAAAATTCTGCGACCGTCAGCAGGCGCTCGCCGCGTGGCGTGAGCGCAGCTCCCTCATATTCCCCGGCATAGATTTCGCCCCGGCCGGCATCGAGCGCCGCCAGGGTTCTTTCTGCGAGTGAGCCATTTGCGGCGATCGCTTCCAGCAGCGAAACCTGGGCGATGGGCTTCCCGAAAATCTCCGCCAGCGCCTTGATGGCAGCCAGACCCACGCGCAATCCGGTGAACGAGCCCGGACCGGAGGCCACGGCAAAACCGCCGATCGCTTTCTTATCGAAGCCATGCCTGGCAAGAAGCGCAGCCACCTGCGGCACCAGTTGCGCGGAGAAAGTTCCACCCTCGAGCGGAACTACTTCCAGAACGTTGCAGGCATCCCCCGACCCGCACTCTGCCAGCGCGATGCTGCCGTTCCTACCCGAAGTGTCAACGGCAAGAAGAAGCATGCTGTTTTTAGTTAATCCGTGAAGATCCGTCAAACCCGTGGCGGCTTTTCTTCCACCAGTTCCAGCAGCACTCCTCCGGCGCTCGCCGG
Organism: Terriglobales bacterium; assembly: GCA_035500455.1. GTDB lineage: Bacteria > Acidobacteriota > Terriglobia > Terriglobales > Acidobacteriaceae > DATJXG01. The sequence continues at coordinate 4,247 of DATJXG010000354.1, read as the reverse complement.
ATGCACGAATACGTAGCGGTGCCCGCCGGCGCCGGTTTTGATCGTCTCTGATACCAGCCGCACGCCGTCTTGTTTCAGCTTTTCCACCGCCGCCGCCAAATCCGGCACCCGCAGGCAGACGTGGTGCAATCCTTCGCCGCGTTTGGCCAGAAATTTCGCGATCACCGAGTTCTCGGAAGTCGGCTCCAGCAGTTCGAGGCGGCTCTCGCCCGCGTCCACCATGACCAGCCGAACCTGCTCGCCCTCGACGACCTCCTCGGGCGAGACGGTCATGCCCAGCTTCTGGTAGATGGCCTTCGCGGCGGCCAGTGACTTGACTGCGATTCCGAGATGGTCGATGGAGAACATTGCATTAGTCTTCAGTCGTCAATCGTCAGCCTTCAGTCGTTAGCTAGAGCGGTCAAGCTGAAGACTGGCGACTGACGACTGACTCGTGATTTCTTCAATCAGCGAATAGGGGTCGCGTTTGTGCTCCGCTACTTCCCCAGCATATCGCGCCAGGTCGCTGTCGCTCAGGAGCGCGCGGGCGTTCTGCAGCAGAGCGTCTCGCAGCATTTCCACCAGGCGCTCCTGCCAGTTATGAATGCTGCGTTTGAGCACCAGGTTTTCCTTTCTCAGATAATCCTCGTAGCCGCGAATCGCCTCCGCCAGCTCCGCAATTCCCTGCCCTTCAGTGGCCACCGTCTTCACCACCGGCGGCGTCCATTTATCGCTGCGCGTCGCCAGCGATTGCAGCGCCCGAATTTCCCGCTCCACCCGCTCGGCGCCGGGGTGGTCGCTCTTGTTGATCACGAAGATGTCGGCAATCTCCATGATGCCGGCCTTAATGCTCTGCACATCGTCGCCCATGCCCGGCACCAGAATCACAATCGTGATGTCGGCCAGGCGCACGATATCCACCTCGTCTTGCCCCACGCCGACGGTTTCGATCAGGACCACATCGCGTCCCGAGGCATCGAGCACGGCGGCAACGTCGGCGGTGGTGCGGGCCAGGCCGCCCAACGAACCGCGCGTGGCCATGCTGCGAATGTAAATGCCCGGGTCGGAGAAATGCTCCTGCATGCGGATGCGGTCGCCCAGGATCGCGCCCCCGGTGTAGGGGCTGGTCGGATCCACGGCGATGATGCCCGCCGTGCGCTTCTCTTTCCGATAGAGGCGGGCGAGGTGGTCCACCAGCGTGCTCTTGCCCGCGCCGGGCGCACCCGTCAGGCCGATGAGCCGGGCCCGGCCGGTGTGGGGGAACAGTCCCTTGAGCAGTTCCGACCATCCGGAGCCGCGGTTCTCCACCGTGCTGATGGCGCGCGAGAGCGCGCGTATGTCGCCGGAACGCAGTTGCTCGATCAGAGAGTTCAGGGATTGGCTCAAGCGATTCAGTGTAAAGCAGCCGCACACAGAACAGAAGAAGCCGGTTGGGATACCGGCGCAGGCACCCCCCCTGGGCTGGGGCAGGGTCTGTGCGTCGTTCTGCAAAGCTGGTTGCCGGCTCAACGAGGGACTAGAGTTTTCCGCAAACCATTCAACCCGATCCCTTGCTCTGTGCTCCCTGCCTGGTTTCCCAGGCTGGGCGGCAGGTCCGGGCTAACGAGCAGCCCGTTCGAAAGCCTGCAGAAAGTCCGTTACCAGGGGAGTCTCGCCCAGCTGCAAACCATTGGCTCCCATCACCCGCCACAGATACATACCGTTGCGTGGCCATCCGTGGGCGTCATACACCGCCAGCACATCTTCGGAGGGACGGCTCTGCACCATCAGGACAATGTCGGCTTCACGCGGGCGATAGACCAGTATGAACCTCCCCGACTTCTGCAGAGCCTCCTGCACCGCGGCGATCGCATGGCGATCTTCGGGCAGGAGATTGGGATTGAATTCATCGCCGTCGTAGCTGGTGACGTAGACGTAGCGCGCATTGGTCAATGTCTTGGGAAAGGGCGGCACCGGGCTGGCGGTCTTTACCGGAGCTGCCAGGGCCGTGCCCATCCCCGCCAGCAGAAGCACTATCACGCTCAGAAGATTCTTCATAATCGCCTCACAATCAATTAGATGCACGTCGCGCCCGGGAAGGTGGCACAGCCTGCGCCTTCGATGTCATTGAAAATATTAGCTTTGCGATATTGCTCGCCGAGACCGGATTTACCGGGCGATCAGGCCGGCCGAGAGCCCTCGTAGAATGCCCCTACAGCGCGTTCTAAGGCCCCTGGGAGCGAGGATCGGAAGGCGGATGACCGTCGATGCCCCCCTGAGGAAGCGGAGGGCTGTAAAGCGATTTCTACTCGGCACATATTATGGTTATAGCTTTAAGAAATATACAAGACACAGTAACCGCTTAAGTTGAATGCGGCTATGAAGTTGCTTCTCTTGAGACGGCGGACGCCATTCCTGCAGCCAGATTTCCTTAGCGCCTCCGGCTCAGGTTTCGCTTGTTGAGACCGCCCTGAGCCGCCCCGCCTGCCAGAGTCATGTTTTGCTTCCACCTCCTTCGTGAACTTTCGTCCACCCTTACTGTCCTAGGTGTGAAAGCCCTTTGCCGATCCATACTGAAATCCCTTCACACGAAGGCCACGAAGGTCCCACGAAGGTTCACTAAGGAAAACACAAAGGCAACCCATGGGTCTTTGCCCATTACCACCTCCTTCGTGGGCAATATCAACGCCCGCAGGCATCTTGCCCACAGATGGCGGCATCTTAACGCCGCTGACCAACAACTGCTTCTTGTCGGCAAATCGGGTCGGAGGTCTTCACTTATGAAGCTCTTGTTTGGGGTGGGATTGGTGGTGCTGGTGCTGGGAATTGTGTCGTTCTTTGTTCCATTTCCGCATCGCGAGAACCATGGCGTCAAAGTTGGCGACACCAGTATTGGAGTGCAAACCCAGCACAGCGAGCGGGTAGCCCCGGTGATAAGCATTGTGCTGGTTCTGGGTGGCGCCGGCATGATGATCGCGGGGCGGACGAAAAGTTAGCGTCCCGTACTCGACGCAACCTGTTTCCTACATCACAGGTGGAACGGAGATTCCCATGGCAGCCAGCACGCGCAGCAGTTCGCGGCGCACGACGGCGGCCGTGGCCAGCAGAAGGTTCTTCCGGCTTTGGTCGGACTCGGTGAGGATGGGATAGCGGTGGTAGAACGTGTTGAAAAGCTGGGCCAACTGGAATGCGTGCTTGGCGAGGTAGGCAGGCTCGGCGGTGGCGATGCACTGGTCGATGATGTACGAAGTTTTTGAGGCCGCCAGCCATAGTTCCCAGAGATCGTCGGCGCCTTCGCCAGCGAGATGTTTGGTTAGGTCCGCCGTAGAGACGTAGCCAGCTACGTCTCTACAAAAGGATTCGGGATCGTATCCTCCCTTGCGAAAAATGTTGGTGGCGCGCACTACCGCGTACTGCGCGTAGGGGCCGGTTTCGCCTTCGAAGCTGAGGGCTTCGTTGAAATCGAAGGCGATTACAGAATTCTTGGTGTACTTGAGCATGAAGTAGCGTAGCGCACCGATGGCAATCTTCGTGGCGATGTCGAGGCGCGCGGCGTCGCTGAGGTGAGGATGGCGCGAGTCCACTTCCTTCCTGGCTGAAGCGATCAGGGTGTCGATCAGGTCGTCGGCCTTCACTCCAAAACCTTTGCGGCCGGAAACTTCGATGTAGGCGCGGGCTTGATCTTCCTCGCTGAGCTGGTAGCCGAGTTCGGCGGCGCAGCGCGGGGTGAGCGCGACCATCTCGTAGGAAAAATGGGTGTAGTGGTCGGCGGCTTCGCCGTGGCCGAGGCCGCGCAGGGCTTCGATCACCGTGTTCTGGGCTTCGGATTGGCGGGCGTCGATCACGTTGTAGATTTCAGCTACGTCGCCGAAGTGGGGATGGTCTTTCTCGCCGTTGGAGGTTGAGATCCAGCAGTCGTGCAGGTTGGGATATTGGTAGAAGCGGCGATAGCCGAAGTCGCGGCCGAGCAGGCCGAACTTCCACATGTGGTAGGCGATGTCTTTGCCCACATAGCCGACGGTGCCGTTGGAGCGGACGATAACTTTCTGGTCTTCTTCGGCGACTTCTGCGTTGTTCTCGGCGTTCTCTGCGGTTAGAGCAGTTCCCGCCCGTCGCATCACCCAACAGCCTTTGTTCTTACCTTCGCTTTCGTAGGTTAGTACGCCGGATTCTTTGAGCTTGGCGAAGGCTGCATCCCAGAAGTGCAGGTGGAGGATTTCGCTCTCGCGCGGCAGAAAGTCGTATTCGATGTCCAGCCGGTCCATGGTTTCGAGGTGGCGGCGCAGCAC
>DATJXG010000353.1:0-12817 GCA_035500455.1 Terriglobales bacterium | reverse complement strand
GTCCAGCGATACAGGCGGGAGGGCGCGGGGCGCGGAAGGTCGGGCATCGGTTCGCCTCGGGGGCGCGGAAGTTGAACTATCTAACCAGTTCGACGCCAAGAAGATAGCAGATTGGGGGCAAAAGAACACTCGGCGGACTCTGCCGTTAGTTCCGGCGAGTGAGGTTTTTCACGCCGGTGAGGCGAAGGCGGATGGCGGCATTCGATTTCGGAATTCAGGTTTAAACTGTCAACTTGACCAGGAAACCTGCGGCGGGCATTCCAGCTTTGGCGTAGTGCTTATTGCCGTCGGGAGCTGACACGATGGACACGGCCAGGATCACTAAAGCGCGCGGGCTGTTTTCGATGTCGTGTGGCGTCGAACTCAACATCCGGGCGCCCGCGGAGCGCATCTGGAGCCTGCTGACCGATGCGAGTGGCTTCCCCCGCTGGAACTCAACGGTGACACGGGTGGAGGGAGAGATTCGTGAGGGCGAGCAACTCCGATTGCACGTTCCCGGCACGGACCGCACCTTTACTCCAAGAGTATCGGGCGTAGTGCCAGAGGAGCGCATGACGTGGACCGGGGGGGTCTCCCCGGTGTTCAAGGGCGTGCGCACCTTCGAATTGAAGCGGCGCGACAACGGCTCGTCCGATTTCGTCATGGAAGAGCGCTTCTCCGGCCTGCTGCTCCCTTTTGTCAGAGGCTCAATGCCAGACTTCGGATCTGTGTTCGAGCGTTACGCCAACGACCTGAAGCACGAGGCGGAACTCGCGCCATCGAGTCGTCAAGGAAGCAGAGCACGACAAGCGGAAGATGCTGGCCGACCTTGAGGAGGATCGGGAAACCGAGCGACGAAATGTCGGAGAGGAATTCAACGCCAACCGGCCCTCATGAGAAAAGTGTGCGTCCGAGGCCAGATGAGCAGTCCGCACGCGCCTTCAGAGGCCTCCGCAATCTGGCCGAGAAGACCACGCCATGGTTGATTGATGTCGGAAGTTGGATCTTCGGGGGGTTGACTGCCGCCAACCTGGTCGTCATCTCTGCGCTTCTCACAGTAGGACCTGTCGACGCAGCAATTCGGACATCTACCGCCGCTTTAGCGGTTGCCCTCCCGTTGAACCTGGCAGGGATTATTCTTCTCAGGCTGGTCAAGGACGTGAAAGACGTCGGCCTCGATGATCAGACGCTACGGGCGTTTCAGGATGCCGGCTTCCCGGACATCAGCGCGTACTTTCCTTCCCCTCGCGAGAGGGTGTTCCAGCAAGGGCAACGATCGCGCGTGGTGCTGCTCTTTTCGCTGGGGATGGCGGCTCTGAGCACCGCGTTGACCCTGATCGGAATGGCCGCAGCCCTGTGGCATATGGGCCGGTGGATAGCAATCGTCCTGCTCTCCGCGGTCGTTCTGAGCGCAGTCCTTGTCACCCTTGCAATTGCTTGTGCGCTGCCGCCGAAGACGGAGGCAGAGAAGTCGCTCAAGGAACCTGCCAGAACTCCCCAATAAGGCCGCATTTTCTGTACTTTGCAGACTGCGCAGTAATGGGCCAAATTGCTGGGAATGGCGGTACTGAACCCCGCTGGGGACGCGGTAAGTGTCCATCCCACTTACAGAAAGCCGTTAGAAACGACCTTTGAACAGGCTAAAACAGGGAATGTCAGGCGTCCAGGCTGTGAACAGGCTGGGACGCGAGCCGCTTGTCCATATAGTGAAATACCGATTACCGACGGCCAGTGCCAGCCGAGACCTTCCCGGGAATCCCACCAGCCGGAAGAATTGATTTCGACGATCTGACCCTGCGGCCTGTGCACGACTCCCTCAAACCGGCCATGGGAGGGGGAATTACTCATGCGACTAAAAATATTCATGGCTGCGCTTCTGCTTTCGGGGCTGGCATTCGCCCGGGAGCCGAAGCACTACGAAAGCGGCACACTGCTGCGGATGGATTCGGTGGAGTGCGGGATTGACGAAAAGAGCGGCAACAGCTTTGCCGGTGAGATCATCGGCACCGACTCCGCCCACAAGAAAACCCAGGCCGTGCTCTGCCAGGAGTACGTGCTGCAGAGCGACCACCTGACCTACCACATCCGCCCCAAAGACATGAAGCATCCGGTTCTGCTGCCTGTCGGAGGCAAGGCGCAATTCCGCATCAACAAAGACAAGTTGATCCTGAGGGTGGAAGATATGGACGACAAGGACCGCGACTACACCGTGGTTTCGGTGACGCAGCGGGAAGAATCCAAGCCGGCGCAGAGCGCGGCAGTGTCAAACCAGCACTAGATCGGGGTCAGGTTAGGCGCGCCCTTCGTGAGCCCGTGGGGCCTTCGTTCTTAAGGCTTGGACTCTGCACACAGTCAAAGCAACTACCAAGGACACCAAGGGTTCACGAAGGTTCACGAAGGACGTAAGGATGCACAGTCTCTTCACTCGCAGATGAAGCCGGACGGCGTCTCGCGGCTGGAGGGACACAATTGCTGGGCGAGCGTGCGGAATCTGGGATCCGAACGATATTTCTCGAACGAAGAATCTTTGGACGGGTCCGGCATGCCTTCTCCCGGGATCGAATTGGCGCTGTAGCGGAAGGCTGCCTGCAGGTCTTGTAAGGCGTCGTCCAGATCGTTCAGTTCCGCATCGGCGCAGGCCAGGTTGTAGTGGAACATGGGATACTCGGGGTCCTGGGTGATGCCGAACTCGAACATCCGCTTGGCTTTCTGCAAGTCTCCCGATATCCCGTAAGCCATGCCCAGGTTGTCCACCAAAACTCTCCATTCGGCCTCAGGCAGGGCTTTTCTGCCGCGCTCCAGGTCGAGAGCTTTTTCGTACTGCGGGATGGCTTTCGCCCAATCTTTTTGCAAATAAAAATAGCTGCCATAGCGGAAGCGGTCGAAGCTGCCGGGTTGGAAGTTGTCGATGATTTTGATGGCGTCGAGAAAAGCGGTGAAGAAAGTTTCGTCTTCAGGGGAATAGCCGACTTTGGAAATGTGGACCTCGAAGGCCTGACTTCCGCTCACCAGATATGCCACGACATTTTTCTGCTGGAGGTTCCTTCCCTTGAAGGTCTCAACAAAATATTCCAGCAGCGCCAGCGGGCCGCGCTCGGAGGATTTGACCTGTTCGGCTTTGTAGGGCGCCTGGCGGAGCCCGCCCCATTCCTGTTCGCGCAAGGCTTGAGCGCTGGTTGCTTTTTCTGCCGGGTATGCCGAGGCGGAGAAACTCCACGAGGCGTCACTGGCGAGCACCCGGGCGCCGGCGCCATCGGGCCGCAGTGTGTTTTCCTGCAGGGTGAGCTGGCGGATATCGACTTGAAGGGCTGCGGGCTTATCGGGGACGGAAACCACTACCACTTTGTGGGAGGGAGGAAATCCGATGGAAACCTGCGCCCGCCCGCCGGGCGGCAAAAGAAGGGACGCCAGCAGGGGCAGGGAATAGCGGAGCCGGACGAAGTTATTGAGTGGCATCAGGTAGCGCCGGCGTCCCGCCGGCAGGGCGGACACCGCGTAGTCGAACATTCGTGGTCCTCCGCGTCCCTGATGGCGTTCTTTGCGGTGTTGGATAACCGCAAAGAACGCAAAGAACACAAAGAAAACCAAAGGGACGCGGAGGACACGGAAACAATCGCTCGCAGTCTGCTAGGCGGTCTTCTGCATAGCCATTCTGGCCAGCGCCTCTTCCTGGCCTTTCTGTATCTCCTCCTGCGAGAGGTCGCGAGTGTGCGTGGCCAGGGACCAGTGATGGCCAAAGGGATCTTTCACTTTTCCGTAGCGATCTCCCCAGAACATATCCATCACCGGCATGGTAGTCATGACGCCGGCCGCGGTGGCCTTCTTGTAGAGCGCGTCCACGTCGTCAACATAAATGTGCAGCGTAACGCCGGAGCCGCCGGTGGATTGGGGCGAGAGCGTGCCCATCTCGGGGAATTCATCATTGAGCATGATTAAAGAATCGCCGATTTGCATGACTGCGTGCATGATTCGGCCGCCGGGTTCATGCATGACACCTTTGACTTCCGCGCCGAATGCCTGTTTGTAAAACTCCAGTGCGCGGGCGGCGTCGCGCACCACAAGGTGAGGGGTGACGGAGTGGAATCCCTGGGGAACCGAATGGGCCATAAAGCCTCCTGCGAGAAAATTTGTGGCAAGTGTACACCCGCAGTCGGCGGAGAAGGTAGCGGTGGCTGCCCGGTGGCACAGCCGAGGAACGGCAGCGGTCGGCGTGGGCGCTCAATGCCGTTTTATGTGCCGCGTCGGATTCGCGACTCCCACATTCATACGAATAGACTTGCTCGCGGAACCGTGTTTGGAATTGCCGTATAAATTGCCGGTCGCTAAAAAGTGGTTGCGGTGGCAAGGTTGCCGGCGGGACGCGGGCGCTACTTCAGCCGGCGCTACTCTAGAAAAATCGCGTTACGCCTTCCTGCAGCACCATTACCCGGTCCTCGATGCCGTTGGTTTTTGCTTCCTGCTCCAGCAGCTGCAAAGGTTCTTCGAGCGGTTCGTGAGACAGGCGGAAGGTGCCGTAGTGCATGGGGACCATCCAGCGCGAGTTCAGGTCGAGGAAGGCGCGGGTGGCGTCGGCGGGGCTGGTGTGGACGTTGCGGAATGAGGGCGGGTTGTAGGCTCCGATCGGCAGCAGGGCCAGCTCCGGCGAAAGCCGGCGTCCGATCTCGCGGAAGCCGGAGAAATACGCGGTGTCGCCGGCGTGGTAGAGGGAATGGTTCTTATCGCGCAGCACGTAGCCGCCGTAGCCGCGGTGGGAGTCTTTCAGCACGCGTGCCCCCCAGTGCCGCGAGGGCACGTGAGTGACGGTCAAGCCGGCGTGGCGGTAGCTGTTCCACCAGTTGAGTTCGACGACGTCGGTGAAGCCGAGGTCGGAGACCAGGTCGAACACATGATGCGGCACGACGATGATCGGGGGCTTGCCCCGCCGATGCATAGTCTGGCGTACGATGCCCCGCAGCGACGGCCGGTGCAGGTGGTCGAAGTGGGCGTGCGTGACCAAAATCAGGTCGATAGGGGGAAGGTCGCGCAGGCGGACGCCCGGTTCGCGCAGGCGCTTCAGAACGAAGAGCCAGCGGGCGAAATTCGGGTCGATTAGGACATTCAGCCCGGCGATCTGGACGAAGAAGCTGGCGTGGCCGATGAAGGTCACGCCCAACTCGCCGTTGCTGACCAGCTTCGGTTTGTGCACGCTGCCGGTGCGCGGCGTCACCACTGAGGTGTGAACCAGGCGTCCAAACTGCCGGGCCCGCTTGCGCAGCGCCGGATTTTTCAGAGTCAGTTTCAGCATGGCTCGTGTTTAGAACCCGTGCCAGAAGGAAAGGTTTACCCGGCGTCAGCTCTCGGCATTCTCGGCGATTTAGGGTTTTGCGCGGTAGGAGGCGATCATAAAATCTTGCATCGCCGAGAACGCCGAGAAAACCCCGCCGAGTTCGCCGAGCAAATCTGACGGGAAATCTCCCGTCCGCGCCCTTTCTCATCTATTCTAGAACAGGAGCGGAGGGTTTCCCGACCTTCCTCTCGGGTTGGCTTTCAATCCTTGGTGCATGGAGAGAAGTAACATGCGGGTTGCATTCTTAGGTTTGGGAATCATGGGCCGTCCGATGGCGGCCAACCTGGCGAAAGCGGGTCACGAATTGGCGGTGTGGAACCGCTCGGCGGGAAAGGAAGTGCCTGGGGCAACGCCGGCCCCTTCTCCCGCCGAAGCCGCGCGCGGCGCGGAAGTGGTGTGGATGTGCGTGTCGGACACCAAGGCGGTCGAGAGCGTTGTGTTCGGTCCCAAGGGAGTGGCGGAAACCATTGGCGAGGGAGCGATCGTGGTGGATTCGAGCACCATCTCTCCCCGGGCTACGCGCGATTTCGCGGCCCGGCTCAAAGAGCGGGGCGTGCAGTACGTGGATGCTCCCATGACGGGCTCGAAGGTCGCGGCGGAGGGCGGCACTCTGATCTTCATCGCCGGGGGCGAGGAATCGGTGCTGGAAAAGCTGCAGCCGCTCTTCGCTGCCATGGGCAAGCAGGTATTCCGCATGGGCGAAACCGGCAAGGGACAGGCCGCCAAGCTGGCCATGAACCTGCAAATCGCGATCATCTACGAGGGAATCGCCGAGTCGCTTACGTTGGCGGCCAAGCTGGGAGTCAACGCGGAAACCCTGCTGCCGGTGATTCAGGCTTCCATGGTGCGCTCCGGAGTGGTGGACTATAAAGCGCCGTTCATCCTGAGGCGCGATTTTTCTCCTAATTTTCCCCTGCGGCTCATGCACAAGGACATCGGCCTGATGCTCGAGGCTGCCAAGGAAGCCCGGGTAAAACTGCCGGCCCTGGAGACCGTGGAAGAGGTTTATGAGGTCGCGGCCGAAGATGGCATGCAGGACCTGGACTACGCCGCCACGCTGACGCTGCTGGAGAAGTGGGCCGGGGTAGAGGTGAAAGCCGCCACGGCTTAGCGTTCAATCCTTTCCCATAAAGACTTAGCTTGCTACGTCTCGCCCTGGCGGCATTCGTGATGCGGGCGAGCGGTTGCAAGCAACTTCTCTACAGATCATTTCGCCTGCCTTTCCCGTCCGGGACCGCTCCCAAGCGGAACTCCAAGGTAATCCCCCACCATCGCCTATTACATAACTATTACAGTCGCCATGGCGGCATCGCTGCTAGCTTGGAAGTGAGGTCATATCAGCTAGTCCGGGGAAACTATGGCGATCGAACTGGAAGTTCTTGGAGAGCCAAGAGAAGACGACCAAATTAATTGGATCACGGCTGGTTTCATGGCCCTGTTCCACATCGGGGCGATCGCAGCCTTATTTTTCTTCACCTGGAAGGCCTTCTTCGTTGCGTGTTTCCTGTGGTGGGTCTCGGGAAGTCTGGGTATTGGCATGGGCTATCACCGCCTGCTCACCCATCGCGGCTACAAGACGCCCAAGTGGGTAGAGTACTTCCTGACTATTTGCTCCACGCTGGCGCTGGAGGGCGGGCCGATTTTCTGGGTGGCGACGCACCGCATTCATCACCAGTTTTCGGATGAAGACGGCGATCCCCACAGCCCGCGCGACGGCAAGTGGTGGGCGCACATGGGCTGGATTCTGATGGGAAAATCGATCCACCACGACACTACGACTCTGGCGCGTTACGTCCCCGACCTGGCCAAGGACAAGTTTCACGTGTGGATCACCAAGTACCACTACGTCCCGGTCGCAGTGGTGGGAGTGGCATTATTCGCAATCGGCGGGCTACCGTTTCTGCTTTGGGGATTGTTTCTGCGCACCGTGGTCGGGCTGCACGCTACCTGGATGGTGAACTCGGTCACCCATACCTGGGGCAGGCGCCGCTTTGTTACCCGCGATCTTTCCACCAACAACTGGTTCGTGGCCATCCTGACCTTTGGAGAAGGCTGGCATAACAATCACCACGCGCATCCGGTTTCCGCCCGCCATGGTCTTCGGTGGTACGAAGTGGACGTTAACTGGTACGGCATCTGGGCGCTGAAAAAGCTTGGCCTGGCGCGGCACATCTATCGCGTGAAACTCGACCAACTTCCCAGCCAGCCGCCATTGACCAGCGCCACAGTGCCGGTCGAGTTGGCGCCGGCCTCCTCGGCAGCTTCCGCCGACTAGCGGTCGAATGTGGGCGCGGGCGTCCCCGCCCGTGCCGGCAGCGCCATCGAATGCCGGAAAGGCGCTGCTGCTCCCAACAAAGCTCTACACATCAGCCTGCGCATCACTCCCTGCACGGGCGAGGACGCCCGCGCCTACATTTTGTGTGTGCGCGCGTGCAGTCGCGCTAGAATCGCTTCGTGCGCATCGCCAGCCGCCGCAAAGCGACTTACTTCTTCCTCTCGCTGGGAGTTTGCCTGGCCACCGTCGCGGTGGCAGTGGGTTTTGGCTGGACTATCGTCAACTGGCGCCAGGACCTCAAGGTCGTTCTGGGAGTGCTTTTCTTCGGCGCTATCGCCGCCGGAATTATTCTCAATACCATTTTCCTGGTGCGGGAAATCCGCCGCAACGAGCAGCACGACAGCTTTATCAACGCCGTCACCCACGAGTTGAAGACGCCGATCGCGTCGATTCGCCTCTATCTCCAGACGCTGCAGCACCGCGACGTAAATGAGGCCCAGCGTCTGGAGTTCTATCGCTCCATGCTGGTCGATACCGACCGCCTGCTCAGCACTGTCGAGCAGGTGCTCAAGGCGGGCGAAGCCGGGCACAAACGCGGCCGGCAGAGGTTGCCGCTGGATTTCGCCAAGCTGGTGCGCGAGTGCGTGGATACGGCGCGCATGCGCTACCATCTGGACCCGGAGGCCATGCGCTTCGAACAGGCCGCCACGAACGGCTTCCGGCCGGTGGTGCGCGGGGATGCGGAAGAATTGCGCAGCGCGGTTTCCAATGTGCTCGATAACGCCGTGAAATATTCCACCACGGGCGTTGACATCTTCGTGCGGCTCGACGTCCCGGACGAAAAACACGTCACCCTCAGCGTGCGCGACCGCGGGGTCGGCATACCCAGCTCCGAGCTGAAGCGAATTTTCCGGCGCTTCTATCGCGTTCCCAACCGGGCCCTGAGCAAGATCAAGGGCACCGGCCTGGGGCTGTTCATCGTGCGCGCCATCGTCAGCAAGCACGGCGGACATGTTTCGGCCAGCAGCGAAGGGGAAGGCCGGGGAACGACCGTGCTGCTGGAATTGCCGCGGAGCGTGGCATGAGCCGCGTTCTTCTGGTTGAGGACGAAGCCCACCTGGCGAACGGTCTGCGCTATAACCTCGAGGCGGAGGGCCACGCGGTGGAAGTTGTGGGTGACGGCGAAAGCGCGCTGGAAATACTGATCGGCAAGCGGCGGGATGCCGGCCCTGCCGGCTTCGATGCGGTCGTGCTGGACGTAATGCTGCCCGGCAAGGACGGTTTCACGGTCGCTTCCGAGCTGCGGGCGGCGGCGAATTTCGTGCCCGTCTTAATGTTGACCGCGCGCGGGCGGCCGGAAGACGTGCTCAAAGGCTTCGCCTCAGGCGCCGACGACTATCTCCCCAAACCCTTCGAATTGCCGATTCTGCTGGCCCGCCTGCAAGGCCTGCTGAGACGCCGGGATTGGGCAAAGCAGGCACACGCTCTGGCGGCGAAGGCGCCGTCCGGTGCCGAGGCGACGGAAGAGTACGACACCTTCTCCTTTGCCGGGCGCAGCATCGACTTCGGAAACCTGGAGTTGCGAGTGAACGGCAATACCATCCGGCTCACGCTGATGGAAGCGCAACTGTTGCGCCACCTGGTCCGCAATCAGGGCCGCGCGGTTTCGCGTAAGGCGATTCTCGAGCAGGTGTGGGGCCTGCATGAGGACACTGACACCCGTGCCATCGACAATTTCATCGTGCGCCTGCGACGGTACATTGAAGACGATCCCTCCGAACCCAGGCATCTGATCACGGTGCGGGGGGTGGGATACAAGTTCGTGGTGGGGGCAGAGGGTGCGTAGAAATTTGTGCGAGTTGCCGGCGCGCATACGCTGGCAAGAGGCGAAAAAAGCGACAAATTTGCCAGACGCCGGCGCTACTTTGCGGGCGGCTTCTCCTCTGCGGGCGGCGCCGGCGGTTCCGCGAATTTCGAGTTATCTACGGGAACGTTGGTTTCGGCAGAGTCAATCTGCATGGTGAAGCGGCTCGAGGGACGCGCAATCGTCCACTGGAACGGCACCTTCACACCGCCGCTGTCGCGGTAGTCGGCGTAATCGATCTGCGTGGGCAGCCGGCCGAGCGGCGTTTCCAGGTAACGCACCTGCCGCACCAGCAGCCCCGATTGCTCATCGAAGTAGAGTTTCAGGGGAGGCTGGCCTTCGGGACGCCCGCTCACGACCAGCGCGGGTTTTCCGTCGATCGGTTCTTTCGCCTGTACCTTCAGGTCGCTTAGAACCTGCTTGGCATCGGCGGGAAATGCCATATCCGCATCCAGCTTCATCGCGTCCAGTTCTCCTCCGGTCACGTCGCGTGGCGGACGGCGGGGCGCGCCCATCCAGCCCACCTGGCCATCGTAGGCGGTCACAACCTCGCCGCCGCCCATATGCATCGCTGAGGCGCGCTTGTCGGGCGCTTTGCTGAACACCTCCACCGGAACCTGCCGCCCTCCAAACACCGTGGTCTTGCCTTTTTCCACCCGCGAGGAAATCTTCTTGATCGCGTCCTCGCCGCCCACGGCCTTCACGTATTTATCCAGCACGTCATCCACACTCGGCAGAGCGGGTTTGCTTTCCGCCTCGCCCGGAGCGGGCGGGGCCATCATCGGCTTGGGCTCGGCTTCGGCGATTGCCGGAATGCTCACCGGATCATGCACGCCATGATGGCAGGAGTAGCAGGTGACTTCGCGGTGGCCGTCGAAGTTGTCTTTATTGATGGCGAACATCATCTGCATCATCTTGCGCGCCGTCTGCTTGGGCTTCTTGTCGTCTTTGTCGAAAGCCCCCTGCACATGGCAGAAATCGCATTCCACGCCCAGCGAGGCCGTGATGAACTGCATCGTCGGGATCAACTGGTCGGCGGGGACTCCCTTCAGCACCTGGATGTTCTTGAAGACGTCTTCGGTCATCTTGGGGCCGGAGGCGGCCGGCTTCGCCGCGGCGGACTGCGCCTTGACCCCGCGCATCGTCAGTACGGCGGTGAAAATTCCTGCAGCAAGAAACAGCAGCGCGAACCTGGAGTATCTGGCCATGTTTTCCTCGAACTGGTGGAGGAAAGTGTAACAAATCGGGCGGCAAGGGTGCTCTCGGCGCTTTCGGCGACGTTCCTCGGCGGGCTCGGCGTTTTAAGGTGTGAATACCTCGTCCGTGACCAATGCGCCCGATGCTGTCCAGGCGCCGCACGCAAGAACCTTAAAACGCCGAATTCGCAGAGAACTGGGGCTGAGGTCGCGAAGGGTCACGCGATCTTGCCCGAGACTCGGCACTGGAGTAACAATGCCTGCTTGGTGTTCCCAAGGTGAGGCTGCTAGAATCTCCCTCAATACAGCTTTTGGGCCGCCAGGGAAGTGGGGCTGTAGCTCAGCTGGGAGAGCGCATCGTTCGCAACGATGAGGCCACCGGTTCGATCCCGGTCAGCTCCACCAATTCGGCCCCAAGACTCCGAATCGCCAGCGCGAGCGCCTCTTGCGTGACGATTCCAGGCCACTTGTGCCAGCCGCTAAAACCGCTTCGGCGGATTGCGAACGACAGCGGAATGGCTCTCCATGGGTTCTGTGTGAAGCCGCTCGCTAGTTCTTGAGAAGTGAGGAAATCGCAAATGCGGCCTATCGCGGCAATTCTGCAGCTGACTCCCCTGCCTGCGCGCCATCCTTGGAAACGCGCTTCCATCGCGGCATTTGCCGGTCTGAGCTTGTGGCTTAGCGCCTTGCCTTCGGCGGCGCAGGCCCCCGCGACCCTTCAAAAGGTGGTGGTTTTTCCCGGCAGCGGCAAGGTCGAGGTGCAGATCTCCGCCAGCCGCCCGGTCACGCCGGAGACGCAGGTGGTCACCGGCCCCGACCGCCTGGTGGTTGACTTCCCGAATACGCTGCCCGGCCCGCAGCTTCACGGCCAGGCGATCCACCGCGACAAAGTGAAAGCTGTTCGCGTGGGACTGTTCACCGCGAAGCCGCCGGTGACGCGCGTAGTGGTGGATCTCGAAGCGCCGGAGCCTTACCAGATCGTGCCCGCGGGCAATTCGGTCACCGTGCGGCTCAACGTCCCCGGCGGCCAGCCTACGGATTCGCCGCTGGCCCACCTTGGCACTTCGGCTCCGGCGCCGGTCCACATGGCGCCGGTCCCGGTTCACTCCAGGCCCTTGCGGCCGCAATCGGCTCCCGCAACAACTTTCTCGGTGATTCGTGTCCCGGTGAATTCTGCTATGCCGGAGGCTGCTCCCGGTCAGGCTGCGAGACCTGGACTTGCCCCCGCTACCACGCCGGGCCACCCAGATCCTCGGCCGATCCTTTCCGCGCCCTACCCGCATCCGGGTGTGCCTTCCGGTACGCCGCTTGTCGCTGCACACACTGCGCCTGTGTTTGCCGCCGCGACTCCCGCTCCGGTTGCGCCGGCTGCCTTTGCGCCGCGCATCAATGTTGATTTCCATGATGGCAAACTGAAGATCGTGGCCGACCACGCTACCCTGGCGGCGGTGCTCAACGAGGTGCATCGCCGCACTGGAGCGCAGATCACCATCCCGGCCGGCGGCGGCATGGAGCAGGTGTTTGTGTCGCTGGGGCCGGCGCCGGCGCGCGAGGTTCTGGCAGCGCTGCTCGACGGCTCCCATTTCAATTTCATCATGGTGGGATCGGATAAGAATCCCTCGCAGCTGCGCAGCGTGTTGCTGACGCCGCAAACCGGAGGCCCACCCGACGCCTCACCCGCCGCTCCTGTTCCGCCGACTTATAATCCGCCGCTGGCGGCGGAAGCGCCGGAGTACACGCCGCCCAACGTTCCGGTGGTTTCCGACAACCCGCCGCTGCCGGCGGATTTCTCCACCAATGACGGCAATGATGCCGCCACCAATCCCGATAGCGGCCAGCCCGACCCCGGCGCCCAGCAGCCTGATGCGGTAGGCCCGCGGCATCCCCACGGGCACCACGCCGCCCAGGACCCGCAACCGGAGCCGCCCCAGGAGCCGGCGCAGGACCCTTCGCAGGACCAGGCTCCAGACCAATCGGGCGACCAGCCGCAATAGTAATTGAGGGTGAAGTCGACGATGCCAGGGGCGCTGAAGCGCCTTGAGATCAGGATTCTGGTCAGGGCGCTGAAGCGCCCTGCTTCCACGGAGCGGGCGGCGTCCGTGAATTTTCCCCAGCGAGTTCGTGGCGTGGCTGGGTGACTCGGCGACGCGCTAGTGGATCAGCCGCACTGCAACCGG
>DATJXG010000352.1:0-8120 GCA_035500455.1 Terriglobales bacterium | reverse complement strand
GCGCCCCGGCCAGCGCACATTAAATGGCTGCTCGAGTCTGACCCCGCCATCCGTTGGCAGGTCATGAGAGACCTCACCGGTGAGGCCCCCAAGACGATTGCAGCCGAGCGGTCGCGCGTCGCAACCCAAGGCTGGGGAGCCCAACTGCTCGCCCGGCAGTCTTCTGCCGGCAATTGGGGCGGGAGCCCCCGCGGGTGGAGAGACGATTTGCCGAAGGACGACCGAGACTTGCTGATCACCCTCTACAGTCTCGTGGCCTTGATGGACCTCGGTCTCGACCCCGCGAGCAAGCAGGCTCACAAAATGATCGATCGCGTCGAGAAGCGGCTGGTGTTTAAGCGGCTGAACAACCGGCCTTATCTTCACGGCGAAACCGAGCCCTGTATCAACGGCAGAATCCTGGGCATCGGTTCCTATTTCAGCAAACCGAACGATGAACTGGCCCATCAACTCCTAAGCGAGCAACTCGCGGATGGCGGCTGGAACTGTGAAGCACCCAAAAGCCGCCGCTCCTCGTTCCACACCACCATCTGCGTCCTCGAAGGACTGCTGGAATACGAACGAGCGGGGCGCAAATCGGCAGCCGTTACTAAGGCCCGCAAGCGGGGCGAAAACTACCTGCTCGAGCGCCGCATGTTCCGCTCGCTTCGGACCGGCGAAGTCATCAATAAACGCTGGCTGCGCTTCACCTTCCCGGCGTTTTGGCACTACGACGTTTTGCGCGGACTCGATTATCTGCGGAATGCAGGAATCAAGCCCGACAGCCGCGTCAGTGAAGCCATCGAGACGGTGATTGAGCGCCGCCACCAGAACGGGCGCTGGCCGCTCAACCTCCTTCATCCCGAATTCATTCCGTTGGAGATGGAGACCGATATCGGCAGGGCAAGCCGCTGGAACACCCTGCGCGCCCTCCGAGTCCTGCGTTGGTACAACGGCTCAACCCAGCGGTTGTGACCGGGGACTGCTCGCGCTATATCGCGGGACGAAATTTACTGCTGCACCGCCTGCCGCAGGCTGGGTTTCACCCCCACCGCCGCCAAACTGGAGCTGTCCCAGCCGCCGCCCAGGGCCTTTACCAGGTACACCGACGTCACCAGTCTCTGGCCCAGAATTTGCGCGGCAAGACGTTCGTTGGTGAGCGCCTGTTCCTGTGCGGTGATTACGTCGAGGTAGGTAACCAGGCCGCCGGTATAGCGGGCATTGGCCAGGCTGAGCGAGTGCTCCGCATCGCCCACCGCGCGCTGCTGCGAATCGTAGGCGGTCGCAAGTGCATTCAATCCTGAAAGCGCGTCTTCCACCTGCTGGAACGCCGTCAGAGCCGACTCTCTGTAGTCCGCGACATTTTCGTCGTAGGCGGCACGCGCACCCTCCAGCCGCGCCCGATTGCGGCCTCCCGCAATCACCGGCTCGAGAACCGCCGCTCCGATCGACCAGATGAAGCTCGGCGCATTCAGCAGCGAAGTAATATCGCGACTCTCAACCCCGCCTCCGCCCGTGAGCGAAATGCTGGGAAAGAATGCGGCCCGGGCAACGCCGATCTGCGCATTCGCCGCCGCCACCTGCCTCTCTGCGGCGGCAATGTCCGGGCGCCGCTGCAGCAACTCCGAAGGCAGCGCCAGCGGAATCACCGGCGGCTGGGCGTCCAGCCTGCGCACTGGCGCCTTGAACTCGGCCGCGGCCACCCCCTGCAACTGCGCCAGCGCGTGCTCGTACTGCGCGCGCTGCTGCTGCAGCAGAGAGATCTGGGTAAGCGAGGAGTCCAGCACCGTCTGCTGCTGGGCCACGTCAAGGCCCGAAACCGCTCCGCCCTGGTGCCGGTCCTGGACCAGCTTCAGCCCTTTCTGCTCGAAGTCAATCGCGCGCGTAACCACGGCAATCTCGGCGTCCAACTCGCGGAGTTGAAAGTAGTCCGCGGCCAGCTCGGCGCTGAGCATCAGCCGCACGTTCTCCAGGTCGGCGGTGGAAGCCTGCAGCTCCGCATTGGACGCCTCCAGGCTGTGCCGCACCCGCCCGAAGACATCCACTTCATAATTCAAAGTGAAGGGAATGCTGAAATCATTCTGGGTGGCAGGAGTTGTGGGCACAACCGCCGCTCCCTGCGCAGGACGATTGCCCGAAAGCCGCTCCCGCATCGCCGAAGCGCCTGCGTCCAGCTCCGGATACAGCCCCGAAGCCGTCACCCGCGCGAACGCCCGCGCCTGCGCCAGCCGCGCCACCGCCGCCTTGAGCGACTGGTTGCTGGCCATGGCCCGCTCTTCGTACTGGTTGAGTTCGGCATCGCCAAAGAGCGTCCACCACGTGCCGCGCGGAATAGTATCCAGCGGGGCGGCCTCGTGCCAGGGCGCGGGGGTTTGCCAGTTGGCGGGCGTAGTGATGTCGGGCTTTTTGTACTTCGGCTCGCCGGCGTAGCAGGCAGTACCCGCCAGCAAAAAAGCGGCGGCGAGAAGTTTCACCTTCACGATTGCCCGCCCCCCGCCTTGGACACCTGCACCTGCTGGCCCTCCTCGAGTGAATCGCTGGGGTTGAGGATCAGCGAATCGGAGGGATCGAGTCCACTCAGAATTTCGACTTCGGTGCCATAGTCGCGTCCGATGCTCACCGGCTTGAGATGCACCTTCCCATTCGCATCCACCACTGCCGCGCGCGGCCCCTCGGCCCGAAAGAGCAAGGCATTCACCGGCACCGACATCAGGGGAACGCCCACTTTGACGGCGAAGTGGACCTGCGCAAAGGATCCTGGCAGAAGGCGGCCGTCGTGGTTGGGCACGTCAATTTCCGTGCGCAGGGTGCGAGTGACCGGATCGATGGCGTCCGCCGTCCGCGCCACGCTTCCGGTGAAGTGCTGTCCCGAAAGCGATGCCAGCTCGATATCGGAATGGAGGCCGACTCGCACCTCCGGCGCATAAATCTCCGGAACGTCCACGTAAACCCGGATGGGATCCACCTGCGCGATATCAAACAGCTCCTGATTGGTGCCGCCGTTGCCGGCGTTCACCAGCGCGCCGATATCGACGTTGCGCCGCGTGATCACTCCCGAAAACGGCGCGTAGATGTGCTTGAAAGACTCCAGCTGCTCCAACCGCCGCACGTTGGCCACGGCGGAGGCGAGCGCCGCCTGCTGTTGCGCGTAGGTGCTGGCTCTTTCGTCGGTTTCCTGCTGGGCCACGGCATCCATCTTGCGCAGGGTTTCCCAGCGCTGCGCGGAAGTCTTGGCCAGTTCGAGTTGGGCTGCCGCCTGGTCGCGGGCGGCGCGCGCCTGCATCAGTTCCTGGTCGATCTCCGGAGTCTCGATATCCACCAGAGGCTCGCCTTTGCGTACCCGGCTGCCGATATCCCGGTACCACTTCGCCAGATAGCCGTTGGTGCGGGCATAGATCGGCGATTCGATGAACGCCTGCAAGGTTGAGGGCAGAACGATTTCCTGCTGCGGAGGCTCGGGCTTGGGATGAATGACGGTCACGGACGGCACAGCCAGGGCCTCGGTTTCGTCGGCCAGGGCGCGGCGCTCGCCCACCCGCACCACGAAGCTGGCGATGGCGCCGCCCAGCAGCAGTATGCCCACCACGGCCAGCAGCACATAAACGCCTCGCCTCGGCCGCGGCGCCTCTTCCACGCCCTTTTCCCGGCCCGTCTCAGTTCTCGTATCTGTGTCCAGTTGGCTCATGGTCATTGGTTCCGTTCGGCATCACTCTTCCCCACGGGCGGCGGCGCGTGCCCTCAGACGTCCGTGAATCATGCTGAAAACTACCGGCACAAAAAATAAAGTCGCTACCGTGGCGAACACCAGACCTCCGATTACCGCCCGGCCCAGGGGCGCATTCTGCTCGCCGCCTTCGCCAACGCCCAGCGCCATCGGCATCATGCCGATGATCATCGCCAGCGCCGTCATAATCACCGGCCGCATGCGCGTGTACCCTGCCTCGATGGCGGCATGAATGGGATCGGTCCCTTCCGCCATGCGCTCCCTCGCGAACGAGATCATGAGGATGCTGTTCGCCGTGGCCACGCCCATGCACATCACCGCGCCGGTCAGAGCCGGCACGCTCAGGGTAGTATGCGTCAGGAACAGCATCCACAGGATTCCCGCCAGCGCGCCCGGCAAAGCCGTAATGATAATGAAGGGATCAAGCCACGACTGAAAATTGACCACAATCAACAGGTAAACCAGCACCACCGACATGATGAGCCCAATCGAAAGGCCGGTGAACGAGGAGGCCATGGTCTCAACCTGGCCGCGGATCGTCATCTGGGTGCCGGTGGGTAGCTGCTCGCGGAAGGAGTTGACGATCTTCACAGTGTCGTCGGCGACGCCGCCCAGATCACGCCCATCGACGCTGGCATAGACGTCCACCGTGGGCGAAACGTTGTAATGGCTCACTACCGCCGGAGTCGTGACCGGCTTGACTGTCGCCAGGTTTGCCAGGACTTGCGGCGCCGGCGCGGTGGAGTTGCTGATCGGAGTGTTCATCAGCGCCTGCAGCGAATCAATGCGGTATTGCGGCGTCATCACCGCCAGGCTGTACGACACGCCGCTGCGCGGATTCAGCCAGAAGGTCGGCGCCGTCTGAAAGCTGGAACTCAGCGACACCAGAACGTTCTGCGCCACGTCGCGCTGCGTCAGCCCCACCTGCTGCGCCCGTATGCGGTCCACATCGAGCCGCAGGGCAGGCTCATTCATGAGCTGCTGCACGTGCACGTCCACGGCGCCGGGAACATGGCGTACGCGGTTGGCGATCTGCTGTGCCAGCACGTAGTTTCGCGCGGTGTCGTGGCCGATGAGCTGAATGTCCACCGGAGCCGGCAATCCAAAATTCAAAATCTGGCTGACGATGTCCGCCGGCTGAAAGAAGAAATCCACTCCCGGAAAATCCCGCGGTAGCCGCTCCCGCAGCTTGTGCACGTATTCCTCGGTCGGGCGGTGATCCTTATTGAGGTTCACCAGGATTTCCGCATCCGACGTGCCGATAGAACCGCCATTGCTGTAGGAAATATTAATGCCGCTGTAAGGCAAGCCGATATTGTCGAGAATCGTGCTCAGCTCGCTCTTCGGAACATTGCGCCGGATGTCCTGCTCCACTTCATCGACCAGGCGCGCCGTTTCTTCAATGCGCAACCCGGCCCGCCCGCGCACGTGCAGACGAAACTGGCCGGCATCGACCGAGGGAAAGAAATCACGTCCCAGCACGAAGGCCAGGCCTCCGGAAGCCACGCAGAAAATAAGGAAGACGCCGACGAACACGCCGCGATGCTCCATCACTCCGGTGAGCGTGGAGCGGTAGGAACTCCGCAGGCGTTCGAACTGGCGTTCAAAGCCTTTCTGAAAGCGGCCCATCGCCGTGCTCGGCGGCTTGTGCGAGTCTTCTTCATGCCCGCGCAGCAAATACATCACCAGCGTGGGCACGAGCGTCCGCGAGAGCAGGTACGACGCCAGCATGGCAAACACCACCGCCTCCGCCATAGGAACGAACAGGTAGCGCGCCACGCCGGTAAGGAAGAACATGGGCACGAAGACAATGCAGATGCTGAGCGTGGAAACCAGCGCCGGCACCGCGATCTGCTGCGCGCCATCGAGAATCGCCTGCTTCAATTCCTTTTTCATTCCCAGGTTGCGTTCGATGTTCTCCAATTCCACCGTGGCGTCGTCCACTAATATTCCGACGGCTAGCGCCAGACCTCCCAGGGTCATGATGTTGAAAGTTTCGCCCAGCGCGCTCAGCACGATCACCGAAGTCAGAATCGAAAGCGGAATAGAAATCGCGATAATCAGCGTGCTCCGCCAGTTGCCCAGGAACAGCAGTATCATGGCCGCGGTCAGGCAGGCGGCAATCATGGCCTCGCGCAGCACGCCCTGAATAGCGGCGCGCACAAATAAAGACTGGTCGAACAACAGGTTGATTTTTAGTTCCGAGGCCTTGAATTCCGGCGGCAAACTGCTGATTACCTGCGGCAGCATCTGGCGCACGTTCTTCACGATGTCAATCGTGGAAGCCCCGCCGTTCTTCATCACGCTCAGCAGCGTGCCGCGCACGCCGTCCTGCCGCACCACGTTGGTCTGCGGAGAAAATCCATCGCGCACGTGCGCCACGTCGCGTACGTAGATGGTCGCGCCATTCACGGTTTTGATCGGCAGATCGTTCAGCTCCGCGATGGTCTGCGGGCTGGAATTCATCTCCACCTGGTATTCCAGCGGCCCCAGCTTGGCCGTCCCCGAGGGCAGAATCAGGTTCTGCGCCGCAATGGCGTTCACCACATCCACCGGCGTAAGGTGCTTGGCTTGCAGCGCCTGGGTATTCAGGTCCACCGATACCAGGCGGTTCTTTCCGCCGTAAGGAAAGGGAATCGCCGCGCCCTGCACCGTGATCAGCTGGGTGCGCACGAAATTCACCGCCAGATCGTTGAGCGCCTGCTCCGGCAGGCTGTTGCTGCTGATTCCAATCTGCAGGATCGGCACGCTGGAAGCCGAGTATTGAATAATCAGCGGCGGCGTAGTGCCCGCGGGCAGAAAGCGAATGCCGGTTTGCGAGATCGCGGTCACCTGCGCCAGCGCCGTCTGGATGTTGGCGTTCGGCCGGAAATAAATCTTCACCACCGCCACACCATCCAGCGACTGCGACTCAATATGCTCGATGTTATCCACCAGCGTGGTAAGCCCGCGCTCGGTGTTGCTGGTGATGCGCTCCGCCATGTCCTTCGGCGCCAGGCCCTGGTAACCCCACACCACACTGATCACGGGAATATTGATGTCAGGAAAAATGTCGGTGGGCGTGCGTTCGATCACAACCGGGCTGAGGATCAGTATCAGCAGTGCCATCACGATAAACGTGTATGGCCTGCGCAAGGCCAGGGCGACAATCCACATGTGCTATCGGTCCCTCGCGGTCATAGGCGGGAATAGCGGGCACTCGCAAACACGCCCACTATAGGCCATTTTAGATGTAATGCGTAGCAGGGCGGATGCAATTTGGAGGGCAACAGCCGCGTCTTTCCTGGACCGGCGAAACGTGCCTTTTACACACTTTTACAATGCGCTTCCCGCCAGCCTGCCTCCGCGTCCTCCGCGTTTTGAGCTTTGCCTCGGCGCACTCAGCGATTTAAGGTTTTTGGTCTAGGTCCGAGTTCGCCAAGAAGCTATGGCGTGAGCTTTCCGGTGCTCAGGTAATCCTGTGAGGGCACGCCAAACGCATCGGCCACGCGGTTGAAGAACGCAAACAGCGCGGTGATGTACACCGCCTCCGAAATCTGGTTCTCGTTCCAGCCCGCGTCGCGCAACTTCTGCACGTCTTCGTGGGTAGAACGCGGCGCCGCCTCGGTGATGAGCTTTACATAATCCATCAGCGCGCGCTCCGCCGCCGTCAGGCCGGCTTCACCGAGCTTGCCTTCCAGCACTGCGCTCACGCATTGATCGGTAGCTCCCTGAACCCGCAGGAAGTAGGCGTGGCTGTCCAGTCAATACGGACATCGATTCAAAAAGGAGACGTAACTCGCGATCATCTCCTTGTGCCGCCGCGTCAAATGCCCTTCGGAGAAGTGCACGGTGTTCGAGAACTCAATCACCTGCCGCAGAAAATCCGGCCGCACCCCAAAACACTTGATGATCCCCGGCACCTTCTGCCGCCCCGATCCCGCCCGCCAGAAATCGTACGCCGCCGCGGTTTCCCCGCTAGCTTCCGCATCTTCGAAGATCCTGATTTTGGTGGATGGACGACTTTCTTCCCGGGGCGAAGTTTGATTCGCCGGTTTGTCTTGTTCATTTTCCATCGATCAGCCCTACCGTAGCGCCGGCGTCCCGCCGGCATCTGTAAGTTCTTGGGTCTCTTTGCGTTCTTTGCGTTCTTCGCGGTTAAGCCTTCCTTGCCGCGAACAACGCAACTAGCCGACAACGCCGTGCCCAGAACCCGCCGCCCCCAGCCCTCTCCGCACCATCAGATAAACCGGCACCCCCGCCAAAACCACCGCGCTGCCCAGCAAAGTTTCGCGCGGGCTGTGCATCGCCAGCAGCGCCAGCAACACTACTACCAGCGATAGAAAGATCAGCGGCGTGAACGGATATCCCGGCGTCAGCACCACCGAGTCCGTGTTCGCGGTTCGCCGCCGCAGAAAGAATACCGCCGCCACCGCCA
>DATJXG010000351.1:0-10385 GCA_035500455.1 Terriglobales bacterium | reverse complement strand
ACTTCCGCCAGGAATTATCCGAGCCCATCAGCCGCATGATGTGGCGGCTGGTGTGCAGATTGAAGGCGCGCGGCTCGCGCAACAGCTTCATGCCGGCCTCGGCGGGAAGCTGGTTGCTCTTGCGGCGATTGCAGGGATGGCAGCAGGCCACCAGGTTCTCCCAGGTGGATGCGCCACTGCGTGAACGCGGAACGACGTGGTCCAGCGTCAACTCGCTCGAAGGCATGATCTCGCCGCAGTACTGGCAGGTATTGCGGTCACGCAGAAGAATGTTCTTGCGCGACAAAGCCCGCGTCTGGTGTGGAATGCGGCGGTACTCCAGCAGGCGGATTACGGAAGGCACACGCAAAGCCAGGCGGGCGGCGTGCAGGTAGTGCCCGTTCTCTTCTTCGGTCATGGCGACACCCTTGAGCACCAGCACGATCGCGCGGCGGGCGGCGCAAACGTTGATCGGCTCGTAGGAGGCGTTCAGCACCAGCACCGGAGCGTGCAGCGCATGGCCGTCGCCGGGCAGATGAGTGGCGGGTGCGGACTCACCCGGCTCAAAGCCGTGCCGCTCGAAACCACTCGCCGAATTGTGCCATGCTCCAGACATAACTCACGCCCGCTAGGCGTTGGCTGCCATCGCCATCCGCTCGTTTCCAGCCGCGCCCAGCGTGGCAAAACTAGCTTCCGCCTTGAGTGTGCGCGCCACCGTCGCCACCCATACTCTGGATGCGCCGGCGCGGCGCAGAATCCGGGCGCATTCGGAGACCGTTGTCCCGGTGGTGAAAACATCATCCACCAGCAGGAATTGGCGGCCTTTTGTTTCCGCAGGGCGCGTCACCTTGAATGCTCCGCGAATGTTTTCCCGCCGCTGATGCCGCGTAAGGCCCGTCTGCGAGGAGGTTTCGCGCTGCCGCTGCAGCGCATCTGCCTCCAACTCGAACCGGCCGCGCGGCCGGATCTTCAACGCGGCCTGCGCAATCAACTCCGCCTGGTTAAAGCCCCGCTCCCGCAGTTTGCCGTGGTGCAAGGGGATCGGCACTACCGTTATCCGCGCGTCCCCCAGGAAGGGCTCCAGGTCTTCAACCGCTTCTGCCAGCATTCTCCCGAGAACCGCTGCCGCCGGCCGCACCCGCTCATACTTCAGCAGCTGGACCAGGTCTCGCAATCCGCCCTCATAGCTGCCGTAAGCCGTGGCCTTGGCGAAAGGCGGTTCCAGCCGGCGGCATAGTCCACATATGGCTTCCGAAGCGCCCACGGAAGAGTCTTGCTCTCCCCGGCTCGCCGCAAACGCATAGGGACTCGCCAGCCGCTCGCCGCAAATCGAGCACAGGCCCCCGGAAATGGGTCGCATCGCTCGCAAACAGTCTTGGCAAACCGGCAGACGGGAGATGTGAATCAAAGGCGTACTGCAGAGGCGGCAATGAGCAGGGAACAAAGTGGCGAACAGCCCTTCGGCCAAACCCTGTGCCCACGAAACCACTGGATGAGCCCGGGCCGGAACTGCGGTCCCAGAAGGGCGAATTGGTTCTACGCTACTGCTGAAGACTGACCTCCCTCATCCAGCCACAGGTTTGCGGCTTCTGCGGGACAAAATTTTCTCAAGTATAGCGGCCCCACGGACCAGGTGCAAACATGCCCTGCGTAACTAAGCCGCTGCGTCGCCGGTCTTAGTCTCGTTGCGCTCTTTCAGAACCACGAACACAGGCACGTAACCTCGCCGCATGCAGTCACCACAGCGGACGGGACGCAGAAGAAGTAGAGGCAGCACAAATCTCTCGGTGAAACCGCGTTGCCGCGAGCGGAATCCCGACGCGCCGCCACAGCGCCTGCATCGGAACGGAATCGAGAACACAACGCCCCCTCAGACGAAGTGGAACCCGCAGACCAGAGGTACCTCGTTAGATGCCATCATACTAAAATATGATGCCGCCTGGAGCGGGAAGTGCCTGCGGGTGAGGTTTCCGCAACCCTCTTGATCCATACCAATCGCGAGGACTCGGTGCCATCCTCTTATTTCGACGAACGGGACGCTTGCCGAGGGCACACCCCTACCCGTAAATTCTCAAATCAAAATCCTCCATCCCCAACCGCGAAAAGGGTCTTCACACTTGTAAACTGTCCGGAAGGCGTGCTAAGGTGCGCGGGCTTGCGTTATCTTGAACGCCTGTAGCCACTTGCGAGGGCCCATCGATGAGCAGCCAGACCCCGGCGATGCCGGAGCAGAACTCCCGACGACATCAACCCTTTGTTCCCGAAACCATGGAAATGAAGGAGTTCACCTGGCGGGCCGTGCTGCTGGGCCTGTTTATGACAGTAATTCTGGGCGCGGCCAACGCGTATCTGGGCTTGCGCGCGGGCATTACCATCGCCGCAACCTATCCGGCGGCGGTCATCGGCATGGCGGTTCTGCGGACCTGGAAAGGTTCGGTGCTTGAAGAAAACATCGCCCGGACCTCGGGAACCATCGGCGAGGGCCTGGCGGCGGGCGCGATCTTCACCATCCCTGCTTTCGT
Organism: Terriglobales bacterium; assembly: GCA_035500455.1. GTDB lineage: Bacteria > Acidobacteriota > Terriglobia > Terriglobales > Acidobacteriaceae > DATJXG01. The sequence continues at coordinate 7,884 of DATJXG010000351.1, read as the reverse complement.
GATTTCCGGAGCGTGGCCGGCATTCGGTTTGCACGAATACTGGAAAGCCACCGCGCTGATGATGGTCGGCAGCATTCTGGGAGTGCTGTTCATCTCCCTGGTTCGGCGGGTCATGGTGGAAGATCCCGAATTGCCCTTCCCCGAATCGGTAGCCGCTGCAGAAATTCACAAGGCAGGACAACGTGGCGCCCAGGCGGCGAAGTATCTGTTCTGGAACATCGGCGTCGGCGGCATTGTGTACATCATCGGAAAATTTGGGCTGTTTGCCGCCGACCAAGACGTTTATCTCGGCATCGGGAACCTGGGCCACAGCCAGGTCCGTCTGGGCACCGGCGGCGACGCGAATGCCCTGGCGACAGGAGGCACCACGGTGTTTGCGGCGCCGAGCGTGAGCCCGGCGTATCTCGGCGTGGGCTACATCATTGGAGTTCGGCTTGCCTCCATTCAGTTCGCCGGCAGCGTGCTGGCCTGGGGGCTGCTGGTTCCGATGATGATCTATTTCCTCGGCCCTCAACTCCGCCATTATCTTCCGGCGGACACGCCCCAGGACTGGGCAGGGATGGCAGACTCGGTCTGGCGATACATCGTGCGGCCGATCGCAGTCGGCGGCATGCTCGTGGGCGCTGCCTACACGTTGTTCAAAATGCGAGCCAGCCTGACCTCCGGCTTCGGCAAGGCCATCGCCGACCTGCGGCAAACCGCCGAGCAGCGGGCCAAATTGAGCCGCACCGAGCGCTACATGAGCTTCAAGACGGTCTTCGCCTTGATCGCGATTGTGTTCGTGCTCATGTGCTGGCTTTACATCCATATTTCCGGGCTGGTGTGGCCTGCGATCCTGGCGGCGGTGGTGATGCTGATCGTGGGCTTTTTCTTTGCCACCGTCTCAGGGAACCTGGTCGGGTTTATTGGTTCGTCCAACAACCCAGTCTCGGGGTTGACGCTTTCCACGCTGCTGATTGCCGCGCTGCTCATGGTCGCCCTGGGCGTTTCCGGAACTTCAGGAGTGGCTGCGGTGCTGGGAGTTGCTGCCGTGGTTTGTGTTTCCTCCTCGGTGGCCGGAGAACTTCTGCAAGACTTCAAAGTCGGTTACATCCTGGGCGGCACGCCGCAGAAGATTCAGATCGCGGAGTTGATTGCGGTAGTTGTCGCCAGCCTGGTGATGTTTTTCCCCCTGATGCTGCTGCATGAAGGCAGCATCCGCGCCGGCCACGGCGGATTCGGAGGAGTGGATCTGCCCGCGCCTCAGGCCGGGCTCATGGCAGCCCTGGCGCAAGGCATTGTCGGAGGAAATATGCCGTGGGCGCTGGTGGTGGTGGGAATCATATTCGGCATTGCCATGATCATGATGCAGGTTAAAAGCCCCATGCTGGTGGCGGTCGGCATGTACCTGCCCTTCGGCACCACATTCGCCATCTTTGTCGGCGGCCTCTTCCGCAGCCTCGGCGACTGGGCAGCCAAGCGCCGGGGATTCAACTCAGCCCAGATGGCGCGAGTGGAGAACGCCGGGGTGCTCACCGCTTCCGGCCTGATTGCTGGAGAAGCCGTGCTCGGCCTGGTTTGGGCGGGCTTGCAGTTCGCTCCCGCATGGGCGCGCCCGCAGATCTTCAGCAATCCATCGTATTTTGTGGGCGGCATGATCGTGCTCGCCGGCCTGGCTGCCCTGATGATCGGCCTGCCGCTCACCAGCGCCGGGGACCCCAGCGAGCCTGCCCCGCCGACGGCAATAATGTAAAGCAGTCGCCAGTAATCAGTCGTTAGTCGTCGGTCTTCAGTCGTCAGGAAAGACGAAGCATTCCCGCGTCTGCGTTCTCGGCGGATGTTCTTTGCGCCCTCGGCGTTTTAGGATTTTTCTGGCTCCCGAGGCGCTGACGACTGAGGACCGAAGACCCCCTGTGGTTTACTGATATTCGTGTCCATTTCCGCGAACGCCGCCCATGTGCAGGAACGCATCGTCGCCGCCTGCCGGCGCTGCGGACGCAAGTCCGACGAAGTCGCGCTCATGGCCGTCAGCAAGACGTTCTCTGCTGCCCGTATCCGCGAAGCCTACGACGCCGGGCTGCGGCTGTTCGGCGAAAGCCGGATCCAGGAATTCGCCGCCAAGTCAGAAGCGCTGCGCGATCTCTCCGACGCGCAGTGGCATATGATCGGCCACCTCCAGACCAACAAGGCTGCGAAGGCCGCTGAACTGTTCTCGGCGGTGGATTCGCTGGACTCGCTGCGCCTCGCCGAAAAACTCAACGCAGCGGCGGGCCTGTCGGGGAAGAAATTGGCGGTGCTGATTGAGATCAATCTGGGCGGAGAAACTGCCAAAAGCGGCCTCGCCCGGGACTCGCAGGAACTGCAGGAGATCCTTGAAGCCGCTTCGTCGCTGGAAAGCCTCGAAATCCGCGGCCTCATGACCGTTCCCCCTTTCACCGAAGACCCCGAGGGCTCGCGCCCATTTTTTCGTACGCTTCGCGATCTTCGCGATCGGATTGCAGCACGCCGGCTACCTGCCGTGGCCATGGATGTGCTCTCTATGGGGATGTCGCACGATTTCGAAGTGGCGATCGCAGAGGGTTCCACCTGCGTACGCGTGGGCACGGCGATTTTTGGGGATAGGATTCGAGATTAGAGTCCAATACCGCGTCGAGGTGGCCCGAACCCTGAGAAATACGAATCTGAAGTGTTAACCCGTGGGACGTCAGGCTCTCCTTGAGCCTGAAATGGAGCCGCTGGCTCCTCGATCTCATGCGAAAATGCCTCGTCGGTGGGAAATAATGCTCGACAATTCCCTGCTGCAATCCGTTGCAACACAGCTCATGGGCCCGGACGCGGTTGTCGTCGAGGGCGAAATGCTGCCCGTGGCACGGGTTGGGGGCGGCCGGCTGAAGACGGTCCGATTCAAGATGAATGGAAGGGACGTGCAGGCCATCGAGCAAAACCCTCAGAAACCCAGCCGCTGGGGCCAACTGGCCAAGGGTGGACACCGCGTGGTGCAGTTCAAAGATATCGAGACCAACCGCTACCTGGCGGTTGCGGTGGACGGCGAGATTCACGCCTATGGAACGGGCCGGGATTGATTCCAAAGCTGGGCATCTCGGCAGCAAAGAATCCATCGAGTAAAGCGGTGGGATTGGAAGCTTGAACGGAGCACATCTGGTACGCTCCTCGCGGCCGTCCGAGCCTCAAGTGGTCCAAAGCACCGATTTCACGAGACCCGGAATCCCAAGAGTAATCACGCCTTCTTCTGGCGGTGCGGGCAGTCCGGAGTGTTCAGGCACTCGTCCGGCAACACCAGACGTTCGACCGGCTTGCCGCCGATGATATGGGAGTCGATGATTTCATCCACGTCGGCGGGGGTCACCCGTCCGTACCAGACGGCGTCCGGGTACACAACCACGTTAGGTCCGTGCTCGCATTGGTCGAGGCATCCAGACTTGTTGGCGCGCACGCGATGTTTCAGGCCGCGGGCGGCCAGCTTCTGTTTGAACTCCCATTGCAGTTGCGCCTTGCCCTCGGGATCGCAACTCGGGCGCGGGCCTCCCGGCTCGCGCTGGTTGCAGCAGACGAAGATATGCTTTTCGAACTTGGGCATGAGGGGATTTGAATTTGTAATTTTGTAATCGGGTAATTTGTAATTTGGAAACCACCGGCCGCGAGCGACGGATTTTGATTTACAAATTACCCGATTACCAAATTACCAAAATCCGAAGACACTGCGGTGAGGGTCAAAAAGAACCAGGGCGGCGATCCTCAGCGAACCCTGCAGTGGAAATCTTATTGCGTGCTCCCCCTGAGCTCCGCTCAAAGATACTGCAGAGTTCGCTGAAGACCGCCGCCCTGGTTCAGACGAGGCGCAACGGGACGGCTAATCTCTCAGCGGAACCATGGTCTGTTCGCCGCCGCTCTGGTTGGCCTGGCAGAAGGTGGCAACACGTTGCGGGTTGCCGTCGGGCTGTTCCACCATCATGACCGGGCCGTAGCAATACACCGCGTGGCCGTTTTCGGCGAAATACCAGGTGCCCTTGTGGGCGTGCCGGACTTGGGTCTTGTCGTGCGGCGCGCGCGCCGGGGACGACACTTGCACTCCTTGCAGCGACAGCGACAACAGTAATGTGGCCAGTAGTTTCATATTTGCCGGGCCCTTTCAGATCGAGTACAGATTCCTGCGATCGTCCGCGGTATCCGATGAGTCCTTCGGGGGCATTTGCGGCAGCTTCCTGTGCAGCTTGTTGGTCTTGTTCGGGACGGCCACCTTGCTTTCCGGGGCTACCCGTGGCGACTTGGTTTTGTCCTGGGAAGACGGAGTTTGGACCTGAGACGACGGAGTCCGCGGTTTGGTGGCGAGGTGCTGTTGTTGCCGAATCGCATTTCCCTTCAGCGTGGTTAACTCCACGCTGTCGGTGAACAGTTGCCGGATAAGCGTGCGCTGTGCCTCAATCGTGTGCGCCTGTTCCACCACCAGCATGGCCAGCAGGCCATAGGAGATGAGGAACAGCACGATCAGCAGGGGAAGCATCGATACTTTCTTGCCCCCAAAAGCGACCGCGTTTTCCGGCAGCAGGTTCTGCAAAATGGCACCTCAGTGTGCCCCCAAACAGCAGGCGCAGGGAGAAGTGCAGGCGGCAAGCCAATAGAGAGAAAATGGCTAAGCGGTTGAAGCACAGGATCTTACACGCGAAAATCAGCGGCAGGAATGGAGCGGGAGATGCAACTGGCTGCACATTATAGGCAACGGTAATGGGTGGTGGTTACCGGGGTGCGGCGGAGGCGGATCGGCCAGATCGCCTGCTGGGAGCGGGGTTCAGAGGATGGATCTGTGCTTCTTCTTTGCGCACTTTGCGTTCTTTGCGGTGACTGATTTACCGCAAAGAGCGCAAAGTACGCAAAGAAAATTGGCTTACTTCCCGCCCAGGACGAGCTTCGCAATGGTCGCCAGCTGCATGTTCGACGTACCTTCGTAGATCTTGCCAATCTTCGAATCGCGCCAGTATTTTTCAACGGGATAATCCTTGGTGAAACCGTAGCCGCCGTAAATCTCAATCGCCAGTGAGGTCACGCGTTCGGCCACCTGTGAGCAGAAGAGCTTGGTCATGGCGGCTTCTTTCACGAAGGGCTGGCCGGCATCTTTGAGGCGGGCGGCGTTATAGACCATCAGGCGGGCGGCTTCGATTTCCGTCGCCATTTGCGCGATCTGAAACTGGATGCCCTGGAAGTCCGCGATCGACTTCCCGAATTGTTTGCGCTCCTGCGCATATTTGGCCGCGTACTCCCAGGCGCCGCGGGCCACCCCGGCCATCTGCGCGCCGATTCCGATGCGCCCTTCGTTCAAGGTTTCAATGGCGATCTTGTAGCCCTTGCCCACTTCGCCCAGAACGTTGGACTTAGGAACTCCGCAATCCTCCAGAATCAATTCGCAAGTGGATGACGCGCGAATGCCGAGCTTGTCTTCTTTTTTGCCGACGGTAAACCCCGGGAAATCTTTTTCGACCAGGAACGCGGTGATGCCCTTGTAGCCCGCGGCGGGATCGACCGTGGCAAACAGAACAAAAAGCCCCGCTTCCTTGCCGTTCGTGATCCACAGTTTGCGGCCGTTGAGAACGTAGTCGCTGCCCTTCAGATCGGCCCGGGTCTGCATGGCGAAAGCGTCGGAGCCGGAACCGGCTTCGCTGAGCGCGTAAGCGCCGCAGGTATCGGCTGCCATGCGCGGCAAATAACGCTTCTTCTGTTCTTCCGTGGACCAGCGCAGCAGGGCATTGTTGACCAGCGTGTTCTGCACGTCCACCAGCACGCCGGCCGAGGCGTCCACGCGAGACAACTCCTCCACCGCGAGAATCGCCTCGAAAAACCTCGCCCCGCCGCCGCCATACTGCTCGGGGATTTCTATGCCCATCAGGCCGAGCTGGAAGAACTGGTGGATGAGCCCCTTATCGAAGATGCCTTTCTCATCCATTTCCTTTACCAGCGGCCGGACGTTGTCGTCGGCGAACTGGCGGATGTTGTCGCGGAAGAGAATTTCGTCTTCGGTCAGCGAGGTGAGCGGGGTGGGAGGTGCGGCGATTACAGTGTCAGGCATGGCGACCATATTGTAACGCCGCCGTCGCAGCGGCAACGTCGGCTGGCAAAGCCTGCTTTGTCCAGGCACTTGTCATCCCAAGCGAAGCGAGCGATCTGGGTTTTTGCTTCCACCGGCAGATGCCCGCCCTGCACGGGACTGCGTGAACTACACGCGTCCCACAGGGAGCCGACTGCACTGCGCGAGCTGCCGGCGCTACATTTTCCGCGCCACAAGTTTTTCCACCCGACGCAGAACCTCATCCTCGGAAAGCCCGGACGAATCCACGATCACCGCATCTTCCGCCGGAACCAGGGGCGACACCGCCCGCGTCCGGTCCCGGTGGTCGCGTTCGCGCAGTTCGGCGGCGATCGACTCAGCTGTAACTCCCTTGGCCTTCTGCTGGTCCAGGCGGCGCTGCTCGCGCACCACAGGGTCGGCGTCGAGGAATATCTTCACATCGGCGTCCGGGAAAACCTTGGTGCCGATGTCGCGGCCTTCCATCACCACGCCGCCCTGGATGCCCATGGCCCGCTGGTGGGCGACCATCCATTCGCGGACCTTGGGATGCACGGAAACTTTGGAGGCCGCCTCGGTCACATCAGTCTCGCGCACTCGCTGGCTCACGTCGTGGTCATCGAGCAATACCCGGTTGCCTCCAAGGGTGGGCTCGATCTGAATGCGCGAGTCGTGGGCCAACTGGACGAGCGCAGCTTCATCCTCAAACGACACATCCCACTGAATCGCTTTGAGCGCCAGCGCGCGGTACATCGCCCCGCTTTCCAGGTTCACGTAGCCGAGCTTGCGCGCCAATCGCGAGGCGATCGTGCTCTTGCCCGCGCCGGCTGGGCCGTCGATGGCGATAATGAGTTTGCGCCGGGAGAGGTCGTTCATGACAAAAACTTAATGATTGTACACACATGCGGCGTAAATGCCCCATTTGCACGGTATTCAGAAGTTTCGGTCCGAGAGGCCTCACCGATCTCGGCGGCGTTCCTCTGCGACCTCGGCGTTTCAAGGTTTCCCTTGCTGCGAGCAAAATTCAAAACCCTAAAACCAGAGTTCGCAGAGAAATGCCGCTGAGATCGCTGAGGAAATCCAAGTCAGAGCGGGACTCCGGGGCGGGGACGGCGAAACCATCCCACAATGACGGTCAGGAGGCTCAGCAGAAATAACAGCGAGATCACTCCCAGCGAGATCGCGCAGTAAATACACCACACCCCCAGGATGGTGGCCTCGATATGCGCCAGATAAAGCGAGAACGCCAACCCGCCCAGGGCCGCGACTGAGAAGAGTTTGTAAGCCTTTTTCAGGGCGAGAACACCCAGCAGCAGATATCCGGCGATGCCGATCACTGCCACCGGCACTGGCCCGATCATGGCAAACGGACTCTTGTTCACGATGCCGCAGTCCCAGCGGTCGTTGATGCTGCACGGAGAATTGTCGTCAGTGCGGTAGTGCTCCCGCAACGCCAGTGACGAGACCACGATTCCCACCACTGCCAGCACCATCAGCGTATATTTCATGCGCGCTCCCGATGACGGCTGCCTTCGAGACTATAAAGCATGAATTCACGCCGATTCATAACAATCCCTGCGCGCAATCCCACTCCGCCGCCAACGAATAGTTCGTCACTGGACCCGGCCTACTGAATCAGCGTTCCCCCATTTCCGTTCGGCACCTCGTCCGGCGGGATCACTACCGCTGCCGCCACCCGGTCGCCCGGTTCCAGGTGCAATAGCCGGACGCCCTGGGCGCTGCGGCCGGATTCGCGGATGGTGGTCGAATCCATGCGGATGATCTTGCCGTACTGGCTGATCAGCATGACCTCGGACTTCTCCGTTACC
>DATJXG010000350.1:0-7136 GCA_035500455.1 Terriglobales bacterium | reverse complement strand
ACGCGCTTCGGCAGTGGAACACCGCCGGACCCCGGGTGCCTGCCGCGCTGGTAAACTCCCCCGCCAATTCATCTTCATCCTGCGTAGAGGCCGCCATGGAAGCAATGCCGGCCACGATGCCGGCCAGCGCCGGCGGTACGGTGAAATCATGAGCCTCGACTACGTGCTGATTACGGCCGCGCACAACGAAGAGAAGTTCATCGCGACTACCATCCGCTCGGTGATCGCGCAAACCGTCCGCCCCAGGAAGTGGGTTATCGTCAGCGATGCCTCCTCGGACGGCACCGATCACATCGTGCGCGGCTACGCCGCCCGGCATCCTTTCATTGAGTTGCACCGTATCCGCGAAGACCACCCCCGCAACTTCGGAGCCCAGGTGGAGGCTATCAACTTCGGCTATGAGCAGCTGAGGGCTATGCCGTTCAGCTTTGTGGGCAATGTGGATGCCGACGTTGCTCTCCCGCCCGCCTATTATGAAACTCTGCTGCGCCGCTTTGCCGATCGTCCCGCTCTTGGCCTGGCCGGAGGATTCATCTACGAAGATCACGGCCGCGGTTTCCAGAGCCGGCGCACCAACAGTCCGCATTCGGTTGCCCACGCCACCCAGGTCTTCCGCCGGGAATGCTTTGACGCCATCGGAGGCTATCTGCGCCTGGAATACGGCGGGCCGGACTGGGTGGCCGAAATTATGGCGCGGCAGCGCGGCTGGATGGTCGAAGCCTTTGCCGATCTGGTGGTCCAGCACTACCGCCCCGCAGGCAGCGCCGGAGGGGTAGTGCGCGGCTGGTACCGCCAGGGCCGCATGGACCACTCGCTTGGTACTCTGCCGCTGTTTGAACTCGTCAAGTGTCTGCGTCGGATTCCCGAACGGCCGTTTGTGTTGGGAACGGCGGCGCGGATCATGGCGTTCCTCTACTCTTACCTCATCGGCGCGCCCCGCCTGGTGCCGCCCGATGTAGTTCACGAACTGCGCGAAGAGCAGCGGCGGCGCTTGCGTGGCATGATCGGGCTGCGCCCGCATCCACCGGCAAGCCCAATCGCGCACCCGGCCGCCTCGCCCGCAGCTTCATCTTCCCCCGCTTTACAACGGAATGTCGGTCTATCGGATTGACCCACTGAACGATCCCCGCTGGGCTGACTTTCTGCATTCCCAGCCCGCGGCCTCGATCTTTCACACTCCCGGCTGGCTGCAGGCCTTGCGCCGCACCTATGGCTATGAGCCATTCGTGCTCACCACTACGCCGCCCGGCCGCGAGCTTGCGAATGGCCTGCCTTTCTGCCGTATCCGGAGCTGGTTGACGGGCGAGCGCCTGGTCTCGCTGCCCTTTGCCGACCATTGCCAGCCGCTGTTTAGCCGCAGCGCCGACTTATATGAGGTGCTCGAACAAATCTGCGGCCAGCCGGCGCGTTCGGCGCGCTACGTCGAGATCCGGCCATTGCCGCCTCAAGCCTTAGGAGACGCTCTGCCGCCTACGACGATCGAACAGCACACTCGTCTGCGCCCGGGAAATGCCTATCGTCTTCACCGCCTCGACCTGCAGCCTGATCTCGACCTGCTCTTCCAGGCTTTCGACAAAAGTTCCATCCAGCGCGGCATCCGCCGCGCCGAGCGGCTGCCGCTCACTTATGAGGAAGGAACCTCGCCGGCATTGCTGAAAAAGTTCTACCACTTGCAGGTTCTCACCCGGCGCCGCCATCGCCTGCCGCCTCAGCCCCTGCAATGGTTCCGCAACCTGTTGGAGGCGCTGGGCCGGGAGGCCAGGATTCGTGTGGTGTCCAGCGACGGCCAGCCCGTCGCCAGCATTCTGACGTTGTTCTATAACCGCGCCATGGTGTACAAGTACGGCTGCTCCGATCCCCGCTTCAACAACCTGCATGGCACCACGCTGCTTTTCTGGCGGACTATCCAGCAAGCCAAGCAGGAAGACGCGCGGGTCTTCGACCTGGGACGCTCCGATCTCGACAACCCAGGTCTGCTGCGCTTCAAAGCAAAATGGGGAAGCCGCGAATTCCCCCTGGCTTACTGGCGTTTTCCCCCGGCCGCCAATCACGCTCCTGTCTTCAGCCGGGGTAAGCAAGCTGGGCGGCAGCTTTTGGCGAGGCTGCCGGACTCTCTTTTGATCCTGCTGGGAAAAACCTTGTACAAGCATGCCGGCTGAGTTCTGGCTGCGGAAATCCAGGCTTCCGGGGGGACCATATTCCTCCGCGCCCTCTGCCATGAATGTTGACTTGGTTCCATGCCGGCTTAAAGCGCCGCGAAGCAAAATTAGCTACATTTAAGGCTCCCGCGCTGCAGACTGGCCGGTGCAGCGCTGCTTACACCGCTCAAACCTAGAGAATTGATGCCAAAACGGGAACAAGTCCGTTCCATGCAGGAAGAACTGGTCCGCTACTTCCGCTGCACTGACGCGCCCGCCGCGTTCCGACTGGCCGGGAGCCTGGCAGAGGCGCCCCGCTTCTTCAGCCTGGAGGATGGCATCGTCGGCTACGGCCGAACCGCGCAGACCTGCGCGCCGGCGCAATCCGCCGCCCGCCTGCCTGACCTTTCGAGCGGCGTGCGCTTTCTGGGATCAGAGATCGAACTCCCATTCGATCCCGATGAAGTCGTCCGCAGCCTGCGCGGCGAGCGCTATGTGGACCAGGCCTCTTCCGCTCCGGGAAGCCTGCGCCGCGCCCTCCGCAACGCCTATTACGTGGCCCGCCCGGTGCTGCCGGTATTCGTGCGCAAGCATCTGCAGAAGGTGCACCTGAACGGATGGCGCAATCTGGCTTTTCCGCAGTGGCCGGTCGATGCGATGGTGGACAAATTGCTCACTCGGCTTCTGGCATTGGCGATTCGCGGCAGTACCGGAGATAGCGTTCCCTTTATCTGGTTCTGGCCCGAGGGCGCGCAGGCCTGCGCAGTCATGACCCACGATGTAGAAACCGAGGCCGGCGTTGAACTATCGCCGCTCATCCTGGACCTCAACGCTTCCTTCGGCATTCCCTCCTCTTTGCAGATTGTCCCCGAGGAGCGCTACCAGGTCACCGAAGGCTACCTGAATATGCTGCGCGACCGTGGCCAGGAGATCAACGTGCAAGGCCTGAACCATGACGGCTATCTGTTCCGCGATAAGGAGTCGTTCCGCAGAAGCGCCGCCAAAATCAACCAATACGCGCGACAATACGGCGCCGTCGGCTTCCGCTCTCCGGTCCTTTACCGCAACCAGGACTGGTTCGAATTCCTGGAATTCGAATATGACAGTTCCGTGCCCAGCGTCGCTCACCTCGATCCCCAGCGCGGCGGCTGCTGCACGGTGATGCCCTACTTCGTAGGCGGCCTGGTCGAACTGCCGGTTACCATGACGCAGGACTACTCGCTCTTCCACATTCTGAATGACTATTCCCTGAATCTGTGGACGCAGCAGAGCGAAATCATCCTCGAGCATCATGGCCTGATCAATTGCATCGTGCATCCCGATTACATTCGCGGGCCGCGCGAGCGGCAGATCTACCGTGAACTGCTGCAGCTCTACACTCGCCTGCGCGACCAGCGCAATGTCTGGGTGGCGCTGCCGCGCGATGTGAACACCTGGTGGCGGCAGAGAGATCAGATGCGACTGATACAGCGCGGCGGCCAATGGCGCATCGAAGGGCAGGGAAGCGAGCGGGCGCGGCTGGCCTTCGCCAGTGTGGCTGATGGCCGGATCGTCTATCGCCTCGCGCCGCACGCCGCTACTTCTGCGGCTTCATCGCAGCGCTCGGCGGCGCCCGTTCATTAGAAAGCCGCAAGGATATTCATCAGTGGAGATCGTGGCACCGATTACAACCGCCTCCCGGCAAGCGCTGGCCGCGCTGCACCCCGAACCCCTGCGCGCCGCGGAGATCGCCTCTTCTTCCGATCCCCGTTACCGGCGTTTCGTAACCGCCCATCCCCAGGCCGTTGTCTTTCACTATCCCGAATGGCTGCAAGTGCTGGAGCGCGAATATCGCGGACGCTCCTTAATTCTGGCCAGCGAAGATGGCAGCGGCGAACTGGCCGGGGTGTTGCCGCTGTTCTATACCAGGGGCATGCCGGCCGGCCTGGCGGCGTTTGGCGGCCCCATGGGTGGCCGCCGCCTCTCATCGCTGCCGCGCACTCCTGTTGCCGGTCCGCTGGCGCTGCATTCCTCTGCGACCGCCGTTCTACTGCAGGCCGCGGTGGACCGGGCCAGCTCGGAGCCGGGCACCAGGCTTGAGATCAAGACCGTACATCCCCTGCAATGGGCGTCGCCACTTACAGTTTGGCCGTGGCGCGTCTTTCACACTCTCGAACTTCCGCCTCGTCCTGCGGAGATCCGCTTCGGCAACTCCAACAAGCACTCGCAGATCAAGCGCGGTGTCGATAAAGCCATCCGCCAGGGGCTGCGCCCCGCGCCCGCCGAAAGTGAAGCTGACCTGGCCGCCTGGTACGCGGTCTACGCCCGTACCATGCAGCGCAACCAGGTGATGATGCGGTCCTGGCGGCTGTTCAAGGCGATCTGGGATGTGTTGCGTCCCCGCGACCTTATGCGCCTTTGGCTAGCCAAACGTAACGGGAAGGTGGTTGCCGGCGTGCTCGTAGTAGGCGCGAGGGAGGGCGCGGGAACTGCTTTCTTCGCTTTCGGTGGTTGGATCGAAGAGCCGGAATACGCTCACGCCAACGACCTCCTGCACTGGGAGGCGATCCACGAAGCCTGCCGCCTCGGCTATCGCAGCTACGACTTCGGGGAAGTCCCCGAGGGCGATGCTGGCCTGGCGCAGTTCAAGGGCAAGTGGAACACCCGCGCGTCGCGTCTCGAGCGGTATTACTTTCCGCAGCCGCCACTGCCGGTGGCCGCCGAGCCCTCGCGGCCCGGTTTTCGCGGCTTGGCCAAGGCCGCCTGGGAGCGGATGCCGAACCTCGCCGCCCGGCGCTTGAGTGACTGGCTCTATGGCTATCTGTAGAGCCCTGGGGAGAATTCGGTTCTGGCGGGGCCAGCACTTTCATCGCTGGACAAGGCCCTGAGGGACATGGTCCCCGGAATCAACCAAGGCCCCCGGAGTCGGGTTAGTCAGGAGCTTTCCGCCACTGATAAGAGAACATCGCCTATGAGTCCTGCTACGCTCACCGATGAGGAACAAGTGATCGCCGCGTTTCCCGCCTCCGGCCACGGCTCCCTGCGCGTGCGCGAAGCCAGCTCCTCCGACGAGCCGCGTTGGGCCGAGTTTGTGGATGCCCACCCCGGCGCCATGATCTACCATCATCCCGCCTGGGTGGCGGCGCTCCAAGAGGAATACGGCAGAAAATCCTCCACCCTGATCTGCGAAGATGGCGAAGGCCGCCTGCGCGGTGTTCTCTCGCTGCTTGAAACACGCGGTCTGCCCTTCAACTGGAACGGCAACGCCACCGGCCGGCGCCTGGCCTCCTTGCCGCGCACTCCGCTGGCGGGGCCGCTGGCCCTCGATCAGGAAGCCGCCGCTGAATTGCTCAATGCCGCCTCCCGACGGGTCAGCGCCCATCCCGGCCGCCAGCTCCAGGTCAAGTCCCTGGACGACTCTCTCTCCACTCATATCCCCGCGCTGGCCATCGCTCCCTGGAAAGATATCTACGTGCTCGATCTCCCGCCGCATCCTTCCGAACTCAGCTGGGGCAGCAAAGAAAAGCGGCACCGCATCCGCTGGGCGGTCAATCGCGCCATCAAGTCGGGAGTCGAAGTCCGTGAAGCCGGGAGCGAATCGGATCTCCGCGCCTGGTATCAGCTTTACCTTGAAACCATGCGCTGGCATGGCTCTCTCCCCCGGCCCTATCGCTTCCTGCAATCGCTGTGGAATCGCCTGCGCCCCCTGGGCAGGATGACGCTGCTGCTGGCCGAGCATCGCCAACCGCCCGAGCAGGCGCCCGTGCTCTTGGCCGGATATCTTCTCCTCATGTGCGGCCAGACTATGCACTGCTACCTCAACGGCCGCCGCCGCGACTCGCTCGCCCTGCATCCCAACGACCTGCTGCAGTGGCACGCTATCCACGAAGCCTGCCGCCTGGGTTTCCGCAGTTATGATTTTGGCGAAGTAGAAGCCGGGCAAAGAGGCTTGGCGGAATTCAAAACCAAATGGGGCGCCAAGCCGGTGCCTTCCTTCCGCTACTACTATCCGGCAACCCGCCGCCTGCCCGCGCAGTCCGCCTCGCCCGGCCTGGCCTATTCCCTGGCCACCAGGATGTGGCGCTACATGCCTCTCCCCGCCACCGCCGCAGTGGGAGACTGGCTCTACAGCTATCTGTAAATCCCCAATTCGTGTGGGGACGGGCTTCAGCCCGTCCCGGCCGGTCGAAGACCCGCGAGCATCCCCCAGTAACCCATTAGCAATTCCACATGAGCAGCACTCCCACGAGTCCACCCTACCCACGCCATCTGCTCTTCGCCCTGCTGGTGTTGCTCGCGATCGCCGTCTTTCACCACCCGCTTGCCGTTCTGATCGGCTCCTCGCTCGCGGTTGACCAATATTCCCACGTTCTCCTGGTGCTGCCGGTAAGTCTGGCACTGCTATATTCCGCCCGCAGCCGCATCCTCGCCGATGCCGCCTTCAGCGCGGCGGGAGGAATTCTCCTCCTTCTGCTCGTCGCCGTCTTCCTGCTCACCCGCCACTATTCCGCCGGTCTTTCGCCCAACGACTTACTTTCCCTCTCCCTGTTTTTCTTCGTCAGCCTGTGCCTCGCCGCCTTCGTCCTCTGCTACGGCCGCGGCGCCTTCCGCGCCGCCTGCTTTCCGCTGCTTTTTCTGTTTTTGATGGTCCCTCTTCCCGACGCAGTGCTGGCACAGAGCATCGCATTCCTCCAGCACGGCTCAGCCGAGGCCACCGCCCTCCTCTTCCAGTTCAGCAACGTCCCCTTCACCCGCAACGGCGTTGTCCTTCTCCTGCCCAAGGCAACCATCGAGATCGCCCAGGAGTGCAGCGGCATCCGCTCCAGCCTGGTGCTGCTCATTACCAGCCTGATTCTGGGCCACCTCTTTCTTCGCTCAGGATGGACCAAAGCCGCGCTCGCCCTCGCCGTCGTGCCCCTGACCATCGCCAAAAACGGCCTGCGCATCTTCGTGCTCTCCATGCTCGGCATGTATGCCGACCCATCATTTCTCAGCGGCAGTCTTCACCGCAAAGGCGGC
>DATJXG010000349.1:0-13523 GCA_035500455.1 Terriglobales bacterium | reverse complement strand
GTCATCAACTGCTCTTCTCTTCCAACTCTGCCCACCTCGCGTAGAGTTTTTCCAGATTCTTCTGCGCGGCTTCCAACTCGGCTTGCGCGGCAAGCAGACGCGGGCCGTCGCTGGCGATTGCCGGATCTTCGAGTTGCGCTCGCTTGGCATGAACCACCATTTCGGCGTCGGCCAGGCGTTGCTCGATGCCGGCATATTCCCGCGCTTCCAGGTAGGAGAGCTTTTTTCTTGCCTGCGCGGTTGGCGTTGCCGTCAGTGATACAGCTATCGCCTTGTCGGCGGCCGTTCCCGGGGCCACCCGCGCGCTTCCCACCCATTGCTTCCGTTCCTTCTGCCACGCGTCCCATTGCGAGTAATCGGCGAAGGTTTCCGCGGCGCCATTGCCATCGAGACCCAGCACGACGGTCGATACTCGGTCCAGCATGTAGCGGTCATGCGTCACCAGCACCAGCGACCCGCGAAATTCGAGCAGGCTTTCCTCCAGGATTTCAAGCGTCGCGATGTCGAGGTCGTTGGTAGGCTCATCGAGCAGCAGCACATCCGCCGGCTGCAGCATCAGTTGCGCGATCAGCACTCGCGCCCGCTCGCCTCCTGAAAGCCGTTCCACCGGCTGGTTGAGTTGCTCCCCGGTAAACAGAAATCTTGCCGCCCAGGACGCCACGTGGATCACCCGGTCCTGGTAAATTACCGAGTCGCCTTCCGGGGCCAGGGCGCGGCGCAGGGTTACATTGGCGTCAAGTTCGCGGCTCTGGTCGAAGTACACGATGCGCAGCCACTCAGCCCGGCGAATCTCTCCCCGGGTTGCGGCCAATTCCCCGCGCAAGAGGCGCAATAGCGTAGTTTTGCCGCTGCCATTCGGCCCCACCAGCCCCACACGCATCCCCGCGGAGAGAATGAAATTGAGCCGCTCAAAGAGCATGCGATCGCCGATCTCGTAACTCACATCTTCCAACTCAACCAGCCGTTTGGTTTTGCGATCGGAAGCGGTGAAGTCAATTTGTGCAGTGCCCGTGCGGGTCCGCGTGTTCAGGTCGGCCAGTTCGCCCATCAACTCGTTGGCTTTGCTGATGCGCGCTTTCGACTTTCTGGTGCGAGCCTTGGCCCCGCGGCGCAGCCACTCGATCTCGTTGTGAACCAGATTCTCCAGGGCTTCCTGGCGCTTCGACTGGGCGTGCAGAAATTCTTCCTTCTTCTCCAGGAAAGTGCTGTAAGGGCCGCGCACCCGCAGCGCTCCATCGGGATAAATGCGGTTGAGTTCCACCATGTCGGTGGCCACGTTCTCCAGAAAATACCGGTCGTGGCTTACGATCACGCTGGCAAACGCCGCCTGCTCCAGCAATGCTTCCAGCCACTCAATGCCCGCGAGGTCAAGATGGTTGGTAGGTTCATCGAGCAGAAGGATGTCCGGCCCCTGCACCAGCGCTTCGACGATGGCCAGCCGCTTTTGCCAGCCCCCGGACAACGCCGACGCTTCCGCCGCGAAATCTTCGAAGCCCGCCCGGCCCAGCGTTTCGGCGAAGCGGCTGTCGCGCTCGGTCCCGGTTACCGCCGCGCGATCCAGCGCCGCTTCCACCACCGACCGCACTGTGGCCGCCGGATGGAATTTTGAGTCCTGCTCCACGCAGCTCACTCGAACCCGCTTGCGGAATGCAATTTCGCCGTCGTCAGGCTCTACTTCTCCGGCCAGCATGCGCAGAAGGGTGGATTTGCCCGAGCCGTTCGGACCGATCAGCCCGATGCGGTCACCCTCGGACACAGTGAACGAGACGTCCTGAAAAAGCGGAGTAGCTCCGAAGGCTTTGGAAATCTGCTGGGCGTTAATGATCGGCGGCAATGAGCAGGCAGCTCCTAAGCAGGATGATTTGAGAGTATCAGGAAAATGAAGATGGGATTCGTGTGCGGGAGGGCGATATGGAACGAGACATGTGCTCCTCGCCGCACCTCCCGGCCCGAGCGCAGTGAGACCATTCCTGCCGATCCCTTCGCCGCGTTTTTGCACACGCCCTGGCTGTATACTTTCCGCGCGCCGGGCACAGGCCCCGCCTACTTTCCGTCAGGAGCCAGCATGGCAAACAATCGAATCGTCCACTTTGAAATTCCCGCCAACCACCCCCAGGCCCTTACCGAGTTCTACGGCAAGATGTTCGGCTGGACCTTCCAGAAGTTCGACGCCCCCGGCCCGGAATACTGGCTGTGCAACACCGGCAGCGAAGGGCCAGGGATCAACGGCGCGATCATGCAGCGCCAGAATGCCGGCCAGCCCTGGATGAACTACGTGGACGTGGCCAGCGTTGACGATTCTCTGGCCGCTGCCACCCGCCTGGGTGCGCAGGTCGCGCTCCCCAAGATGCCAGTTGGCCAAATGGGCTTCGTAGCAGCCATTATTGATCCCCAGGGAAATCTCTGCGGCCTCTGGGAGCTGGCCAAGAAGTAAAAAACCGGCCGGATCAAACTCCTCGCCAACTCTCGTGGGCCGATGCCTCAGATACCGGGTGCCGGGTGCCCCAGGTCTCGCCGCCTTTGCGAGACCTGGGAATGAGCGCGCCCAGCGTTAACCAGGTTTCCGGAAATGTTACCGCTTTGCCTTGTCCATGGCGGAGGGGTATCGTGTTTACGCAAACAACTCCAACTGAGGGGACCAACTGTGCGCGACTGGAATCGTAGAAGTTTTCTCCAACTTGCCGGGGGAGCAACGGCGGGAACCTTACTTACGAAAAATGTGTACGCCCTGGCCTGGGCGCAGGAAGAGCCTGCCAAACCGGTCGCGGCGAACGACCACATCCAGATCGCGCTGATCGGCGCCGGCGGCCAGGGGCAGTGGGACACGCGCAGCGCGGTGCAGGTTCCCGGCGTGAAGCTGGTCGCCGCCGCCGATTGCTACGACGGCCGCCTCGAGCGCTGCAAAGAACTCTGGGGGCAGGACGTCTTTACCACCCGCGACTACAACGAGATTCTGGCGCGCAAAGATATCGACGCAGTCATCATCGGCACTCCCGACCATTGGCACAAGCAGGCCTCGGTGGACGCGCTGAAGGCGGGCAAGGATGTCTATTGCGAAAAGCCCATGATCCATCTTTATTCCGATGGGCCGGAGATGATCGAGGCGGCGCGCGCCAATAAGCGCATTCTCCAGATCGGCAGCCAACGCGTGAGTTCGATCATCTACGCCAAGGCGAAGGAACTCATGGCCGCAGGCGCCATCGGCGAACTCAACCTGGTGACCGCCCGCTGGGATCGCAATTCGTCGGTGGGCGCGTGGAATTACACCGTGCCTCCCGACGCCTCGCCCCAAACCTGCGACTGGCCGCGCTTTCTCGGCACCGCTCCAAAAATCCCCTTCAACGCCGAGCACTTCTTCCAGTGGCGCAAATGGAAAGCCTACGGAAGCGGCGTGGCCGGCGATCTGTTCGTCCATCTTTTCAGCGGAACTCACTTCATCACCGGCGCTCACGGCCCCACCCGCGCCATGGCCACCGGCGGGCTGCGCTTTTGGAAAGACGGCCGCGACGCCGACGACGTAGTGCTCGGACTCTTCGACTACCGCGAAGGCTTCAACCTGAGCCTGCACGTCAATTTCGTGGACGGCGGAGAAGAAAGCGAAGGCCTGATCTTCACCGGCTCGGAAGGCACCATGGACATCGCCGGGCAAACCGTGAGCGTGAGCCGCGTGCCGCGCGAGAAAGATCCGGGCCTGATGATGAACAGCTTTCCCGAGGCGATGCAGAAGCAGATTCGTGCCGACTACGATAAGAAGTATCCCAAAACGCACATCGACGAACGGCCGTTCTCAGCCTTCGAAAAATATGTCGCCCCCGAGGGATACAACGACAGCTACGACCACTTCCGGAATTTCTTTGCCGCCGTGCGCAGCCGCCAGCCGGTGGTGGAAGACGGCGTCTTCGGCTACCGAGCCGCCGGCGCCGCCCTGCTCAGCAATCTAAGCATGGAGCGCGGCACGGTAGTGCACTGGGACGCGGACGCGATGAAGCTGGCGTGAACCATGGTATGGCCTAGCTCGTAATCCAGTGCGCGGCGTTGCCCGGGCGCCGAATCGGGCTATGGCCTCAGGAACTCATCGATTACGACCGCCAACGACGGGGTAGCAATGATGTTGTAGTGAGTGGTGCCGGGAAGAATGGCCAACTGTGCCGTCGACCTCATCGATCCGTCGAGTCCGGCGTCCCGTTGTGCGCCGCCGAGAGCCTTGTAGAATTCAACGATATGCTCGGCGCGAATGGCATCTGCATCGGCAAAGACCAAAAGTGTCGGTTCCTTGAGAGCCTTGACCTGCTCGGACCAGTCATATGGCGTGCTGGCCAGTTCGCCCATCTTTCTGAACGACGCTTCCCAGTTCGTCTTCGGGTACATCGTCGCCAGTGCTGACTTTTTGACGCTCTCTGCAAGCATCGGTGCGTTCTTGCTCATCTGTGCGAACGCGGCAAGCCCTTCCGGATAGAAACCGGTTTGGGCCATGGCAGAGGAAATCACCACCAGGCGATCGACGACTTCGGGATGTCGTATAGCAGTTTGCAATGCGACACCTCCACCGAATGAATAGCCGGCCAGGTCAATTTTCCCCAGCTTCAGGTACCCGACCAGCGCGGCTACATCATCGGCCAGTGCTTCAAAGCGGTAAGGACGATCGATGTCGGCGGTGTTTCCATGTCCTTGCAAATGCACCGCAATCACCTGACGGGACTTCGCCAGCGCATCGATATTCGTGCCAAAGCCTTCGAAAGCGGTGATTCCGCCGTGGAGCAGAACCATCGGCTTACCTTGGCCATGAATCTCGTAGTAGATCTGCATGCCATGAATCGGTGCATATCCAGTTTTGCTTTCTGCGTTCCTGGGAACTTCTGACGCGCTGACTTCAGCGCCAGCGAGACTCAAGAGCACAGTCATGAGTGTCAGAATGTTATTTCGCATAGTCTTCTCCCGGTTCTGCATGTCTTGCGCCTGCCTATTAGGTCAGGTTCAGTAGCTCGCGCATGACGATCGTCAACTCTTCAGCTTGTTATTTCGCCTGTGTCATCCCCGCAACAACTGCAGCAAGTTTCTCGAGTATCTGGTTCCAGCCCTCTAATTGACCGCTATTTTTCGCGCTCTCCATGGGTTCATTTCCAATGAAGGTGAGTTTCGTCTGGCCGTTCAAGCGCCTCTGAAGCGGACAACCGACCCGCCCACACACCACTTTATTGCAGTTCTGCTGAAAATTCTTTCACTCTATTTCCGCGGAGTCGAAGCGTATATGATCGCCGTAATTCGCAAGCAAGAAAGGAGGCTTCCGCAATGTGCGCTACTCTCCGCAGTTTGACCTTCTCCCTCGTTCTGCTCACCATTCTCCCCCACGTTCACGCGCAACAGTACACCGTCACCGACCTCGGAACTTTGCCCGGAGGCACCTCCAGCAGAGGCTGGGCCATCAACTCAACGGGATGGGTGGTGGGCGACTCCGGCCCGCACGCCATCTACTGGACACAAAATGCAGGAATGCAGGACCTCGGCTGCGTCGGCCAGAGCTTTGCCGGCGCGGTAAATGACAAGAATCGGATCGTCGGCTTTTGCGGCCCCACCGGCGATACCACGATTGCCTTCCTTTGGACCAAAAGCGGCGGCTTCCAGAGTCTGGGCACGCTTCCTGACGGCACCTTCAGCGGCGCCAACGGCATAAACAACTTCAACCAGGTCGTCGGCACGTCCAACTACGGGCCGTCACCCAACGATCTGCACGCGTTCTATTGGACCAAGGCCGGCGGCATGATCGACCTGGGCACCCTGGGCGGCGAGTTCAGCCTCGCCAACGCCATCAACAACTCCACCCAGGTGGTCGGCTACTCCAGCTTCGATACCACTACCAACTCTCACGCCTTCATCTGGACCGCAGCCAGCGGCATGATGGACCTCGGCACGTTGTCCAGCGGAACCAACAGCGACGCCTCCGCCATCAACGACGTGGGGATGATCGTCGGGAATGCGGACAATGGAAAAGGCAATCTGCGGGCCGTCATGTGGAAGAACGGCAAAATTCACAATCTTGGCCTGCTCAACGGTTCCACCTACAGCTTCGCCAACTCCGTCAACAACGCCGGCGTGGTTGTCGGAGAGTCTGGCCCCAAGAGCAAAGACGTTTCCCACGCCGTAATCTGGAACAAGAACGGCAACCTGCGCGACCTGAACAATCTGGTCTGTGGCGCCACAGACTTGATCCTGCTCTCCGCTCGCGCCATCAACGACTCAGGCCAGATCGCCGGTTACGGCATGGTTAACGGAGAAACTCATGCCTTCATCGCGAACCCGGTCCAGAGTTGCAACTAACCGCCGGCCCTCCCCCAGCCTGCGCCACAGACATGCGTGCTCTAGAAGCTCTACCTTACGAGAGGATCATCCGCGGAGTTATTTCCATTTCTCCTTCGGCGCTGAGTTGCTAAGGCCTCATCGCTTCACCAGCCTGCGCGTCCGGTGCGGCTTGGCGGCGGAATTCGCAGTCGCGAGTTCCGATTGCGTCCACTCCACCCCGGGATAGAGGCTGGGTATGCGAAATCCGCGATAGGCCAACTGCCCGGCGATGTTCATTTGCCACACCAGTTGCGGCTGCGCATCCGGCGTGACCTCCTCTATGTACGAGAGGTTCGGCTTGTTTACGTCAAACGCAATGTCGTATTCCAGGTCTTGATTCGAGAGTATGTTCGTGCTCCCGCAGCAGGTGGAGTAAGCGGGCGACAGGTTGATTTCCTTCAGCACTTGCGCGGTTTTTGTGTATTCATTCAATTCAAAAATCGGGACGCTGCTGTAGCAGGGTGTAAGTCCCATGGTGCCGCAAACGTCATTCGCGCTGTCCACCAGGCGGTTATTGCCGTTGTTGAAGAACATCAGCGGAAAGATGCCGGAGGAGTTCGAGCCCACCAGCACCGGGTAGTGCTGTCCGTAGTTCCACTCAAGGGGGGCTTGTCCGGCGGGAAGGGTAAAGTCGCCTTCCGGGCCAAGACGCCACAAAATACTCCCGTCGCCCGCCCCATTCTGATAATTGATCTTGACGATCCAATCCTGATTTCGCATGGAAAAAATCAGGTCTCCGTCGTCAGGCGAATAAATGACGGCATTGGCATGCGTCCAGTCCTGGGTGCCGAAGGGCGCGTGAGTCAGGGGAATATGGTCGAATGCCGACCAGGTCCACACCGCCCCTTGCTGAGGATCCCAGTCGATGAGCCCGCTCCCGCCCACAGTCATGTCTCCGGAGGGACCGCTGACGGTCTCTGTGGTGCTTACGACAATGACCAGGTGTCCGTTGGGCAGCTTCACCAGGTCGTGGTCCATCCCGGTCAGTTGGGGGAAGGAAATTCCCGCGGCTGTAAGCCCTTGTTGAATATCGGACAGCGAAACCTGCGAAATGACGTTGCCCGCCAGGTCGATCTCCTGGACGATATTTACGCCGCTTTCCAGGATCAGCATGTGGCCGTTGGGAAGAAGCTTCATGGGAAATGGCGAAAGCGGCTGCATGGGGTAATACCAGATCACATTCCCCGCCAGATCGGTCACCACCGCGGTCAGTAGAGTCTGGCCGCCTTCAAACAGGCAGAGCAATTCCACCCCGGGCGCTGGATTCAGCCCGGGAGTTTGCTGGATGGTTAAGTTGGGTAGGAGATCGGCGGGCAGGTCCCCGGTGGTGAAACTCTGATCGTTGTCGAACAGGGTGCTCCCGTCGGCGAGGTGAGCCACGGCTTGCATGTGATAGGTCGTGCTGGCCCGCATTCCCGCTACCTCTATGTCCACCTCTCCTCCCCCATCCGGGGCCGGCTGGCTCCAGGTGGTAAGGCCGTAGCTGGTGGTGGTGCCGAATTGAACTTGCACCGTGCCACCCTCCGGAACCGAGAACGCGTAGAGCGCCACCAACGGGTTATTGGAAGCTGTAACCGCTCCCGGCGAGAATTGGTTACGCTGAAATATTGAGATCGAAGCTGGTGTTGCACCTATGTTGTGGTCTGAGTCGGTCACGTTCACCTGGATTTCCGATGAGGGCGTTCCAGTCGGCGCCGTATATAAACCCGAAGAAGTAATGGTTCCACTGGCAGCCGCACCGCCCGTGACTTTGTTGACCGTCCAGATTGGGTTCGTTAGAGGATGCCCGTTCACCGTGGCGCTGAATTGAATTGACTGCCCCGGCAGCAAAAGCGCCGCGCCGGGGGTAATGGTTATGTTCGGCGCGAAGCTCACACTGCTGCATCCGGAAATGAATCCCATGAAGACAAGAACTCCGCTGGAAACGAGGATTTGTGCCCAGAACCGTCTCACTTTTCCTCCACAGAAACTCGGCATTGAGAGATGAGCCGTTCGTACTCAGAACTTGAGACCCCTGGCTTGTGCGCCAGCTGCGCTTTCGGACGAGGTTCAGCTGTGGGGTCCCTGGTTTTGGGGTGAAATTGTATCGCAGCTGGTGCTGCTTCGGGAGTGCTTTCTATTGGACGCTTGGGTGGGGCAGTCTACAGGTGGACAGATGCCACCGCCCCCTTACGGTTTCCTGCACTCGTGGCGACCGTCAGGAGCGCCTGTATCAGGGCGCGCGGCTTCAGCTGCGAATGGCGTGTTTTCGCCGCAGCAGATCGTGGCTCTGCTCGGCGGCTTCCTTCACCAGAAAACCCATCTTGGGATGGCTAGGTTCCATGTCGGCGCGAACCCCGAAGTCGCGCAACGTGCTGGAAGTCGTCGGGCCGATCGAAGCCACCACCGCGCGATTCAGTCCGCGCAGCAAAGCGTCGCGCAGATTCATATCGCCGGCGAATTGAAAAAGATGATGCACCTGCGGAGACGAGGTGAACATGGCCACATCAATTTCGCCGCGGCTCAAGGCAGTGATCGCCTGGCGCAGCGGCGCAGTGTCCTCCGGCGGCTCCCACTTGTACACGTGCACCGGAAACACTTCTGCCCCGCGCTCCTTAAGCCCGCTGTACAACTCAGGATTGGGCACGCCGTACTCCTGCACCGCCACGACCTGCCCGCGCAGCGGAATCTGTTCTGCATTCACATCGAGCCCCTGCAGCAGTTCGCGCCAGGTATTAGGCTCCGGCACCGCCAGCGTAATAGGCACGCCAAACTCGCGCAGCACCGCCACTGGTTTCGGCCCCCGCGCCACCACCTTGGTGCGACTCAACGCCGCCACCAATTCCTCTCGCGAGCAGACCGATTCAATTGCCTGCGCCAGATGCCGCGTCCCCACTCCAGTAAGAAAAATGACCGCCGCGAACTTGCTTTCCCGCAGGCCCGCGGCAAACTTCAATTCGTCGTCGTTGGGGCCTTCCGGAACTTCCCGCGTTGAGGGCGCAACCGTAGGCACGCCGCCATTGTTGGCGATCAGTTGCGCCATCTCTTTGGCCCGGCGGCTCTCCAGCGAGAGCACGCGCAGTCCCGAAAAGCCTTCTCCAGACACCAAGCCCGCTCCTTCTCTCAAAAAAGCAATACTATCAGCCTGCGATGAAGGATTGCGGTTTGCGATGTGAAAGGTCGCGGGAAGGGCCGGGGCAGATCTTGCTTGCTTACGCGGCGCTCGCCGCCAAAAAAAGAAAAGCGTCCTGCGTCTCGCAAACCGCGGGACGCAGGACGCAGGTCTCGCCGCCGGCTCATCAGTTACTTTACCGGCGTATAGGTGCAGACCGAGTTTACCGCGGGCTTTGGAGCCGGATACAGCAACGCGTTCCCTTGCATGTCACCGGGAAAGAACCAGGAGGCGATCCGCTCCGGCGACTGCGAATTCGCTTCCGCCAGCTTGACCTTTGCCCGGTTCGCAGGCTGCATGCGGTCAACGTGGTCCGTTTGGAAGAAGCCGTAGAGCCTGGTTCCACTGGCGTTCCAGATTCCGGCGACTGAGCTGCCATCTTTGAGCAGCCTGATCTGGTAGTGGCCGGGGTTCAGCACTCTGCCCGGCATTTCTACCGGCTCGTTGATGGAGAATTTCACCTCCCTCGTGCCTACATCGGCCTTTGCCCGGGGTACAAATACCGCGAGCAACAACCCAGTGAACATCAATGACCAGAATTTGCGATTCATAATCTCGTCCTTTCCAGCTTTCGCCTCCGCATCGAATTTCATGCCAAAGTGGAAGCTCAATGAAGCCAGGGTGTAAGGCTGCCGCGTGCACAGACCAAATGGAGGTTTGTTCTCTTTGGCTCGCACCCTGGACTGAAAAACAATGAACCTCAGTCCGCGACCTGAACGTGAAATCGGCTACGCCGGAGGCGACCGCAGGCCCAGCCGGGAGTTCGTCACTCTCAGGCGGGAGATGGGCGAGTGAGCAAGGACGAGACGGATTAGAACGATGGGCGTTGCAGTGGGGGGCCGAGCTACCACAATGGCGGAATCTGGCCGGTCGCGAACCGGCGATCCGTTCACCAGCACAGCCGGCTGATGCCTGATCTGCCAGCGGGCGACGCTTGCCTGGGCATGCGCGGCTCTTGGGGCTAACATCGAAGCCAGCACGATGACGCATACAATAGCGGCAATCGCTTGCCGGCCCAGCGCGTAAAGCAGCTTCACAATCACTCCACGTTCAGTTAGATGCGTTCCATCGCCGGCTTTGTTGCTGGCTTGAGCCGAATTGAAAAGAGAAGCATCGGTCCAAACGACCGTTTTTCCTTGCGGTTCGCAACCATCTTCGCAACCATTTTCGTGACTAGCTTCGTGAGCCTTCGTGTACCCTTCGTGTCCTTCGTGGTTTGCTCTGAGGTTTTGACTCCGCGGCAAGCAAAAGCGAAACCACCAAGGACACGACGGGTGCACGAAGGTTCACGAAGAGTTTCACGCAGGGTTTAAAAGCGGAGAACAAACCGCAGTTGATTGTTAGGTTGCTGAGTGAGAAAATCGGGCGCTCGGTTCGTCAGGGGTGCCTTGCCATTCCATGCACAGCCCGGTCCGCTGCTCGGGCAACGCGCGGAGACTCCTCTTTACTCTCAGTTCGAAAGTGCGAACCGGCGACGGCACACATGAAAACTCTTCGCTTCCTGTTACTCGCGCTCTTCCTGCTTCCTCTCTTCCTGCAAGGCCAGAACGCAGGCGCCCCGCAAACGGCTTCGCCCGGCAATGTCGATTGGCCGGTGTACAACGGTGGGCTGGACGGCGAGCACTATTCGACGCTCTCCCAGATCAATCGCGATAACGTCTCCAAATTGCAGGTCGCGTGGACCTTCGACGCAGGCGATGCCTATCCCAGTTCCGAGATGGAGTGCAACCCTCTCATCGTTCACGGCGTGCTCTACGCCACCACGCCTAAAGTCAACGTGATCGCCCTCAATGCCGCCACCGGCAAACTGATCTGGCGATTCGATCCCAACGTCGATCCCAAAGATCCCAGCCACCATCTGCGCATCATCGGCAAAATGCGCAGCCGTGGTGTGGCTTACTGGTCGGACAGCAGCGCGCAGCGAATCTTCGCCACCGCCCGCCAGTATCTCTATTCGCTGGACGCGCAAACCGGCAAGCCCGACCCGGCCTTCGGCGAAGGCGGCCGCATCGATCTCCGTAAAGACCTGGGCCCCGATTCCAGCTTCTGGGTCACTATGACCACGCCGGGAATTGTTTATAAGGACATGCTGATCATTGGCAGCACGGTTGCCGAAGCCCTGCCCGCGGCCCTCGGCGACATTCGCGCCTACGACGTGCACAGCGGCAAGCTGCGCTGGTCATTCCACACCATTCCGCGTCCCGGCGAATTCGGCTACGACACCTGGCCGAAAGATGCCTGGAAATACATCGGCTCTGCCAACGACTGGTCCGGCCTCACCCTCGACCCCAAGCGTGGCCTGGTGTTCGCCGGCACCGGCTCTGCCGCCTCCGATTTCTACGGCGCCAACCGCACTGGCGACAATCTGTTCGCCAACTCAGAACTCGCGCTCAAGGCCGACACCGGCGAGCGCGTCTGGCACTATCAGACCGTCCACCACGATATCTGGGACCGCGATCTGCCCGCTCCGCCCACTCTGGTCACGGTCACGCGCGACGGCCATCCGGTGGACGCGGTGGCCCAGACCACCAAGTCCGGCTTCGTCTTCCTCTTCGATCGCGAAACCGGCGCGCCGCTGTTCCCCATTGAGAGCAAGAAGTATCCACCTTCGGATGTGGAAGGCGAGGTCACCGCCGCTACTCAGCCGCTGCCGACGATCCCCGAGCCCTTCGCCCGCCAGAAGCTCACCGCCGATATGCTCACCGAGCGCACGCCGCAGGCCCACGCCGACGCTCTGGCGCGCTTCCAGAAGCTTCGCAGCGACGGCCAGTTCATCCCCGGCAGTCGCGAAGGCACGATCATCTTCCCCGGCTACGACGGCGGCGCGGAGTGGGGTGGCCCGGCCTACGATCCCGAGAGCCATCTGCTCTACGTGAACGAAAATGAAATGGCGTGGGTGCTGCGCCTGGTGGAACAGACGCCTCCGGCAAAGGTAGTGAGCGGCAAGGATATTTATATGCATCAGTGCGCCGCCTGCCATCGCCAGAACATGCGTGGCTCTCCGCCGGAATTTCCTTCGCTGGTGGGTCTCAGCATGCGCTATTCCGATGAAGACGTGGCCCGCATGATCTACGACGGCGGCGGCCGCATGCCCGGCTTCGCCCGCCTGGGGCACGATTCCATCCGCGCCCTGGTGGACTATGTTTATTACGGCAAGCAGAAGAAGGTGAAGAGCAAAGGCCCTTCGCCCTACGACTTGAAGTACGCTCCCGACGGATACAACAAATTTCTCGATATTGACGGCTACCCCGCCATCCAGCCGCCCTGGGGAACGCTGAACGCTATCAACCTGGATACGGGAAAGTTTGCCTGGAAGCTGCCGCTCGGCGATTATCCCGAACTGGCGGCGCAGGGCATGACCAACACCGGCAGCGAGAATTACGGAGGTCCGGTCGTCACCGCCGGCGGATTACTGTTCATCGCCGCCACCAGCTATGACAAGAAGATTCGCGCCTTCGATAAAGAAAACGGCAAGCTGCTGTGGGAAGCAACTCTGCCCGCGGCCGGCAACGCGACGCCCTCGACCTACGAAGTAAACGGCCGGCAATTCCTGGTGATCGCCGCGGGAGGAGGCAAATCCAAAGACCCGTCCGGCTCCAGTATCGTGGCATTTGCGCTGCCGCAGTGAGCAGTCTTCGCGATCTTTGCGTTCTTTGCGGTTAAAGGCTTGAAAGCTCTAGACCGCAAAGCACGCTGACGACGCAAAGAAAATCGCAACTTAATTTTGAACTCCTTCGTCCGCCGCCTTATACTTACAGCCCGCTATGAAGGTGTTTGTGATAATTCCGGCTGCCGGCCTGGGTACGCGCATGGCCCCGGCCTCCACCAAGGGCAAAAAGGCGGCTCCCTCGAAACAATTCGCCGACCTCGGCGGAACCCCCATCCTGATGCTCACTCTGCGCCAGTTCGCCGGCCGCCCCGAAGTCTCCGAAATCTGCGTGGCTCTGCGCGCCGACGAAATTGCCAACTTCCGCCGGCGCCTGGAGAAGGAGGGCAGCGACATCCTGCAGAAGAAGGTTCAACTGGTGGAGGGCGG
>DATJXG010000348.1:0-13290 GCA_035500455.1 Terriglobales bacterium | reverse complement strand
CGCACGGCATGCCTACAATGATAACTGCACATTGCGAAGCAAACTCCGAACTCTCATCCCGACCGGAGCCGGAGCGAATGCGACGGCGGAGTGGAGGGATCTGCAGTTGAAGGGCGATCAGAAACCTTTCGCAAAGGGTTGTCCACTACCCATGGATTTCAGCGGTCGGCATCACTGGGGCGCGACCAAACCCAGATCCTCCACTCCGCCGTCGCATTCGCTCCGGCTCCGGGTCGGGATGACAGTTGTCGGGCGCTGCGTAAGAAAACACCGCGTCGCCAAAAGCAAAGCGCCGGCGCTAGGCCGGCGCTTTTCCCGACTTCGTTCCTCAGCCTCAATGCTTGGGCTTGTCGTCGTGGTGGTCGTTGCGAGGTTCCGAGCGCTGCTGTGGCTTGGGCTCGGACCGCGGCTGTTGCTGGCGCTGCTGCTGCCAGTTGCGGAATTTATTTTCGTCGCTCTGCTGCTGCGCCGGGGTGCGCTGCTGCACCGGAGGAGCAGGCCGAACGTAGGGATTGGGCCGCTGCGCCGGCTGATTCTGCGGGGGCTGGTTGTGCGGCGGCTGGTTCTCAGGATGCTGATTGTTGTTCCGAACATCCGTGGGCGGCGTGTGGTCATTGTGCACCTGCGGTCCACCCGGCCGCGGAACGGCTGGCTGGTTTGCCTGCCGAGGCTGCTCAGCGGGAGCTGGACGCTCCGGCTGAGAGGGCACCACCGGCCGCGCTGCCGGCCGCGGCATCTGCGCCGGACCAGGCTGCTCGGTGCGCACGTTCATATGCGTCTCCCGCTGCTCAAACGGCTCTCGCGGAGCGGCTGGAGTTCGGGTCACCACCACCCGGCGGTTTATAACTGCCGCGGGCGGGTGGAAGCGCGCGGGCGCTCCCGCTCCAATTACGCTGACGCGCTGGGGCTGCACGTCAACTCGATGCGAAACCGGGGCTGCAAGAATCTCCTGCTGGTCCACGCGTACTACGTTGCGCGACACCGGGCGGGCGTTGACAAATGTGTCGTGAGAAACAACGGTGACGCCGTTGTTGACCCGCTGGTTCACATAGGTGATTCGCGCGCCTGAGTTCGAGTTGTAGACGTTGTACACGTTCGTCACCTGCGTGACGTTGACGCGGGTATTGGTGACGTTAATCACGTTCACGTACTGGCGGCTTACGCGATAGGGCGGAACGTACACTTCGCCCGGCGCCAGTGGGAACCATCCAACCGGCCCGCCGCCAACCGAAACCGACATGTGGAATCCGCCGCCTCCCACAAAAGCCACCAGCGCGGGAGCGTACATCGGGCGCACCACCACCGGCCCCGGTACCCAGCACCAGCCGCCGCCGGCATAGGCCCAGCGGCCGTAGTGGAAGGGGGCAAATCCCCAGGGCTCGTCATCGACCCAGGTCCAGCCCCAGGGGTCGATCCACACCCAGTGGCCATTGCGGTAAGGGGCCCAATCCGATCCCACCCCATTCGGCGACCATACCGTGCCGTAACCGGCCACGTAGCGCCAGTGCCCATACTCATCGAGATCCTCGTAGCCGGTCACTTCGGTAGAGATGTAGTTGGCTGATTCAGCCTGATCCTCGTGATGATCGCGGGCGAAGGCCCAGTTGTCGAAATCATCAGAAGCCGGAAGTTGCGCGATTTCGTAGTCGAGTTTGTCGGTACCATTGAACGTCGCCTGCTGGCCCGCGACCACATTGTAGGAATATCCGCCGCCGGTAACTTCTCCGCGGCCGTTCCAGGCGGTGACCGTGGTCTGATTGCCGTCGCTGTTCACGTCAATGCGGTATTCGCCGGGCGTCTGAATATCAAAGGCCAGGTTCGGAGCATCGACTTCGAAGGTATCGCCGTCGTCGAGATGCTTCACCCGCACCAGCAGTGAACCCAGCGAAACCCGCAACTGGGTGGTGCGGTCGTCCAGAGCGAGGAACGTGAGGCTGGTTTCTGAATCCATGCGCAGCGCGGTCGAGCCCACATGCAGTTCGGCGCGGGAGTTCTGGTCAGCCCAGAGATTGTCGCCGGTGGTGAGCGGACGGTTGGGAACGGCGGTCACCCAGTCGCCTTCCCCGCCCGGCTGGAAGGAAACCGAGCCTTGGGAATAATTCATCTGGGCCACGCGGCCCGGGGGATCGACCTCGGCCTGATCGTTAGTTTGGTCTTGAGGTTGAGTCTGGTCTTGAGGTTGGTCCTGCGCCGCAGCCGGCACAGGCACTTGCAAGAGAGCGAAAAGCGCAGCCAGGAGAACTCCAACAGCCAAAACTCGGTTGGTCTTCATAGGCACCTCGCCATGGCGCTGAGAATCGTGTGCTCCCAAGAGATTTAAACACGGATTGAGATGGGAAGTTCCGTACGATGGTTCCAGCGGTGCAGTGTCCCAGAGTTCCACAGAGACGCTCCGCAGAGACGTTCCGTAGAGAGTTGCGGCCCGCTTATCTACGGATGAATATCTGCCGTGTGTGCCCTACCCCACCGGGTGAGCGCTCAGGACCTTTTCCCGCTCTTCTTCGTATTGCTGTTCCTCGCGCGGTGAGGAAGGCAAAACCAGCTCCAGGACCTCGTCGATGGTTTTGACGTAGTGGACGTTGATGTTTTCCAACTGCTCCGGGGTAAGATCCTCGTCCACGTTCATCTTGTTTTCCGCGGGAAGAATCACGTCCTGCACCCCCGCGCGCTTGGCCGCCAGCACCTTCTCCTTGACACCCCCGATTGGCAGAACGTTGCCGCTGAGGGTGATCTCGCCGGTCATGGCGGTGAGCGGACGCACCGGCCGCCCGGTGAGCAGCGAAACCAGCGCTGTGGTCATAGTGATGCCGGCTGAAGGGCCATCTTTCGGAATGGCGCCCGCGGGCACGTGAATGTGTATGTCGTGCTCGGCGAAGAAGCTCTCTGGAATGCCCAGTTGCGTGGCATTGGAACGCACCCAGGTCAGCGCAGCCTGCATCGATTCCTGCATCACCTGGCCGATCTGGCCGGTCATGGTGAATCCGCCCTTGCCCTTCATACTGTTGGCTTCAATGAATAGCACGTCCCCGCCGGAGGGCGTCCATGCCAGGCCCACAGTTACCCCAGCGCGCTTTGTACGTTCGGCAATTTCGCCTTCGCTGCGCACTTTGATGCCGCCCAGAAATTCCTGCACGATCTCCGGCGTCACCACCAGCTTTTCGGTTTTGCCTTCGGCGATGCGCCGCGCCTGCTTGCGGCAGATGGTGCCGATGGTCCGCTCCAGGCTGCGCACGCCCGCTTCCCGCGTGTAATGGCGGATCAGGTGGCTCACGGCTTCCTGGGGAAATTCAATCTGCTCCGGGGTGATGCCGTTTTCTTCAATCTGCCGGGGAATCAGGTACTGGAAGGCGATGTGAACCTTCTCTTCCTCGGTGTAGCCCTGCAGTTCGATGATCTCCATGCGGTCGCGCAGGGGTTCGGCGATGGGATCGAGCATGTTGGCCGTGGTGATAAACAGCACCTTGGAAAGATCGAAAGTGACGTCCAGATAGTTGTCGCGGAAGGACGCGTTCTGCTCGGGATCGAGCGCTTCCAGCAAGGCTGAACCGGGATCGCCGCGAAAATCGCGCCCGACTTTATCGATTTCATCGAGCATGAAAACCGGATCATTGGTCTCGGCGCGGCGGATGCCCTGAATGATCTGCCCAGGCAGCGCCCCGATGTAAGTGCGGCGATGGCCGCGAATTTCAGCCTCGTCGTGCACTCCGCCCAGCGAGAGGCGGACAAACTTCCGCCCCAGGGCGCGGGCGATGGATTTGCCCAGCGAAGTCTTGCCTACTCCGGGAGGTCCGACGAAGCACAGAATCGGCCCCTTCATACTCGGCTTCAGCCGGCGCACGGAGAGGTAGTCAAGAATGCGGTCTTTCACTTTTTTCAGGTCGTAATGGTCGGTGTCGAGGATGTCTTTGGCTTTGAGGATGTCGACCTCGCCGCCGGAACTTTTCGCCCAGGGCAGCACCGCCAGCCACTCGATGTAATTGCGGGTGACGGAATAGTCCGCCGCCATCGGCGACATGCGCGACAGCCGGCCCAACTCTTTCAGGGCTTCCTTCTTCACTTCATCGGGCATGCCGGCATTTTCGATCTTTTGCCGAAGCTCTTCGGTGTCGCGCGCGCCCTCATCCTGCTCGCCCAGTTCTTTCTGGATGGCCTTCATCTGCTCGCGCAGGTAGTATTCGCGCTGCGTCTGCTGCACCCGATCCTGCACTTCGGACTGGATCTTGTTGCGCAGTTGCTGCACTTCCAATTCGCGCGCCAGGTGGTGATTGATCTTTTCCAGCCGCACGCGGACGTCGGTGGTTTCCAGCGTGTCCTGCTTGTCGGAAGTGGAGAGTGAAGGCAGGGAAGAGGCGATAAAGTCCACCAATCGCCCGGGCTCTTCGATGTTCATGGCCACGGTCGAGAGTTCGTCCGACAAAGTTGGAGAACCGGCGACGATCTGCTGGAACAGGGTCAGCACATTGCGCTGCAAGGCTTCCAGTTCGGAACTTTTTGGAGGAATCGCTTCCGGGACGGTCTCGACCCGCGCCCGCATGAAAGGCGTCAACTGGGCGAACTCGCCCAGCCGTACCCGCTCCAGGCCCTCGGCAAACACGAACAGGCTCTGGTTGGGCATTTTCACTACTTTGTGCACCACCGCCAGCGTGCCCACCGTATAGAGATCGCTGGGTTGGGGAGCGTCCACGCGGGCTTCGCGTTGCGCCACCACCACGATGGTCTTATCTTCCCCCAGGGAATTGATCAGCTGAACAGAGCTTTCCCGGCCCACGGTCAGCGGCAAAACCGCATGGGGAAACAGCACAGTGTCGCGGACAGGCAGAATAGCCAGTGCCCGGTCATCCTGCGGAACTTCTGGAGATTCAGTGGATTGTGCCATAGTACCCCTTGAGTGTAACTCGCTCAAGTTTTGATGCTGCTTTGCAGCCTTAAGATTCAACGGCCTGGAAACGAGGGACTTTAGCAGACCAGGGAACGGTTTGGATTCTATTCCTCCCCACTCCCAATTGCACCCAACCGAAAGTACGGTGTCCCGTGTATGACGGAGGTACCCCCGGTATACGGGCTGAACCGTAGCCGTCAGAAGGTCGTAATTCTGCAGTCGCTGGCCGAGCGAGCCGTCGCCCGCAAACGATTCGTTGGATTATCTGCCGCTCGCAGAAGTTGCAGCGCGTCGCTGGGTGGAGAGCCTTACGCGCGCGGATAAATTCCCAGGACCTTCACAGGATCCGCGATCTCCTGCAAATGGTGAAGTGCGTTACGCGCCGATTCATCGTCGCCGCGCAGCAGATCGGCGTAGAACACATACTCCCAGGGCCGGCCCCGCATGGGCCGGGACTCGATCTTACTCAGGCTGATGTCGCGCAGGGCAAAGACGCTGAGCGCTTTGAACAGCGCCCCGGGAATGTTCTTGACGCTGAAGGCAATGGAAGTCTTGTTCGCACCCGGCAGCACCCTGCGGCCCCGCCGCACCAGGAAGAACCGCGTGAAGTTGCGTTTGTTGTCTTCAATTCCTGCGGCCAGGATGCGTCCTTTATAAACGGCGGCCGCCTGCCGCCCGGCGATCCCAGCCGCGTCGCGCTCGTTGCTTTCGACAACGTGCTTCACGCTCCCGGCGGTATCGTAAAAAGGGACTGCTTCGATCTGCTGGTGCCGGGTGAAGAAATCGCGACACTGTTCCAGGGCCACGGGATGCGAATATGCCCGCCGCAGGTCGCGCATCTTCACTCCGGGTGCGGCAATGAGGTTATGTACGATACGCAGCAGAAATTCGCGCTGGATAAAAACGTCGCGCGCCAGCAGCAGATCGAAGTGCTCCGCTACCGAGCCGGCTAAAGAGTTCTCGATGGGAATCACGGCGGCGCCTGCCGACCCTCCTTCGAGACGGTCGAAGACTTCAGCCGAGCGGGCGCAGGGAAGGATGGTGCATCCCGGCAACATGCGGCGCGCCGCTTCATGGCTGAATGAGCCTGCTTCCCCCTGGATGGCTACTTTCATGCCAGCAAGTTATCTGGGCAGAGGCGGGAATGCAAATCCCGACTGTGTAGGGACGGGGCTTGCCCCGTCCAGCGAGCGAAGCCAGCAAAGAGGTGGAGTTCAAGGACTCAAGGGGGCAAGCCCGGTCGCTATACGGGTTGCTCAAAATCCTTTTGCAACACCAGCGCGTCCATGCCGTTGGAGTAGTAGCGCGGCACGGTCTTGACGACGAAGTAGTGGTGACGTTTGTAGAAGGCCAGCGCGGATGCGTTATCCACCGCCGTTTCCAGCGTCACCCTGTGACAAGGCACGGCCCGCAGGCGGGCTTCAGCCTCGGTGAGCAGGAGGGATCCCACGCCGAGGCGGCGAGCCTCCGCCAGCACGTCGATGGTGATAATGTGCCCCAGACCCTTGCGCGTGCAATGCGCCACCAGGAACCCGAGGATCTGGGCCGGGCGTTGTTGCATCGAGCCTAGTTGTGCCGAGGCCTCGGCGGCGCTCTCGGCCACCAGAGTGAAAGCGCTACGCAAACCGATATAAGCCATCAGCTCGCGCCGCTCGTAGGCAATCCCGGGCTCGAAGCATCGTTGATCGATACTCCACAAAGTCTCGAAATCGTCGGCGCGGAAGTCTCGCAAAACGGGAGTCACGGGTGCATTGTAGCCGCCCAATGACTCCAGTTTCGTACCGCAAGTGTGAGTGACTCTTGGTTACAAAAGACCCTATGCCACTGTCGGACCTGAGTCCGGCCACTCCTGTGAAAAAAAAACAAACCTACTGTTGCCAGCCCCCATCACCAAGTCGTACCATTCGGTTAAGAGGATCCCGTGGGGCAGCTTCTGCTGATTGACGGTCTCTGTGCGGTGGCGGTCCTGGCAACCTGGTACTTCTGTTTTGCCAGATATAACCGCAAGAAGGGGACGGGGGCGTTGCGGCTGGTGGAAGCGGCTTGCTCAGGGCAAGGACGCATCACCGACGCCCGCTGGTTCGGCGCCAATCGCCTGCAGGCCCGGCTCCGCCTCGCCGGACACTGGGTGGAAGATGCACGGGTCACAGTAAACCTGCGGCCGCGTCCCATTCCGGTGCAGTGGCTCTTGTCGATATGGCGTAAACAGCCCGAGACGCTTACTTTCGAAGCCAACCTGGACTACTCTCCCGGCCTGCAGTTGCAGGTTTTTCGCCATCGCTGGCTGACGCCCAACAAAACAACCATGGAAGACAGTTCCCGCGACTGGACCATCGTGCAACCCGGGCCCGTGGTGCTGACCACGCGGATGCAGTGGGGCCAGGAAATCGCCCCGATCGTGAATACCCTCATGTCCAGTCCCGGGCACGAGTTGCTGCGGGTGCGCTTCCGCTCCGAGTCCCCGCACCTGAGCGCCACGGTGGCCCTGGAATCTCTTTCCGACGAAGAGGCCAGCGCCAGCTTTCTGGAAGTGGTCCACGATCTGGCAGTCCGCGCTTCCACCTCTCCCCAGTAGGCAGCTGCTACCCGGTCACAGTGCAAACAGCGTGGCGCCGTCGCCCTGGCTCGCGACGAGGCTTATCGCTACTGGGCCTATCTCTTATCGACTATCAGTCAGCGTCTTCAGCAGGCCGATCCACTCTTCCGCGATCACAGACCAATCGAACATCCGCAGGCAGCGTTCGTGGGTGGCGCGGCCGAGTTCCGCACGATAATCCGGCTGTGAGAGCAGCGTGCAGAGGGCGCCGGCGTAGGCCGGAATATCCTCCGGATCGATCACAATTCCGGTTTCCCCCAAAACCTCCGGAATGCCGCCCCGGTTCGATGCCACCACCGGCGTGGCGCACGCCATGGCTTCGGTATTCACTAATCCGAAGGGCTCCTGAAAGATGGAGGGGCTGGAAAAAATGGCGGCCTGCTGAAAGCAGGCGGGCAATTCCCGGTCGTGGTGAATGTACCCCAGAAATTCAATTCCTGATTCGTTGCCGCCGCCTACCGCTCGCGCCGCGGCGCGGACTTCCTTCACATAGGAGTCTTCAACATGGCTCCCGAAGGTCGTACTGCCCGCGATTTTCAGCTGAGCATCGGGGTGAGTTCGCCTCACGATTTCGAAGGCTTTCACCAGTTCGAGCACTCCTTTCTCCTGCGAAAAGCGCCCGGCGAAGAGGATGGTCTTGGGCTGGCGCAGCTCTTCCCGCGGGAAAAATAGTTGAGTGTTGACTCCGTTGAAAATCACCCTGGTCTTGGCCGCGAGGGCGGAGGAGCGAGGCGCGAAAGTGTCACGCATATAGCTGCTCACGGTCACCACGGCGTCCACCTGCGGGGCCAGCATGTCCAGCCACGAGGCTTTCCAGTGTCCGAGGTGGTCGTTGTGCAGGTGAAGCACGATCTTTCCGCCGTAGCCCAACTTCCGCAGGTGCCGCACCCACTGGGGGCGGCTCTGAACGTGCACGACGTCCAGATTACGCAGGCGCGGCATGAGCGACCACAACCACACCTGGTCTTCATAGCGGCGAAGCACCGGAACGCGGGAGATCGACTCGCAAAGGCGTGAAGACCAGCTTGCGTGATGCGGCAGCGGGTACAGGTCCGCTGCATCCGTGGGGAAGCCGAACACGGTGGTATCCAGCCGGTCGGTCAGGCGGCTATAGACTTCGTAGGTCCAGCGGGCCAGAGCGCCACCGTAGAATGGGCCGAACTTTTCCCGGCCGGAGAGGAGAATTCCCACAGAGAGAGGCTGGTCGGCGCGCCCAGCGTTCGCTTCATCGGACAATGGTGAGGATTCATGAAACATGAAAGGGCGAAGTCATTTTCCCGAACCCACTCGAAAAGCACAAGAGAGACTAAGGGAGCGCACAGGGTGTGGGGGCTGGTTTCGCGCCGCGCGGGAACAAACCAGCTGGCTCGGGCTGCAGTCAGTTAGTGGGATTGCTTCTTTGGCGGCGTGGATAGGGCCCTGAAATATTAATTTTCAGGTGGTTGCTTTCTGGCGCAGGCCCCGGCTTCGTCTCGCGAGCAGCAGCCCCCAAGAAACCGGCCGGTTTTGAGAACTGCCCGCGAAACCTCCCAGACGCTCCTCAGTCCTTCAGCAGCTGCCGCGCGATTACCAGGCGCTGCACCTCGCTGGTGCCCTCGCCAATCGTGCACAGCTTTACGTCGCGGTAGAACTTTTCGGCGGGATAGTCTTTGATGAATCCGTAGCCGCCGTGAATCTGCACGCCCTCGTTGGCGCAGCGCACCGCGACCTCGCTGGCGTAGAGCTTAGCCATGGAGGATTCCAGAGTGGTTTTCATCCCAGCGTCTTTCATGGCGGCGGAGCGCAGAGTCAGCAGGCGCGCCGCTTCGATTTCCGTCGCCATATCGGCCAGCTTCCACTGGATGGCCTGAAATTCGCTGATCGCCTTGCCGAACTGGCGGCGCTGCTTGGAATATTTCAGCGCGGCTTCATAGGCGCCCTGGGCCATGCCGAGCGACAACGCGGCGATGGAGATGCGGCCGCCATCGAGCACGCGCATGGCATCGATAAAGCCGTCGCCTTCCTTACCGAGCAGATTCTCCACCGGGATCACGCAATCTTCGAAAATCAGTTCGGCGGTATCGCTGGCCCGCAGCCCCAGCTTGTTTTCCTTCTTGCCGGGGCGGAACCCCTTGGCGCCTTTCTCCACGATGAAGGCGGAGAGCCCATGCGTGTGCGCGGCGCGATCGGTGACCGCGATGATCACCAGCACATCGGCATAGTGTCCGTTGGTGCAGAAAGTCTTGGTGCCGTTGAGCACCCAGGTATTTCCTTTGCGCGCTGCGGTCATGCGTGCGCTGCCGGCGTCGGAGCCGGAGGAAGGCTCGGTAAGTCCCCAGGCGCCGATATATTCCCCGGTCGCCAGCTTGCTGATGTATTTCTTCTTCTGCTCCTCGGTACCTGCAAGATAGACGTGGTTCGAGCAAAGCGAAGTGTGCGCGGCGACGATGATGCCCACCGACCCATCCACGCGCGAGAGTTCCTCGATGGCCGTGGCGTACTCGACATAGCCCATTCCCGCCCCGCACAGCTCGGTGGGAAAGATGGTGCCCATGATGCCAAGGTGGCCGAGTTGCTTGATGGTTTCGAGGGGAAATTCGCCGGCTTCGTCCCACTTCATGACGTTGGGCGCGATCTCGCGTTCCGCGAATTCGCGCACCGATTTCTTCAGCTGCAATTGTTCGTCGTTGAGTTGGAAGTCCACGAGCACCTCCGGCTCTGCTTCACTTCAGCAGTCATGCAAGAGCTCGAAAATCGATTAGAGCATAGTCGGCAAGGCAGGAAAAGTTACCCCCGGAAATCTACGGACCGTGTAGCGGCCGGGCTCGCTTCATTCGCGTGCTTTGCTCGTGGGAAGGGGCAAGCTCCCTACACGAATATGGGCATGGTTGTCGCTGGGGGCGTGTTCCGGCTGCGTTGCACACTCACAGCGCCATCCACGATCACCATTCCGATTCCCGGCAGGTCGCCCTTGCCGATGCTGTCGAGAAGATCTTTTCCGGCGGAATGCTGGGCCTTGTCCATGATCACAAAGGTTGCAGCCCTTCCCGGAGCGATCAACCCACCGTCCAGCTTTCTGATCTTCGCCGTGTTGCCGGTCGCGAAGCAGATCGCCACCTCGGCCGCGACGCCACCTAAGGAAGAGAGCATCGAAATCATGCGCAAAATCCCCAGCGGCTGCACTCCCGAGCCCGCCGGGGAATCGGTGCCCAGAATCACTCGGTGAAGCTGCTTGAGTTCTTTCGCGGTGCGCAGGGTGAGCAGCGCCGCGCGCTCGTTGCCATTGTGCACAATCTCCAGCGCGCGCGAAGATTTCTCGCAAAGCCCGGCAATCTGGTCATCGGGAAGCGCCGTGTGACCGCCGTTGATGTGGCCGATCACGTCCGCGTCGGTTTCGAGCACAATGTCCTTGTCGATGAGGCTGGAGCCGGGGATCGACGGTCCGCCGGTGTGAATTGTGCTCTGCATCCCATACTTTCGGGCCCAGGCCACCATCTGGCGCGCGGTCTTACCGTCTTTCACGCTGCCCAGCCCAACTTCGCCCAGAATCGTTACCCCGGCGGCGGCCAGTTCTTTGAAATCATCCTCTACCATTCCGTGTTCGATCACAGGAGCGCCAGCGTGGACTTTCACTCCGCCTGGCCGGAAGGCATGGAAGGCCCGCTGCGCGGTAATTGCCATGGCCTTCACGCCGACCACGTCTTTCGGACGCCCGGGCATGTGCACCTCGCCCGCAGAAACCATGGTGGTGACTCCGCCGTGCAGACAACTGTCGATCCATCCCAGTTGATTCTGCCGAGGCGTCCAGTCGCCGGCCACCGGATGCACATGGCTGTCGATCAGTCCCGGCGCCAGCGCCGTGCCTCGCGCATCGATGGTCAAGGTCGCGCCGGCGGTGTCAACGTCCTTAGCCTTGCCTACCGCCGCGATCTTGCCGTCCACCGCGACCAGGGTGTCGGCATCAAGAATCGGATTCTCCAGATCGCCGCTCAACAATAGTCCGATGTTATGAATTACCAGCCGCGAAGAAACTGCCGCCGAGCCTGCCTGTCCCTGTGCCATGAGCCACCTGCCGATTCAACCGAGAATAAAATTCCGCGCGCCAGTATACAGACTCCGCAACCGCCGTTAAATCAGCGTCGCAGCGTCTCTCTCACCGCCCTCGGCGGCGCTTCTCGGCGAACCCGGCGATTTAAGATTTTGTTTTCCACTGCATTCCGCGAAGGGCGCCCGGTTCGTAGCCCCTCAACCCATAAAAACTTCGCCCGCGCGCGGACTTATGGAA
Organism: Terriglobales bacterium; assembly: GCA_035500455.1. Taxonomy (GTDB): domain Bacteria; phylum Acidobacteriota; class Terriglobia; order Terriglobales; family Acidobacteriaceae; genus DATJXG01. The sequence goes on along the minus strand of DATJXG010000348.1, from coordinate 1,551 downwards.
CCTATCAGATTTTAGAATTAGAATCCTCGTGCCAGTTCAGGCACAATGGAGCACTCAGCATGCGGGACCTTCCGGCCATCCTGTGGTGCGTAGATGCGCAAGAGGATTTTATGCGCCCCGGAGGCAAGCTCTACGTACCGGGCGCGGAAAAGTTGCTGCCCAATATTCAAATGCTGGTCGATACAGCCCGCGCCGGCCAAGCCTTTCTGGTTTCCCACGGCTGCTTTCATACGCCGGATGACCCCGAGTTCCAGACCTTTCCGCCGCATTGCGTAAAAGGCACCAGCGGCGCCGAATTCGTTCCCCAAGCCATGACCGCGAGTTACGTCCGGGTTCCGAATGACGCCGGCTCCTCCATCCCTGAAGACTTCCTGCAGAAGCAGCAGATCGTCCTGGAAAAGCAGACCCTGGATATTTTCGAGAGCCGCCATGCCGATGCCCTGCTGGAAAATTTCGATCGTAAGACAGAGTTCATCGTCTTCGGCGTGGTGACGGAATATTGCGTGGGCTTCGCCGCGAAGGGACTGTTGAATCGTGGCCGGAGAGTCGCTCTGGTCAGCGATGCTATCGAGACTCTGGATCGTAAAGCTGGAGAGCAGACGATCGAGCAATTGCAGGCGTCAGGCGCGAGGCTTGTCTCGACGCAAGAAGCCCTCGCTCGGTTGCAAGCCGCCGCGTGAAGGGAAAAAGCGACTGGAGAATGAGCCAAATTTGGGAGTTGGCTGAGTATTGAGCGGTGCTACAGCAAAATGCCGGTTCCAAGGAAGAATTCTCTGCGCCGCAGCATGGCGCGCAGAGGGCGCGGTGGTTGACAACGCAGCTTCAATCAGCATATCGTTTGCGCCATATTAGAGTGGGGAGTTTTGTGGGAAAGGGCGGGCCTCGCTCGCCGCACTTCGTCGTCCAAAAGGGCATCGCCGGAGGATCCTGAATGCTTACCAGAACTACGCTGCGGGTAACTCTTTGTTTTCTAGTATGTTTTGTCTGTCCCCTGCTATACGGCCAGGCCACCGGGAGTTTCTCGGGGACGGTGGTGGACAAAACGGGTTCGGTCATCCCCGGAGCGTCGATCAAGGTTACCTCCCAGGGCACCGGCATCGTCCGCGAAGCCAAAACCGATGATTCCGGGCACTATCTCGTTCCAGTGCTGCCGGTCGCGTTTTACACGGTGCACGCGGAGGCCCAGGGGTTCGGCCCCGCCGAGCAGAAAGATGTTCGCCTGCAAGTGGATGAGCATCTGGAACTGAATTTCACCCTGGTCCCGGCGTCGGTCTCGCAGACGGTGGAAGTGAGCGCCACCGAGGAAGTGGCGGTGCAAACCACCAACCCGACTTTGGGCCAGGTCATTACCGCGGAGCAGGTTGCCGAGTTGCCGCTGAACGGACGCGACTTCGTCCAACTTGCCACCCTTACCCCCGGCACCACGCAGGAGACCAACCCCAGCAGCTTCTTTAACGGCGGCCCCAGCAGCGAAGTTTCGGCACGCGGGACGTATTCGCTTTCAGTCGGCGGTTCGCGCGCCCAGAGCACCGACTGGCTGCTTGACGGCAA
>DATJXG010000347.1:0-31196 GCA_035500455.1 Terriglobales bacterium | reverse complement strand
TCGGGAAACAGGCGCGACATCTCGCCGATGAATTTGTCGATGAAATGGTAGGTCTGCTTTCTGGTGGGATCGAAGGGAACGCTGTCACCTCCGAGATAGCGCTTGAATTCGTAAGGCCCGGGCGCGCTGGCGTACTGCGGATATCCGATGAACCAGGAGTGTGCGTGGCCGGGCATATCGAACTCAGGCACAACGCGAATGCCGCGGTCGCGCGCATAGGCCACGATGTCGCGGATTTGGGCTTGGGTGTAGTAAAGGCCGTCTGAGCCGAGCTGATGCAGGAGGGGAAAGGCTTTGCTCTCGACGCGGAAACCCTGATCGTCGGAGAGGTGCCAGTGAAAGACATTGAGCTTGACCACCGCCATGGCATCCAGCGTGCGCTTGATCACGTCCACGGGCTCCCAGTGACGCGAAACGTCAATGAGCAGCCCGCGCCAGGGAAAACGCGGGCGATCGTCGATGTGCAGGGCGGGGAAATAAAAGCCATCGCGGTCTGCGGATAGCAGTTGCAGCAGGGTTTCCAGTCCGCGCATGGCGCCGGTCACGGTGGCTGCGTGCAGAGTGGCTTGCTGCGGCGTAATTTCGAGCGAGTAGGATTCGTCCTCGTTCAGCTCCTGCACGGCCTCGCCGGGGCCATCCACTCGAACCACCAGTGCGGATTTTGCGTCGCTGGAAACAGCCAGGGTGAGCGTGGTGCGGGCGTCGAGCCGAAGCAGCGCGCGGCTGATCGCGCCTTCGAGCCGCGAATCGCTGTAGGCCTGCGACGATACAGCGAAATTTGGGTTGACCCGCAAACGGCCCTCGGCCAAACGCACTGATGCAGGCATCGGCATCAGCGAGATCTGTGGCGGATCCTGAGCGTGGAGGTATCCCGGAAACGACAAAAGCCACAAAGCGGCAATGCAGAGTTTGGTGAATTTCATTGTTTTCTTCAGGTTCGACTATTTTTCTTCAAGTTCGACTCTTCGACAAGCGCTGAAAATAATTGAGCATAAGGCTGCCGGCGGGCAATCTGGCGGCAGTCCTTGTGGACTCGCTGGACGCCCGAAGACCGCAAACGCGAGGCTATTAAATCACTGATTCCGCATAGTTTGCAGACATCCTTCGGGCCCGTGTGGCTGTTTCGCCGCCCGTGGCATTGTCGTTTAGTCGACCGTGCCCTCTTGTGAGTTTTCAGGACCTGGATCAGGCAGCTACCCTACCATTTCGCTGCAGATAGGACCAGATATTTCCTTAATATCAATAAACATTTCTTACAATTTGAGAAATTATCTTGACATGCAGAGAAAGCTAAGAGTAGTTTGCCATGCACGAGAAAGAATCTCCGGCGCGAGAGGGCTATCCGAATGACCAAATTGGGATGTTTGCGCAGAGCCTGTACTCACGTGGTGGTATTCATCGCGGTTCTTCCTGTGCTGGCCTTGGGCCAGGGGATCGATACCGCCTTAGTCCGGGTGAACATCACCGATCCCACCGGGGCGGCGATTCCCGCGGCGGCGGTGACTTTAACCAATGATGGCACCGGCGTGGTGTTCTCCTGCGCGTCCGACCAGAACGGGACGTGCAGCTTCAACACTCTGAAGCCGGCATCGTATACCGCGAAAGTGGCGGCCACTGGTTTCAAGATCGAAATTCGCGAGCACATCGTGCTGCACGTCGGCCAGGCGGTCGACCTGAATTTCCCCCTGCAGATCGGTTCCGAAGTGACGACCGTGAACGTGGAGGCGGGAGCGCCGCAGGTGAACACGGTGAACTCCGAACTCGGCACGACGGTTGGGGGAAATTACATTCTCGACATGCCGCTGTTTGACCGCAATCCGACCAGCCTGATTTTTCTCGCTCCTGGCGTGACCAACGTAAACGGCGGCGACGTGAACGCGCTGGGCGGGCTCAACTTCTCTTCCAACGGACAGCGAACTTTTTCGTCCGAGCTGCGGCTGGACGGCGCGGTAGCGTCGGTGCCGGAGGGCGGTGAGGGCGGCACCAACAACGTGACCTACAAGCCTTCGGTGGAAGGCATTCAGGAGTTTAAGGTATCGAGCAACGGCTACTCGGCCGAGTACGGCAGCAATGGCGGCACCGTGATCAGCATGGTCACCAAGTCGGGCACCAACGAATTTCACGGCAGCGGCTTTTACTTCACGCGGCGGCCGTGGATGGATGCCAACAGCTGGTTCGCCAACCAGGCGGATGAGCCGCGAGCGGTTTACAAGCGCGAAGAGTACGGCGGGTCGGTCGGCGGCCCGATCAAGAAGAAGAAGGCGTTTTTCTTCTTTGATTATGAGCATGACCAGTTCGACCAGCCTTTTACGGTCGGCGCAATCGTGCCGACCGCGCTGGAACGGAACGGCGACTTCTCGCAATCGTTCAATCCAGACGGCACGCCGGTGGAAATTTATGATCCGGCGGGGCCGATCGTGGACGGGAACCGGCCGCAGTTTCAGGGGCTGGTGAATGGCGTGCCGACGCTGAACGTGATTCCGACGAACCGCCTCAATCCCCTGGGGACGGCGCTGATGAACCTTTTCCCCATGCCGAACCAGGTGGTCGATCCCAGCAGCGGAGCGAGCAACTATGTCTCAAACCTGGTGACGACCGCTCCGGGATGGCAGCTCGATGGCAAGATTGATTACTTCTTCAACGAAAAGAATTTCCTGACCGGCCGCTATTACATGCGGCGGGAGACCGATACGGTGCCCGATCCGTTCCTATCGGAGAACGTCACGCAGTTCAAGACCGAGGGCATCACGCTGGCGGATACCTGGACGATCAACCCGTCGCTGCTATGGGTGAACCGGGTGACGCTGACCCGCTTTAACACGCCAGAGACGGTGAAGATGAGCGTGGATCCGACCAATATTGACGGCAGCGGCGTGGGCTTTCCCAGCAGCCTGGTGGACAACGCCTTCTACAATGCTCCGGCGTTTCCTTCGATCGGCTTCGAGGACGGCTTCCAGGGCCTGAACGTGGACGCCTGCTGTACGGTCACTGAGGAGACCGACACGCAGTGGTCGTTCGGTTCGATGATGACCAAGAACTTCAAGAACCACATCATCAAGTTCGGCGGGGAGCGGCGCATCTTCCTCAATAACTTTTTCCAGCCCAGCAACACCGCGGGAGGTTTCACCTTTGGCGAAGGTATTACCGCGCAGAGCGTGCTGGGCGGGAGCGGCGCCAATGACATAGAAGATGGCAACGACCTGAGTTCGCTGCTGATCAACTATCCGGAAAACGGCGACGTGCTCACCGAAGTTCCGGCGGTGGCCAACAAGTCGATGGAGACGAGTTTCTTCGTGCAGGACGACTGGAAGGTGACCCCGCGGCTGACGCTGAACATCGGCGTGCGCTATGAGTGGAGCACGCCTTACACCGAGCGCTTTAACCGCAACCAGTTCACCTGCTTTACCTGCGATTCTGGCATCTCCGTGCCGGCGCTGGGCGACTACCCGGGCGGAGAACTCTTTGGGACGTCGATCTTTGCCAGTTCGAAGATGCGGCACTCCAACGGCGACTACAACAATGTTGGGCCACGGCTGGGATTCGCCTACGCGTTGAATAACTCCACGGTGCTTCGCGGCGGCGCCGGCATTTACTACGGCTTGAACTTCGCCACCAACTGGCAGTATGGCGGCGAAGACTGGAACGATTCGGTGCCGATCAACGCCACCCTGGACAGCGGGTTCACGCAACACGCCTCGATGACGAATCCATTTCCCGACGGCATCAGCTTTCCCCAGGAAGGCAAATACGGGCCGCTGGCGCAGTACGGGCTGGCGAACTTCAACCATGCCGGGCTCAATGTGCGCAACGCGGAGATTTACCAGTGGAACATCGGCGTGCAGCACCAGCTCATGAAGAGTTTTCTGATCGAAGTGAACTATTCGGCGAACCGGAGCACGCACCTTCCCTGGGACAAATCGCTGCGCAGCCAGGATTTTGTGAGCGCGGCGAACCGGGTGGGATGCGATCCGTCCGATCCCACGGTTTGCGGAACGGCGTATCTCAACGAGCAGGTGCCGAACCCGTTCCAATACCTGTTCACGCAGGTGGCGGGCTCGCCGGCGCCGATTTTCGATGTGCCGACTTCGATCTATACGCAGCCGCAGATTCCGCGCTCGATCATTCTGGAGCCATATCCGCAGTTCCAGGCGCTCTATGGCTACACGCCGTTCACGGCGGCTTCGCTGTACAACTCGCTGCAGGTGCGGTTTGAGAAGCGATATTCCTACGGCCTGAGCTTCACCGGAAACTACACTTACTCGCACATGACTTCGGACTCAGATTCGGGAGCGAACTCGAGCCTGGGATCGCGCCTGGGGGGATTCGGAGCGGTGCAGGACAAGAGTAACCTGGCGGGTGAGCGCAGCATTTCGGCCAACGACACGCCCAACCGATTCGTGATCGCGGCGACCTACGAGTTGCCGGTGGGGCGCGGAAAGGCGTTCGGGCAGGGGATGAACCGGTACGCGGACGCGGTGATCGGGGGATGGCGGGTGGGAACGTTTGTGACTTTTCAATCGGGCCAGCCGCTGGCGATTCGCATGTCGAGCAACCACATCATCAGCGGTGCGCAGCGGCCGGATTTGATCGGCGATCCCTGCACCGGACTAAGCCCGGAGGACGTGGTGCAGGGCAAAGGCTACTACCTGAATGCGGCGGCATTTGCCAATCCCGGAGACCAGACCGCGGGCGACACGCCACGGTACATCTCCAGTTGCCGCACCGATCCAATCCGCAATCTGGATCTGAATCTCTCGAAGAAGTTCCAGGTGCGCGAAGGAGTTACGTTCGAGCTGCGCGGAGAGTTCTTCAATGCCTTCAACCATCCTAACTTCGGAGCGCCCAACACGCGCTTCAGTTCCGCAAGCAGCCCCGGCAGCTTCGGCCTGTTCCAGGACAGCCAGCCGAATAACCAGTGGCGACACGGCCAGCTTGGAGTGCGATTGGAGTTCTGATTTCTTTCCGCAGAAGCGCAGACCTCGAAGAAGCGCAGGTCCCCCAGTGCGGGGCCGTACTGAGTATGGGCGCGGCCCCGTTAGAATGACTGTCCCGACAGTTACACCACAGGACTGACGCACTGAGATGAGACGCAGAGACTTCATGGGGATCGTCGCCGCCGGCCTGGCAATGCCGTGGCAGAGTTGGGCAGTGGATCAGTCGGCGCCGCAGGTTTCTTCGGGAGCTTCTTCATCTTCGCCCTTACCGACTTCGCCACGCCGGCGGGAAAACTTCAACTCAGGATGGCTGTTCCGGCGGCAGGCGCACGGGGGCGGCGCGCTGGGATCGTTCGATCGCGATGCGAAGACCGGGTCGGAGGTTGAGCCGGAGTTCCTGCACGCGACCGAAGCGGATTTCGCCGACTCTTCCTGGGAGCAGATTTTTCTTCCCCACACCTGGAATGCACACGATGGAAGCGATGAGATTGCGGGATACTTCCGCGGCCTGGGGTGGTACCGCAAGCACTTCGTGCTGGGCGAAGAGCTGCGAGGGAAGAGAATTTTTCTGGAGTTTGAGGGCGTCAACCAGGTTTCGGATTTCTGGCTAAACGGCAAGAAGGTGGGCGAGCACAAAGGCGGTTACACCAGTTTTGAGCTGGACGTGACTGCGGCGGCGCAGTTTGGCTCGGCCGGCAACGTTCTGGCGGTGAAGGTCAACAATCTGTATGACCCGAACATCGGCCCGACGATCAAGACCGACCTGACGTTCTATGGCGGGATCTATCGCGACGTCTGGCTGCGGGTGAGCGAGCCGGTTTACCTGGCGGAGGTGTACTGGCGGACGCCGAGCGTGAGCGAGACTTCGGCTACCGTGGAGCTTTACGCGACGATTGGAAATCCCGAGGGGCGCGCGGGGAACTACACGATCGCTTACGAAGTGGTGAATGCGGACGGCGCGGTTGTGGCGCTCGGGGCGACGGCGGGGGAGCGGGCTGCGAATAAGGAGAGCATTCAGATTGCGAATCCGAAGCTGTGGTCGCCGGATTCCCCTTACCGGTACCGGATGCGGGCGAGCCTGATGGAAGAACACAGAGTTTGGGATTCCCTGGAGATTCCGCTGGGTCTGCGCTGGTTCAGCTTCGATGCGGACCGGGGATTTTTTCTTAACGGCAAGCGCTTGCAGTTGCAAGGGACGACCTGGCACCAGTCGTATCCCGGGATGGGGGATGCGCTTCCCAACTCACGCCACGCGCTCGACATGCTGGGCATCCGCGAGATGGGCTGCAATTTTTTCCGCACCAGCCACTATCCGCACGATCCGGCAGTGATCGAAGCTTGCGACCGGCTGGGCATTCTGGTGCTGGAGGAGTTATTTGTTGGCGAAGAAGTTGAGAACACGCCGGAGTATTTTGCCATTCAGGCGCAGGCCGCGAAGGAGATGATCGAGCGGGATCGCAACAATCCCAGCGTGATTTTGTGGGGACTGTCGGGAGAGGTGGACGATCCGGAAAAATCGGTTGAGGTGGTGACCAAGATTCTGCAGCGGTATCGTGAACTTGATCCGTCACGGCTGATCACGATGCATGACCCACGGGCCGAGGGAGTGAAGAAAGTTCTCGATGTGGTGGGGCTTTACGGCACGTTCGAGCGCGACGATCGCGACCATGCGAAGTTTCCCGCGCGCAAGTATCTGATCGAGGAGTACAGCGCGGCGGAGATCGGGCGCGGGGTGTACGGCATGGGGCCGACGAGCGAGGATGCCGGCTGCATCGAACACGAAAAGTTTCTCGGCCAGGTGAACCTGCGGCCGTGGATCGCGGGCAGCGTGCTGTGGCATCAGCTCGATTACGACGGCGAAGAGTATGACTCGGTGATTCCGCATGTGCTGCCGTTCGGAATGGCCGACTCCTGGCGGATTCCCAAGGATGTTTACTTCTTCTACCAGAGCCAGTGGAGCGCGAAGCCGATGCTGCACATCTGCGGGCACTGGACCTGGCCTGGGGATGACGGCAAGAAAAAAACAATCAAGATCTATAGCAACTGCGCGGAGGTGGAGTTGAAGTTGAATGGGAGGTCACTCGGCGCCAAGACCAACGCGAAACGCGAAGGGCTGGAGTTTCCCCCGCGGGTGTGGGAGGTGCCGTACGAAGCGGGCATGATTGAGGCGAGCGGTCGAGCGGGGATGCAGACGATTTCGGACGCGCGCAAGACGGCGGGCGCGCCGGCGGCGGTTGTGCTGAAGTCGGACGTGAGCCGCATCGAATCGGGCGACCGCGAGAGCCTGGCTTACATCACGGCGTCGATCGTGGATAAGAACGGTACGGTCGTTCCCAACTCGTATCTTCCGATTTCGTTTACCTGGTATGGGCCGGGGGAGTTGCTGCCGCAGACCTGGCCGGGGTATCCGACCGGGCTTACGTGGAACGCGGTGGCAGGCATGACCGTGGTGGCGTTACGCGCGACCGCGCGCGTGGGGCGGTGCCGGGTGTCGGGTTATTCGCCGGGGCTTGGCCTGGGGCGGGTGGAGATCGCGGTGGCGGCGAAGGGAAAGCACGACGAAATCGAATATCGGTCGGGAGCGGAGCTTTACCAGTAGATGCGCGCGGCAATCATGAACGAGCCTATTAAGAAGTTTGAGCTGGAAGCGCTGAGGGTTGCGGTGTATGCGACGAAAGAGGCGCTGGGCCAGGAGGCGGCGCGAATTGCCAGTGCGGCGATCCAACGGGTGATTCAGGAAAAAGGCAGCGCACGGTTGATGTTTTCGGCGGCAAACTCGCAGCTGGATATGATCGCGAACCTTACGTCCGACGCGGAGATTGACTGGGACTTAGTGGAAATTTTTCATGTCGATGAATATGCCGGGCTGCCGCTTTCGCATGGTGAGAGTTTTGGCGGATGGGTGAAGCGGAATTTGGCGGATGTGGTGCATCCGCGGAAGGCGCATTACATCATGGGGAACGCTCCAGACCTGGCGGGAGAGTGCGGGCGCTACGCGCGGCTTTTATCGGAGCGGCCGATTGACGTGTCGTTCCTTGGAATCGGTGAGAACGGGCACATTGGGTTCAATGATCCGCACGTAGCGGATTTTGTCGATCCTGAGATCGTCAAAGTTGTCACGCTCGACGAGAAATGCCGGATGCAGCAGGTGGCGGAAGGGCACTGGCCGGACTTTGAAAGCGTACCCAAGCAAGGATTCGCGGTGACCTGTCCGGCGCTGGTGAACGCCAGCCACATTATTTGTTGCGTGCCGGGATCGCGAAAGGCGGAGGCGGTGCGTAACACGCTGGAGGGGCCGATCTCGGAGACATGCCCAGCGTCACTGATCCGCACACATCCGGATGCGCGCTTGTACCTCGACGCCGACTCGGCGGCGATGCTCGGGCTGAACTAGTTTCGTGAAAGCCGCCAGCTATTAGATAGCTAGGATGCAGACAGTCTTAGGGAAGGGATTACAACGGTGCAGATCAGAGTTCTGGAAGACAAGGTTTCTCTAGGGAAGGCGGCGGCGGAACAGGCTGCATGGTCGATTCGAAAAGTAATTCGCCAAAAAGGCGTGGCGCGTATCATCGCGGCCACCGGCGCTTCACAGTTCGAATTTCTGGAGGCACTTACCAGCGCTCCCGGCATCGACTGGCCGGCGGTTGAGATGTTTCACCTGGATGAATATGTGGGCCTGCCGCAGAGCCATCCCGCCAGCTTCCGCAAATATCTGCTGGACAGGTTCATCAGCAAAACCGGAGTCACGCGCTACCACCTGCTGGATCCGGGAAGAGATCCCGCGGGGGCGGCGCGGCGGATCGGAGCAGAGTTGAATGCGGCGCCCATTGACATTGCATTCGTCGGCGTGGGAGAAAATGGCCACCTGGCGTTTAACGATCCGCCGGCCGATTTCGAAATATCCGACCCATACCTGATCGTCGAGTTGAATGAGGCGTGCCGGCAACAGCAGGTGAACGAGGGCTGGTTCGCTGACGCCTCTGAGGTTCCACGGCAGGCGATCTCGATGTCGGTACGCCAGATTCTGAAAGCGAAGGAGATCATCGCGGTGGTGCCCGACGGGCGCAAGGCGCAGGCGGTGAAAGCGTGCTTCGAAGGGCCGATTTCGCCGATGGCGCCGGCCTCGATCTTGCGCACCCACGCCAACGCGACGATTTTTCTGGATCCAGACTCGGCCGCGCTGTTGAGTCCGGAACTGACCGTGACGAAATAAAAGATGAGCGCCCGTCCCATTGCGAACCTGCGCTGGTGGATCGGGGGAATGCTGTTTCTTTCGACGATCATTAATTATGTTGACCGGCAGACGCTGTCTCTTCTCGCGCCATTCCTGAAGCTTGAATACCACTGGACCAACGCCGATTACGCCAACATCCTGATCGGCTTTCGGGTTGGGTATTCCGTGGGCCAGACGATTCTGGGGCGGATGGTCGATCGCATCGGCACGCGGCGGGGCTTGAGCATCACCGTGTTTCTGTACTCCACGGTGGCAGTGGTGACATCGTTCGCGCGCGGATTTTTCAGCTTCGCCACGTTTCGCACGTTGCTGGGCGCGAGCGAATCGGCCAACTGGCCGGGCGCGACCAAGGCCGTGTCCGAATGGTTTCCCAAGCGCGAGCGCGGGTTGGCCACCGCGCTGTTTGACAGCGGCTCGTCGATCGGCGGAGCTATTGCGCCGTTTATCGTTCTGGCGATCTATTTCCGCTGGGGATGGCGGCCCGCTTTTGTGATTCCCGGCCTGCTGGGGTTTCTCTGGCTGGTGTTGTGGCGAAAGTTTTATTACCGGCCGCAGGAACATCCCCGCATCGGCGAGGGCGAGTTGCAGATGATACTCGCGGACGCGGCAGAGCACGCCGCCGGAGAAGACAAGGCCGGCTTTCAATCGTGGCGGACCCTGCTGAAGCTTCCGCAGACGTGGGGAACGATCATTGCGAAAGGGCTTACCGATCCGGTGTGGTTCTTTGTAACGGATTGGTTCCCCATTTACCTGGTGGCGAAGGGCATTTCTTTGCGCAGCGGGCTGATCGCGGTGTGGGTGCCGTTTATTGCCGCCGACCTGGGGAACTTTTTCGGAGGCACAGTTTCGGGATTGCTCATCAAGCGGGGATGGTCGCTGGGGGCGGCCCGCAAGGCATTGGTGGTGTTCGGAGGGTTTGGCGTGCTGCTGCTGATTCCGACCATCTTTACGGTGAATCTGTATTCGATCACAATTCTGTTCGCGCTCTCTACCTTTGCCTATGCGTCGTTTTCAACCATCGCGAATGTACTGCCTTCCGACCTCTTCTTCAGCCGGTCGGTGGCGACGGTAAGCGGCATGAGCGGCACCGCGGCTGGAATCGGCACCATTATCGCCTTCAGGCTGATCGGATATTTTTCCGATCTGCCGCATGTGCCGGCGTCGCACTCTTTTGACGGGATTGTGGTTGTGGCGGGGGTCGTGCCATTCGTCGCAATGCTGCTGGTGTTGTGGCTGGTGCGAAATACGCGGGCGACGCAGATGGGAGTAGTTCGAGCGATTTGAGCGAAACCGGACATGAAAGAGTCAATCTCACGCCGTAAGTTTCTCGAAGCCTCGGTGAAAACCGCTGCGATCACTGCCGCGCTTCCGTTCGCTGGCAGTGGAATCGCGTCTGCCAGTACGCTCGCGGAAGGTTCGCCACCGGCGCCGCCTAAGCAGCACATTGTTGATATACACACCCACTTCGAGCCGAAGAATCCCGGCTATCTGGATGAGTTTCTGCGGATGTCGGAGAAGCTAAATCTTACCGGCTGCATGCTGACGCCGTTCGAGAACCGCCAAGTGGTTGCCGAAGCGGCGCGCCAGCATCCGACGCACATCGTTCCCTTCGGCTATGTTGATCTCGACGCGCCCGAGGCCGCCAAGCAGGTAGAAGAATTTCACGCGCTCGGTTATCGCGGCCTGGGCGAACTGGAGTTTGTAAAAAAGCCGTACTCCGATCCCTCGTATTTTCCGGTGTATGAACTGGCCAACCGCTATCAGTGGGTGGTGCTCTTTCATACCGGCATTGTGCTTCGCGAGAAGTTTCACGAGCCGGAGGACGTGGCGTCCTATCGCATGCGTGCCATTTACCTGGAAGAGATTGCGCGGCGGTTTCCACAGATCACGGTGATCGGCGCGCATTGCGGCAATCCGGAGTACGACTGGGCGGCGGAGATTGCCCGCTGGAACCCGAATGTCTTTTTCGATCTCAGCGGCTCAACGCTGAAAAAGCTGAGCGGGCGGCTGGGCGAGATGTCGAAGTATTTCTGGTGGAGCGGCACCGACGAAGGCACCGAGAACCCCAACAACGATCCCAGCGCGTTCAGCAAGCTGGTGTTCGGCTCCGACAGCGGCCCGAAAGATGTGGAGCACGTGCTGACGCAATACCAGGCGATGTTCGAAGCATGCGGCGTGCCGGAAACGACCCAGCGGTTGATTCTGGGCGGAACGCTCTCGAAAATCTTGCAGATTGGATAAAGACCCATGAAGACATCGCGGCGTACATTTTTCAGCCGGGCCGGGGTCATGGCCGCGCTGGGGTTGAACTGGCCGCTGCTGGCGAAGTCCTCTGCTCTGCCCCAGACCCCTTCCCCGGCTTCTTCCCAGCCTTCAAGCGAGCTGCCGGCGCTGGGCCGCATCATCGACATGCACGTTCACTACCGGCATCAAGAGCCGGGCTTCCTCGACACATTTCTGAAGCTTTCAGACCGGCTGAATTTGGCCGGCTGCATCCTCACGCCTTTTGAGCATCGCAAAATCGTCGCGGACGCGGCCAAGGCGCATCCCGGGCAGATTATTCCGTTCGGCGCTCTACAACTGGACGCGCCCGAGGCGATCCGGCAGATGGAAGAGTTTCACGACCTGGGTTATCGCGGGCTGGGCGAAATATCGTCGATGAAAAGGAATTGCAGCGATCCCGAGTACTTTCCGGTTTATGAGCTGGCGAGCGGCTACAAATGGATTGTGATGTTCCACACCGGCATCGTCGGACGCGGCAAGTTCGATGAGGCGGAGAACGTCGCCTCCGGGCGGATGCGGCCGATCCACCTGGAAGAAATTGCGCGGCAGTTTCCCAAGCTTACCGTATTGGGGGCGCACCTCGGCAATCCCGAATACGAATGGGCCGCGGAGGTGACGCGCTGGAATCCGAACGTCTATTTCGACCTCAGCGGCACCACTTTGCCGAAGATGGCTGGGCGTCTCGGCGATTTCCAGAAGATTCTGTGGTGGTCAGATGTGGAGTGGGAAGCGCAACCGGCGAACGATCCCAGCCCCTTCAGCAAGCTGGTTTTCGGAAGCGATACCGGAACGGAGAATATCGAAAATGTTCTGCATCGATATCTGGCAATGTTCGATGCGTGCAATGTTCCGGCAGCGACGCGCAAGACCGTGCTGGGCGGAACGATGGCGAAGATGCTGGAGTTGCATGACTAAACTGCTCATGACGCTCGCAGCGCTGGGGCTGCTTTTGCCGGTTGCAGCATCGGGGCAGGCGGTGCGCGCTCCGCTGGTTCTGTACACCGATCTTCTTTCCGGCCCGAACCGAGGCGGGGAAAACGACAATGGCGCGTACCTCTCGATCTTCGGAAAGAATTTCGGTGACCCTTCAGGACTCGGATCTACCACTAAGGTTTTCATCGGCGGAGTGGAAGTTGCCGGCTACCTCTATCTGGGTCCAAGCCAGGGCCGGCACGATGTGGAGCAGATCACGGTTCAGGTCGGGCATTTGGGAAATTCAGCGGCAGGCGCGGCTTTGGCAATCGAGGTACGGGTCGGCGATCGGAGGTCGAGTTCGTTCACGCCGCAGACCTTCCTCGTGAATCCCGGAAGGATTTTGTTTGTGAGCCTTACTGGCGACGACGCGACCGCGGTGGCGGGAGACATCGCGCACCCGTGGCGGCACGTGCAGACGTCTGCTGGCGCTCTCACGGGGGTTTGGGGAGCCGCGCGGCCGGGCGATGTGGTTGTCCTGCGCGGTGGCACATGGACTGATATTGGCTTCGGCAATCCCGGCCGACAGTATTTCGTGAAGTTCTTCAGCAACTCCGGCACCGGCGCCACCGGCGCGGAAGGCAGCGGGCCCATTTCATTCACGGCGTATCCCGGTGAGAAGGTCGTGATTCATCCGCCGGGGAAAGAGGTGTTCGGCGTGATCGATGGCTTGAACTCCGGGCAGGCATTCGATGCGGCGGGCAATCCGAAATATTCACAGTGGATCACGATTTCGAGTCTCGTGATCACAACCGGCGGCATCAATGACGGGCCGGTGAACCTCGAGTCGCGCTCGAATCACTGGCGGGTAGTAAACAACGATCTTTCGGCGCCGGATGCGGTCGGCAACCGCGCCGCCGGAGTTACCGGAAACGGCAATCATGAGGCGGTGCTGGGCAATCACATTCACGATATCGCCGGCGTGGGCAGCCGCGGCGAAACGCTGCTGGACCATGGCATCTACATCGATTCCGGATCCGACTGGGAACTGGCCTACAATCTCATCGAGCGAATCACGGGCGGAAGTGGCATTCAACTCTATAATTCGGGCCACGTAACGCCCACCATCGACAACGTGAGCATCCACCACAACCTGGTGCATGATGTGGCTAAACACGGCCTCAACATTGGCGACACCAGCGGCGCTGGAATTCTGATCTGGAGCAATGTCGTCTACAACACGGCGGGCGGATGCTGGCGGAACAATTCGGTGAATCTTCAGAACGCGAAAGTCTGGAACAATACCTTTTATAACTGCAACACCTGGGGCAATGACGCCGCCATCTGGAATGATGTGAAGAACGCGGCGCGACCGATCCGCGTCGATTTTCGGAACAATATCATCTGCGCCTCCGCAGCGAGCGCGAAGTACACAGGCGGCGAAGCGGGATTCACCGCAGCGGGAGTTTCGACTAGCGGCGGCAACAATCTCTGGTGTGGGGGCAAAGGCAGTGCGAGCGTGCGATTCGATTCAAACTCTGTTTTCGCCGATCCGAAGTTTGTAGCGGCCGATTCTAAAATGCCGGACTTCCATCTGCAAAACGGCAGTCCGGCGCGGGCTTCGGGAGACAAGGTTGTGAAGTCAATGGTGATCTCTAACTATGACTTCGAGTGCGTCGCGCCGGGCTTAGCCGTTGATCGCGGTGCGTATTGAAGACTCCAGTGAAAAACAGGGAGGCTGCCAACATGGAAAAGTGTGATGCGAAAGTGAGCCGGCGCGAGTTCTTGCAAACCACTGCGATGGTGGCGGCGGGGAGTGCCGCGGCGGTGCCGCTCTCGGCGTTGTCTTACGCGCGCGTGGTGGGCGCCAACGACCGGATTGCTCTCGGCCACATCGGGGTGGGCAACCGCGGCAGCGAACTGCAGGGCATGGCGGCGCAACTGAAGGACTCGAAAAATGTGGAAATGACGGCGGTTTGCGATCTGTGGACCGTCAATCGCGAAAAAGCGGTTGCGACCAACACCAAATATTACGGAAGGGCGCCGCGTGCCTACCAGCATGCGGAGGAGATGCTAGCGGCTGGAAACGTGGACGCGGTCTTCATCTCCACGCCCGAACACGCGCATTCGCTACAACTCAAGATGGTGGCCGAAGCGGGCAAGGACGCGTACTGCGAGAAGCCGATGGGCAACGTGCTGGCGGAGGCGCAAGCGGCGCGGGACGCGGTGCTTGCCCGGCCGAACCTGGTGGTACAGATCGGCACGCAGCATCGCAGCGAGCCCTACGGAATTCGGGTGCGCGAGTTGATCCGGCAGGGCGTGCTCGGCGACGTCAGCAAGTACGAGATTGCGTGGAACTATCACGGGCCGCGCTGGCGGGGGAGGCCTGAGGTCAAAGAGATTCGCGAGAGCGATACGGATTGGCGCGCCTGGCTCATGAACAAGCCCTACCGTCCGTTCGACCCGCAGCTTTACTTCGAGTACCGCCTCTACACGGAGTTTTCCAGTGGCATTCCCGATCAGTGGATGAGCCATGCAATCGATCTCTGCCATTTCTTTCTCGATGAACATTATCCAGTTTCGGCGGTGGCGAATGGCGGCGTGTTCGCATGGCACGATGGCCGAGAAAATCCCGACACTTTTCAAACCCTGCTCACCTATCCCAAGGGCTTTATGGTGAGCTACTCAACCAGCTTCGGTAACGATGCGCCTGGCTACACCCGTATCATGGGCAAAAAAGCGACACTGTTCAACACCGGGGGCGAGGGCAGTCCGCGCTGGGCGCTGGTGGAGGAAAAAGGAAATCACGAGCAGGATGAAACCATCGACACGCAACGCGCGCGGCAGGATGTGCTCTTACCCGGTGATAAAGGGCTGCCGCCGATGGGAATCGCCGACGAGGACCTCTCGCACATGACAAACTGGTTCGACTGCCTGCGCTCCCGCAAACAGCCGAATGCAACCGTGCGCGACGGATTCGCGCATTCCGTCGCATGCATGATGGCGGAGCGGTCCTACGAGACGGGAAGGAAAGTCTACTGGGATCCGAAGGCGGAGCAGTTTCTGGATCATCCACTGGCGGCCTAGGAAGGTCCTTGGTTTCTCCTAAGAAGAAGGCTCAAGGAATTGCGATGGCGTCTAAGATCGATTTTCCGCTGCCGGCAGATTTGCCAAAGCCCATTGATGACGGCATGGCCGCGCATCTGCGAGGAATGGAGTTGCCTGATCTATCGCTGTCCTCGACCGGCGGGCGGCTGGTTGATCTGCGCAAACTGGGCGACGGCCGCACTGTGATTTATTGCTATCCCATGACCGGCGTGCCGGGAGTTCCGCTGCCCGACGGATGGGATCTGATTCCGGGCGCCCGCGGATGCACGCCGCAGGCATGCAACTTCCGTGATCGCCATGAAGAACTGACCCAACTCGGTGTTGCCGTGTTCGGTTTGAGCACGCAGACGAGCGAGTATCAGCGCGAGATGGCGCAGAGAAACCATCTGTCGTTCGAAATCCTGAGCGACGTCGAGTTCAAGCTGTGCGAGGCGCTGAAGTTGCCCACGTTCACCGTCGCGGGCATGCGCCTGCTCAGGCGGATCACTCTGATTGTTCGCGGGGGAACAATCGAGCAGGTGTTCTATCCGGTTTTTCCTCCGAACCAGAGTGCGGATCAGGCGATCGAATGGCTGAAGGCGAACCCGGCGTAGCCTCGGTGGGACGTCAACAAATGCGCGTTCCCAGAATCCTGCTGTCGATCGCCAGTTTGCTCCTGATCTGTGGATTGAGCCTCGCCAGCGAACATACTGGCTCGGAATTCCTCAGCGCGGTGGGCGACGCGCCCGACGTTGCGCCGCCGCTCGCGACCGATCTTTCGCCCGAACTAAACCGCGCCGCGGTGGAGAAGGCCACGCTCAAAGTCGCCGACTGGCAACTTGACCGGGTGAAGAAAGACTTTAACCGCGATTGGACCTTTGCCGCGCTCTACACCGGTTTCATGGCCGCCTCCGAAGCCACGAAGAACGGCAAATATCGCGATGCCATGCGGGCCATGGGCAAGTCATTCAAGTGGGAACCGGGCGACGAATATAAAGACGCAAATGATCAAGCGGTCGCGCGCACCTACCTGGAACTCTACCTGCGTGAGCACGATCCGGAGATGATTGCGCCGACCCGCGCCGAGTTTGACCGCATCATGCGCGAGCCCGGCAACCCGAAACAGGAGCTTCCCTGGTCGTGGTGTGACGCGCTGTTCATGGGACCGCCGGCGTGGGCGCGGATGTACCAGGCGACCGGCGACATCCGTTATCTCGATTACATGGACCGCGAATGGTGGGCGACGTCAGGCCGGCTGTTCGACCGTCGCGAGCACCTCTACTTTCGCGACACAAGATTTCTCGACCGCCGCGGCGCAAACGGGAAGAAGATTTTCTGGTCGCGAGGAAATGGCTGGGTGATGGCGGGCCTGGCCGGTGTGCTGGAATCCATGCCGAAAGATTATTTCGACCGGCCGGCATTCGTGGAACAGTTTCAGCAGATGGCCGCGGCGGTGGCTCGCATTCAAGGCTCTGACGGCCTGTGGCGAACCGGCCTGCTCGATCCCGGCAGTTACGCGTTGCCCGAAAATTCTGGCTCGGCGTTTTTCACATACGCGCTGGCCTGGGGCATCAATCATAAAATTCTGGATGCGGCGGTCTACGCACCCGTAGTTGAGAAGGCCTGGAAGGGCCTGGTCTCGCACATCTACGAAGACGGCAGGTTCGGCTGTATTCAATCGGTGGCCGACGCGCCGGGACAATTCAAGCCGACTTCGAGTTACGTGTACGGTGTCGGCGCGTTCCTGCTGGCGGGCTCGGAAGTGGACCGCCTGGCAGAGAGTAAAGAGCATTGAGAGAGTGAAGATGCGGGCACGCTTCGGTTTCGTCGGATACCGCGATGCAATACCTGGCCCATCACGGATCATTCTTATGACCCCATTCGAAAGGGAGTGAAGCGAGCATGAACAATTTTTGGCGTTCGTGGGCATTCGTATTCCGTCTGCTTGGCTGCGCGGCCGCGTCGGCAGTGTGGCTCGGTTCCGCCGCGGCACAAGACAATGCGTCAGTCACCCTTGATTCGCAGCGCCTGGGAAAGATCCAGCAGAGAATGCAGGAGTATGTCGACTCGGCTAAAACGGCCGGAATCGTCACCCTGGTGGAGCAGAATGGCAAGACCGTCGAAACCAGTGTCGCCGGCATGCGGAATATCGAGGACAACAAGGCCATGCGCCAGGACACGATCTTTCAAATCATGTCCATGACCAAGCCGTTTACCGCGGTGGGAATCATGATGCTGGCGGAAGAAGGGAAGCTGAGCCTGTACGACGAAGTCGAGACGTACCTGCCCGAATTTCGTGATCAGCCGCTGAATGTGAATGGTTGGATGAAAAAGCCTTCTCGTCCCATACGCATCGCCGATCTGCTCTCGCACACCTCGGGCATGCGCAACGAACCGCAGGGCGCGATGCGGGATCTTTACCACACCATGGATCACACGCTCGCCGAGGCGGTGAAGGAGTTCGCCAAAGAGCCGCTGGAGTTTGAGCCGGGCACACATTGGCTGTACAGCAATCTGGGAATCGCGACGCTGGGCCGCATCATTGAAGTCGTCTCAGGACAGTCGTACGAGAGCTTCATCGAGACGCGCCTGCTGCAACCGCTGCAGATGAAGGACACTTTTTTCTATCCGCCTGCAGATAAGCTTGATCGGATAGCCATCGTCTACTTGCCGAAAGATGGGAAACTGGTTCGCGGCGGTAGTGACATCCTGGGCGGCGACCCTGCCGCCTACCGCAAGGGCGCAAAATATTCCGCTCCGGAATTCGGCCTGTTCTCCACCGCCGAAGATCTTTCCCATTTTTGCGAGATGATCCTCAATGGCGGCACCTGGAAGGGAGTGCGCTTCCTCTCGCCGGTCAGCATTCAGACTATGCGGGAACCGCAAACGTCGGGGATGCAAGCCGGATGGTATCCCGGCGCGGATTACGGCCTGGCGTGGGAGATCGTAAACCGTCCGCTCGGAATGTTGGGACTTCTTCCCATCGGCACGTTTGGCCACGGCGGCGCCTTCGGCACGCACGAGTGGATCATCCCCAAGCGCAACATGATTACCATCTTCATGACCGCGTGTGAAGGCGACTGCTCGAGCCTCCCCGAGCATGCATTTCAGGAGATGGTGGCGGCGAGCGTGCAATGACTTTCGGATTGCGAGCAGACCATGGGCAGTCGTGGGCCGTGGACTCTAAGGTATTCGATCGAAACAAGGGCTAGGCGGGAATAGCGATGACAACCTTCCCGTATCCGCCGTTGTCCCTGAATGCTCCACTGTACGCAGCTGAAGCCTCATTCAGAGGAACGATGGTCTTGACGAATGCCCTAAGATACCCCGCGTCAAGTTGCCTGGCGATTTCAACAAGCTGCTTTTGATTCGGCTCTACGATAAAAAAAGCATCTTTCACTCGCTGATCGGCTGGGCCTTCGCTTCCCGCGGCAATGGTGAGCATGCGCCCACCTGGCTTGAGGACACGCCATGACCGCTCGAGCGTCTCACCGCCGACGGCATCGAAGACGACATCCACATCCCGAACCTCTCTTTCAAACCGGGAGGCTTTATAGTCAATCGCCTGGTCCGCTCCGAGTCGCTTGACGAAATCGATGTCCTGCGCTGACACGGTTGTGATGACGTGAGCGCCGCGGATATGCGCCATTTGCACAGCGTAGAGGCCCACTGCGCCCGCGCCTCCGTGGACCAACACACGCTCGCCTGGCTGCAGCTTCGCACGATCTATCAGCCCTTGCCATGAAGTCAAGGCGCCGATCGGCACTGAAGCGGCAGCGTCGTGATTCAATGTTGCGGGCTTTCGCGCAACATTCTGGGGCAGCGTAATACAGAACTCCGCAGTGGCCCCGTCAGCGAACCAGTCGTTCATACCGTAGACCTCGTCGCTAACCGCGAAGTCATGGACATCGTTGCCGATCGCCGTGATGACCCCTGAAAATTCGTGCCCCGGCACCGCGCGCCTGCGCGCTGTTCCTGATTTCGTATGTGTCGTGGGGTACCAAAGCAATTCTGTGGGAGTGACACCAGCGGCACGAACATGAACCAATATCTCGCCTGCGCCAGCTTCCGGTTTCGGTAATTCCCCGAGGGTGAGCCCTGGTCCCTGGCCTGCCGTGTTTACCTGCATCGCCTTCATAAACCAACCTTGTTTGAAACGTATTCTACTCGCCTTCTGGGCGCGAGCTTTGCGGAGAAGTTCTCCAGTGCGGTGTCGCACTGATACCAAGTACCGACAATAGCGTCGTAGAATAAATTCACTGGCGCGATTGGCTTAACAGCAATCGTGTCATCGGATCGCGGATGCGATTACGGTTGGCAATTGCATTACCGTTGGATGGCAATCCGGGATGTGGCGGGGCTCCGTGACTAAGCTAACGACGACTGAATTACCGACGGCTGAATTAATGACAGCGCAAAATCCGGCCAATGGTTTCACAGCACCGTCCGAAGAGGGTGAAGTGCGGGCGGGAAATCCACAGCCGTGGGGTGCGCATCAAGACGGAGACGGAGTGAATTTCGTTGTGTTTAGCCGTTATGCGACCCGCGTTCGCCTGGAACTCTATCGAAATCCCGACGACTGCTCTCCGACCAAGATCATTGATTTGGACCCGGCGCGCCATCGGACCGGGGACGTTTGGCATGTATGGGTGCGAGGCATTCCCGCGGGCCAACTCTACGGCTATCGCATGGAAGGGTCCTACCTTCCGGAAGAAGGCCATCGTTTCAACCCACACAAGCTGCTTCTGGACCCGTTTGCAAGAGCAATCGCCGGCGTCGCGAATTGGGATTTTACTGCCGCCCGGGGCTACGACTCGGCCAGCAGCCAAACTGACTTGAGCATTTCGACGGTCGATGACGCGGGGACCACGCCGAAATGCATCTTTACCCACGAACATTTCGACTGGGAGATGGATTCGCCCCCGAAGCATTCCGCCTCCGATACGGTCATCTACGAGACCCACGTTCGCGGTTTGACAATTCATCCCAGTTCGGGGGTGGCGCATCCCGGAACCTTTATTGGCTTGACCGAAAAGATCCCCTATCTTCAAGACCTGGGAGTAACCGCCATTGAGTTGATGCCCGTTCTCGAATTCAACGAAAACGAATCGATCCGGATCAATCCAACTACAGGCGAGAAACTCAAGAACTACTGGGGCTACAATCCAGCCGCTTTCTTTGCTCCCAAGCAGTCCTACAGCCTCGGGGGATCGCAGCGGCGGCAAACCCTGGAATTCCGAGAGATGGTCAAGGCCTTTCACCGCGCCGGCATTGAGGTGATCCTGGATGTGGTGTTAAACCACACGGCCGAGGGAAATGAAACCGGGCCCACGATCTGCCTGCGCGGGATTGAGAACTCAATCTTTTATATGTTGCAGGAGAACGCGCCTCGTTACTACAAGGACTTTACCGGCGTAGGTAACACGCTGAACGCAAACCATCCCGTCGTAAGAGAGTTCGTCATGAGTGTGCTCCGCCACTGGGTGATGCGCATGCACGTTGACGGTTTTCGCTTCGACCTGGCTTCCGTATTGGGCCGGGATGAGCACGGGAGCATTCTCCGCAACGCTCCACTTCTCGAAAGCATTGCCGAGGATCCCATCCTTCGTGACGTAAAACTTATCGCGGAAGCGTGGGATGCGGGCGGCGCCTACCAAGTGGGGAGTTTTTCCACGCGGCGGTGGACAGAATGGAATGGGCGTTTCCGTGACGATGTGCGCCGCTTCTGGATCGGCGACGCGGGCATGATGGGATCGTTCGCGAATCGTATCTGTGGAAGCTCGGATTTATACCAGGGTTCCGGCAAAGGGCCTGCAAGCAGTCTCAACTTCGTAACTTCTCATGACGGGTTCACGCTAAACGATCTGGTCAGCTACAAGCAGAAGCACAATGACGAAAATGGCGATCGCAACCGCGATGGAACCGATGCCAACTACAGCGACAATTGCGGGGTGGAAGGGCCGAGCGCCGATCCCGTGGTCGAGGGGATGCGGAACCGCTTGATCAAGACATTTCTCCTGACCCTGTTTGTTTCTCGCGGGGTTCCCATGCTGCTCGGCGGAGACGAGTTTCGCCGAACCCAGCGCGGCAACAACAATGCATACTGCCAGGATAACGAGGTGAGCTGGTTTGACTGGAACCTGGTGGAAAAACACAAGGAAATTCACCGCTTCGCTCGGGGAATGATCGCCTTTCGCCGAGCCCATTCTGCACTGCGAAGAGAAGTCTTCTACAGCGACGTAGACATAAAATTCTTCGCGCCAGGCGGTACTACTCCCGATTGGACCGACCAGCGGCAGAGATGCTTTGCGTGTTTGATTCTGGGACAGAGAGAACCGGACTTGTTCCTGATGTTCAACGCCGACAATAAATCAGTTGATTTTTCTATTCCTGCGTTGCCGGAAAGTAAGATCTGGCGCTTGGCGGTGGATACTTCTCGAGCTGCCCCTGACGACCTCTACGAAGCTGGAAAAGAGCCCTCGCTCCAGGGCCAACTGGGTTTTCGACTGGCGCCTCGAGCGAGCGCAATTCTTTTGACGGATGGATAGCGGCGGATGGATAAGGACGGATGGCCGGTGAGCGTGGAAATTCGACGACTCCTTTTTCTCTCGCTGAAGGATCGCGAAATACTTAAGAGAGGAGTTCTGCGATGGCGGTGACAGCATCCAATAAAAGGATGCGGCAACGCGCAAGCAGAATGTCCTGACGAGGTCGCCAAGTGAAAATTAGCCCTGCTGCCGGGAAGCCGGCTGATCCCTCGATCCTGGTGAACGTTCCGAAGCTGCTTACCGCCTACTACGAGTTGCGGCCCGATCCGGGCGATCCGAGACAGCGCGTTGTTTTTGGTACGTCCGGACATCGCGGATCCGCTTTCGACGGGGCGTTCAACGAGTGGCACATCCTGGCGATTACCCAAGCGATCTGTGAATACCGCAAACTGCAGAACATTGACGGGCCGCTCTTTCTCGGCATGGATACTCACGCGCTCTCCGAGCCCGCATTTGCGAGCGCTCTGGAAGTGCTTGCGGCCAATGACGTCGAAGTAATGGTCTCCGAAGGTACGTCCTACACTCCTACGCCGGCCGTCTCCCGCGCGATCCTGCGCTACAACGACGCGCGAAAGATGGGGCTCGCCGACGGTATCGTAATCACCCCGTCTCACAATCCCCCCGACGACGGTGGCTTTAAATACGATCCTCCGCATGGCGGACCAGCCGATTCGCGGGTAACTTCCTGGATTGAATCGAAAGCCAATGAATTTCTGCGAAGGGCGCTGGCAGGCGTTAAGAGAATTTCGTTCGAGAAAGCGCTGCGCGCCTCCACGACACACAAGCACGATTTTTTGAGCGAATATGTCGGAGATCTCAACGGTGTTGTCGATATGGCTGCCATCCGCGAAGCCAAGATCAGGCTTGGGGTAGACCCTCTTGGCGGGGCAGGCATCGATTATTGGCCGAGGATCGCCGGACAGTATGGTCTCGACCTCACGATCGTGAACAAGTCGGTTGATCCAACCTTTCGCTTCATGACCGTGGATTGGGACGGCAAGATTCGCATGGATCCTTCCTCGCCTTATGCCATGCAGAGACTCATCGCGGTGAAAGACAAGTTTGATATTGCGTTTGCCAGCGATACCGACCACGACCGCCACGGCATCGTCACCAAGCGAAGCGGGTTGCTGCCCCCGAATCACTACCTTTCAGCCTGCGTTCACTATTTGTTTGCAAACCGGAAAGACTGGGGCCCGGATGTTGCCGTCGGAAAGACGGTGGTGAGCAGCAGCATGATCGATCGGGTGAGCGCGCGCCTGGGGCGGCGGCTTCATGAGGTGCCGGTGGGCTTTAAGTGGTTTGTTGAGGGGCTGCTCGCCGGCCGGCTAGGTTTCGGCGGCGAGGAAAGCGCTGGTTCTTCTTTTCTCCGGCGCGACGGCAGGGTGTGGACTACGGATAAGGACGGAATCATTCCTTGTCTGCTCTCGGCAGAAATTACGGCGCGCCTGGGCCGAGATCCAGGTGAGATTTATCGTGAACTCACTCGAGAGCTGGGAGATCCTGTCTACGACCGCATCGACGCTCCTGCCACGCCCGAACAAAAAGCCGCTCTCGAAAGATTGTCTCCATCCGACATTCACACTACAGAACTTGCCGGCGAGCAGATCCAGCAGATTTTGGCCAGCGCTCCCGGAGACGGCAACCCTATTGGAGGTATCAAAGTAATTGCCAAGGATGGCTGGTTTGCAGCACGTCCCTCGGGTACGGAAGAAATCTACAAGATTTACGCGGAGAGTTTCCTCGGGCAGGACCATCTAAGGCAAATCGAAGAGGAAGCCCAGACTATTGTTTCGGAAGCGCTTGCCCGCAGCACCCGGGCAGCTTAAGCCGACAGCCATGAGGAGAAATTGCACATGAGCAGTCCGACCTGCGTTGATCGTTCCCCCGATCATGCCCCCGATCGTCCCACCGATACAGCCATTTCCGATGCTCTTACCGACCTTGCGTTGGACCTCCGATGGTCGTTCAATCACGCGGCGGACCGGCTTTGGGAGCAACTCGACCCCGAACTCTGGGAACTGACACACAATCCCTGGGTTCTGCTGCAAACCGTATCTCGGGAAAAACTGCAAAGCATTACGGTCCAGCCGAGCTTTAAAAAACTGTTGGCTGATCTCCACGGAGAGAAGGCGCTGGCTGAGGAGTCGGAAGCGTGGTTTCAAAAAGCGCATCCGCGTTCGGGAGTGTCAACGATCGCGTATTTCTCGATGGAGTTCATGTTGAGCGAAGCATTACCGATTTATTCGGGCGGACTGGGAAACGTCGCCGGCGATCAACTCAAAGCCGCAAGCAACCTCGGCGTCCCGGTGACCGGAATCGGCCTGCTCTACCAACAAGGCTATTTTCGGCAGGAAATTGACGCAGAAGGCCACCAGCAGGCTCTTTACCCGTTCAACGATCCCGGCCAGCTGCCGATCCGACCGGTGCGGGAGCCGAATGGTGAATGGCTGCGCCTATTCCTCCCTTTGCCTGGATTTAAGTTGTGGATCCGAGTTTGGCAAGTACAAGTCGGCAGGGTGAAATTGTATTTGCTCGATACCAACGATCCCGCGAACCCTCCGGCCTACCGCGGCATTGCGACTGAACTTTACGGGGGCGGTCCGGAGTTGCGGGTGAAACAGGAGTTGGTCCTTGGGATTGGAGGCTGGCGGCTTCTGCGGGCCCTCGGATTGCACCCCGAGGTTTGTCATCTCAATGAAGGTCACGCAGCGTTCGCGGTGCTGGAACGGGCGCGTTCCTACATGGAAGATTACAGTCAGCCATTTGATCTCGCTCTTACCATCACTCGTGCCGGCAACCTTTTTACCACCCACACTCCTGTGGAAGCCGGCTTTGACCGCTTCGCTCCCGGCCTGGTTGAGCGTTACCTCAGGAAGTACGCCGAGGAGCGCCTGTCAATTTCGTTCGAGCAACTCCTGGCATTGGGTCGGCGAGATCGCCACGACTCCTCCGAACCGTTCAATATGGCCTACCTGGCGATCCGGGGCAGCGGCGCGGTCAACGGCGTCAGTAAATTGCACGGCCAAGTGAGCCGGCGAATTTTTCAGGTCCTGTTTCCAAGGTGGCCGGAAACAGAAGTGCCCGTGACATACGTAACCAACGGAGTGCACACCCCCAGCTGGGACTCTGCCCAGGCAGACCACCTGTGGGAATGTGCGTGCGGCAAAGACCGTTGGCGCGGAACGTTGGCGGACACCGAAAGGGATATTCGCGCACTCAGCGATTCTGACCTTTGGCAACTCAGAGCGGATGGTCGCAATACCCTTGTCAGCTATGTCCGCAGACTCTACGTGCGCCAATTAGCAACTCGGGGAGCATCCTCGGAGGATCTGGCGCAGGCCGAGACGGTACTCGACAGCGATCTTTTGACTCTGGGATTTGCCCGGCGCTTTGCGACCTACAAGCGCCCGAACCTCCTCCTGCGTGATCCCTCAAGGCTTCTCAACATCCTGATCAATCGAGAGCGCCCCGTGCAACTTGTCCTGGCAGGCAAGGCACATCCCCAAGATGCCGAGGGGCAAGACATGATCCGGCAGTGGATTGAGTTTGCCCGCCGGCCTGAGGTTCGGTCCCGGGTGGTTTTCCTTGCCGACTACGATGTACATATGGCAGAGCTTCTGGTTCAGGGCGTGGACGTTTGGGTGAATACTCCGCGACGCCCCTGGGAAGCCAGCGGGACCAGCGGTATGAAGGTGCTGGTGAACGGGGGGTTGAATCTTTCCGAACTCGACGGCTGGTGGGCAGAAGCATATTCCCCGGAAGTCGGCTGGGCCATCGGGGATGGTCGTGAACACGGGAATGACCCTTCCTGGGACGCAAGTGAAGCTGAAAGCCTTTATGCGGTGCTCGAGAGAGAGGTTATCCCGGAGTTCTATGCGCGCGACGAGCATGGAATTCCGCGCCGCTGGGTTGCGCGCATGCGTGAAAGCATGGCTCGCTTGACTCCGGCCTTTTCGACAAATCGCGCAGTACGGCAATACACCGAAGAACATTATTTGTCGGCGGCCGCCGCATTTCGCCAGCGCACCGAGAATCGAGGTTCACTGGGAGCCAATTTGATCGCCTGGCAGGCCGAACTAGCGCAACACTGGTCAGCACTGCGATTCGGTTCCGCGACCGTGCAACAACAGGGAGAGCAATATTTCTTTCAGGTTCAGGTCTTCCTCGACGATATTAACCCTGATGCTGTAAGGGTTGAACTCTACGCGGAGGCGCAGAAAGACGCTGGCCCAATCACACAAAAGATGAATCGTGGCGAACGCCTGGTTGGTGCGGCAAGTGGCTTTACATATGCTGCCATTGTCCCGGCCACTCGCCCGGCTGCCGACTACACACCGCGTATCGTTGCCCAGCACCCGGGAGCGTTCGTGCCGTTGGAAGCCCCTTTTATTCTGTGGCACGGCACGCCCTCCTGGCGGTGAGAAGAAGATGTCCGGTGGAGTCAAAGCAAGGATTGGTTGTGCAACATCGATCGTGGTTGGTGGAAAGCGTGACTGCCCGCTCGGTCTGACCGACAGAAGGGTAGATCTTCCAAGCAGGGAACGGCCGCCCCCTAAGCCGAAGAAAATCATGCACCGCTGCGTCTTACCGGCGGCGAAGCAGGCGTCTGGCGGGGATCAACTGGCACTCCTTCCGGCACTCGTTTCATGGCGCGCAGCGGTGGGCGCTCCCCCCCGATGTCGACTTTCCGCATCAGCGTCCGTCATCCTCAGTCCGCAGTCATGGAATGGCGTTTTCTGGTAGTCTGCTACCGTGTTAAGCATGGCCAAATGATGCCTCCGAATGTACGGACTGATTCATAGATCTGGCCAAATGTTCCGTACCGGTGAGACCCGCGCGCGTTGGTGTCCAGACTTGCGCGTGACAATCTTGTGGTTGTTCGTTCTCTTCGCTGTATGTTCCCTTTGCCCCGGGGAGTCCCGTGAGAGTGCTGACGAGCTGTATAAAAGTGCCCTCACCGCGGACCAGCATGGCGATACGTTAAAGGCGATTGCCTTGTATCAACAGGCGATTTCGCTGCGTCCAGGCTTCGTGCAAGCCCGGAGCAACCTTGGCGTCGCTTTTGCCAGTACCGGGCGCTATGCTGAGGCGGTTCACCAGTACGAGGAAGCGCTCAAGAGTGACCCGCGCAATCCGGCGATCCGCCTTAATCTGGCGCTCGCCCGCTACAAGCAAGGCGATTTCACCCGAGCCGCCGCCGAATTCCTCGCGTTGCACAAGGAACGGCCCAACCAAAAGCAGTCGCTCTACTTGCTTGCAGACTGCTATTTACGTCTTGGCCGGAACGCCGAGGTCGTGCAATTGTTGCGCCCTGTGCACGAAGCCGATCCCAACGATCGCGCCGTACAGTATGCCTTGGGCACAGCCCTGATCCGCGACCATCAGATCGAGCAGGGCGAGGCAGTGATCGACGGCATTTTGAAGGCCGGAGACACCGCCGAGGCAAATGTTTTGATGGGGGAAGCCCAGTTTGCGGCGGGCGACTACAGGGCCGCCGCAGCTACTCTCCGTAAAGCAATTGATTTAAACACAGCCCTTCCCGGAGCTTGGTCACTCTACGGGCGCGCCCTGCTACAAAGCGGAGACGACGCGGGAGCAAAAGCCGCATTCCTGCAGGCGATCCGGGCTGATCCGAACGATTTCTCCGCTAATCTTCACCTGGGCAGCATGCTGCGGTTCAACGGCGAAACGACTGCCGCGGCTCCTTATTTGCAGCGGGCCTTGCGATTGCGGCCACTATCGGTGGAAGCGAGATTCCAGATTGGAGCATTAGACGCCTCCCTCGGTAAGCTCGATGAAGCGCGACGAGTGCTCGAGAACATCGAGAAAGAATGGCCTGATTTTTTGGAGGTGCACCTGCAACTGGCCACGCTCTATTCGCGATTGGGCCTTAAGGACCAAAGCCAACGCGAGCGCGAAACCGTGCTCAAACTCAACGAGAAGGCCCGCGAGACGGGGCCCGGCCCGGAAGAATGATATGCCATCCCACCTTCCCGTTAGTTCGGTTCTTTGATGTGCAGGATTTGATCGGCGGGGACATTTCTGAGCAGTTGATGGATTCCCGAGGGCCATTGAATTTCGACCTCGTCCACAGACTTGGCCGCGCCTAAGCCAAAATGGACCGGTCCGGCACTGGAAGATGCATAGCCGGACGCCGTGGTTACGTGGTTGAACTGTTCCTTGCCTCCGGCGACAATCTTGATCTTGGCGCCAATCGCATCGCGATTGCTTTTGGTGCCCTGAAGTTTGAGTTCCAGCCAGTGGTTCTCACCCGGACTGTCATTGATCCAGATCTCGGCCGGGGCGCTGAGAGCGGTCACAACCAGGTCGAGTTTACCGTCATGGTTGAAATCCCCGAACGCTGAACCGCGATGCCGGGCGGGAGGCTGCGCAGAGAAACCCGCCTCACCCGTCAGTGCAGACCACTTGCCGCCGGGACCATTGCGAAAAACAGTGTTCGGTTGATCGATCTGGCGGCGGCCGGCCATCGCGGGCGACTGGACATCGCCCCGGCTGACGAAGATGTCTTTCCAGCCGTCGTTGTCGAAGTCTGCGATGTTCGGGCTGTAGCCGGACATGGGGTTGCTCAGTAGAGCCATGCCGCTCTTCGAGGTAATCTCGTTGAACGCTCCTTTGCCGTTGTTTTGATACACGGGAAAGGTCTCGTCATCCAGGGCGACGATCGAAATATCCGGATATCCATCGTTGTTGAGGTCGCGGAAGTCGACCCCCATGCCGGAGATCAAGTTCCCGTGCTCTGGCAGTGCTACACCTGCCTCGAAGGCCTCCTCGTCAAAGACAGGCACAAAAGCATCCGCGCTCTTGCGATTGTGAAAAAGAGAATTGAATAGCTTGTCGTTGGCAACAAAGATGTCCGGCCGCCCGTCATTATCATAATCAGCTATGCCGACTCCCATGCCTTTACCCAGGTGGGAACGAATTCCCGATTGCGCCGAAACGTCGATAAACGTGCCATCCCCTTTGTTCAGGAATAACTGATTCGGCAGCCCCTTATAGAACTTTGGATTGCAGTATTCGGGTTTGTCCATGAAGCGGCAGTTGGGTTCGTGATTCACGTCCCAGCTCAGATAATTCACAACGAAGAGATCGAGAAGGCCGTCGTTGTTTAGGTCCACCCATGCGCCGCCTACTGACCAAAGCGGGCCATATTTTTCGTCCGGCCGGGCCAAGCCGGCTCTTGCGGTTACGTCGGTGAAGGTGCCATCCCCGTTATTGTGATACAGGGTATTGCGATAAACACCGCCAACGAAGATATCCTCATAACCGTCGTTGTCATAGTCGCCGATGGCAACCCCGGTGTCGTAGCCAATCCCCGCCAGGCCGGCTTTTTCGGTTACGTCTGTAAACGTGCCGTCGCCATTGTTATGAAATAAGCGGTTCCAGTATTTCGGAGATGTCTTTTTCAGGGAAGTGATGTCGGCGCCGTTAGTGAAAAAGATGTCCAGGAACCCATCGTTGTCGTAGTCGAACACGGCCACGCCGCCGGCCATGGTCTCGGGAGCGTGCGCTTGAGGAGTCTCCGAGCTATCCACGGAGAACGCGATGGGACGGTAGGAGAAGTGGATCGCGGCCTTGGCGGGTTCCGCGGTAAAGGCCGGTTGCCGCACCAGCAGCAGGACTGCGATCATGCCCAGAATTCCAAGGCCAAACATCCGCCGGACCGAAGTGCCTCGCAGAAGACTTAGCACGTTCACGTCGTCACTCACCCGGTCCGGATTGGCTGAGTTTCTCAATTTCTTCCTTTTCGCGTGCCGCATCCTGGCCGCGCCCGGCGGAAAGATACGCCCGCATCAGATCCCAGCGGATTCTCACGGTTTGCGGCTCCTCCTCGCGGGCCGTCTCCAATTCCCGGATACCCGCGTCGAGATCCCCCTTCGCCACCAGCACTTCCCCCAACATCATATGCGCGGGAGCACGTTTCCTATCGAGCTTCACCGCCTGCTGGGCCAGCGGCAACGCCAGGTCCAGCTGTTGCTCTTTCACATATTCTTCGGTTAAACGCAGTCGCGCCGGAATGTTCGAGGGAGAGACCTCCAGTTCCTTTTTCAGCTCGCGAACCCCGTCCTCGGGCCGCACTCCGAGCAAATAGGCGCCGTAAAGAAAGTGCGTTCCCGGGTCTCCTGGATAGGCGGCGACCATCTCACGAAACAAACGTTCCGCGTCATCGCGATGTTGCGCCTCGATCGCCAGCGTTCCTTCTCCCGCCATGTTGACCAGATCATGGCGGTCCGATGGTATTTCCGCTGGAAGGTATGGCATCCGCAAAGCCGCTAAACCAACCGCCTCGGTCAGGGGGCCTGCGGGTTGTCCTGATTTCACCAGGGCGAGCAGCAGTCCCATGCTGTCATCGTAATGCTCGAACCGAGTCAGGAGCACAGCCGCAGTGTAGAAGACGGACTGCGCCAGGTCTTTCTGGTCCCTCATGCCCTGCGCCATGGCACGTTGAAGGTGGTCGAGTGAACGGGAATACTGCCGGGTCTGGAACTCACTCATGCCGAGCAGAGCCCAGCCGAGACCGGGCTCGGGATCGTAGGCAACGAACCGGCGAAGCACATTCCGGGCCTGAGCAAATTGCTTATCGTCATAGAGCGCGGCGCCGAGATACCAGAGGCCTTCTTTCCAATCCGGCTTGATCCGCAAAGCCTGGCTGTACAACCGTATCGCGTCGCTGAGATGACCCTGATTACGGGCGCGGCCGGCGGCTTGCGAGACTTGAGAAAAGCTGGCACTCCCGGTTTCAGTTCCTCCGGCCTCGGCTGACGCGGTCTTGTGCGCCGCCGTGTGAAACGGGGCTGCCATCAAAGCAACCGCAAATGCCGTGGTGACGAGGGCGATCATTTCCGCTCACCCGCGCCGCCGTCAGGGGCGATTTTTTCTGCCGGAGGAGCGAAGACTCCCTCTTTTTTCTTTAAGAGCGTAAACGCGGCGGCTTCAGCCCTGGCCTCAGAGTTTCGTCCCAGCCGGTAGTACGCCATAGCGAGGTGACTGCGGATGGTTGCGACGTCGGGTGCCAGGTGTTTGGCGGCTTCCAGCTCTTTAACGCTTTCTGCCGCTTGCCCGTCGGCGAGGAGTATCTGGCCAAGGACGTGGTGCGCGTCTGCATTTTGCCGTTCAAGCGCCACCGCGCGCTTGGCGAAAGTTAAGGCTTCAGCCGCTTGGCCCCCTTCGAGATCC
>DATJXG010000346.1:0-11341 GCA_035500455.1 Terriglobales bacterium | reverse complement strand
CGCGCCGATGGCGTAGCGGATATCGACATGAAAGAAGAGAGTGAGCAGCGGCACCAGCACCACGCCGCCGCCCAGTCCGGTCAAGGCCCCCAGGAAGCCCGCCAGGAACGAACTCACCCCCACCAGCAAGCTGAATTCAAGAACGTTCATTCAGTTTCAGGATGTAGGCGCGGGCGTCCTCGCCCGTGCATCTCGCTTCTCGGATTTCAGCTCAGGGTTCGGTGCCGCTGAGGCACGGGCGGAACGCCCGCGCTTACCTTCGTGCCGCCTCGGCGTGTTCATGAGCGTGATAGCTGGAGCGCACCATCGGTCCGGACTCAACATGCCGGAAGCCGAAGCGCATTGCTTCTTCCTTCAGGTATTCGAACTCCTGCGGGGTGTAGAAACGGGCAATTGGCAAATGATCGCGCGAAGGCCGCAGGTATTGCCCCACGGTAAGAATGTCCACGCCCCGAGCGCCCAGGTCGCGGAAAACGTCCACCAGTTCAGGGATCGTCTCGCCCAATCCCGTCATCAGGCCGGACTTAGTCACCACGCCCGGTGAGAATTTCTTGGCGTTCTCCAGCAATTGCAGGGAACGTTCATAACGCGCCCCCGAGCGCACCGGACGGTAGAGCCGCGGCACAGTCTCGGTGTTGTGGTTCAGGATGTCGGGGCGGGCGTCGAGCACAATCCGCAGGGGTTCGTCCAGACCCTGGAAATCCGGGATCAGCACTTCCACCCGGCAGCCCGGAGAAAGCTCGCGAATCTGGCGGATCGTTTTAGCAAAGATGCGGGCGCCGCCCACGTTGTCGTCATCCCGGTTCACGCTGGTCACCACAGCGTGCTTGAGCCCGAGCGTGGCTACTGCCTCCGCAACCCGCCGCGGCTCATCCTGGTCAATGGGACCCGGCTTGCCCTTGGGAACGGCGCAGAAGCCGCAGCGTCGGGTGCAGATATCACCCAGCAGCATGAACGTAGCAGTGCGATGGTTCCAGCACTCGCCGATATTGGGGCATTGCGCCGATTCGCAAACCGTGTGCAGTCCAAGGCCGCGCGCCAGTTTCTTGAGATTGTGAAAGTTCTCGCCGACTGGGGCTTTCGCCTTGAGCCACTCCGGCTTGGGCTGGCGGAGTGGTGGGTGTAGCTCAATCTGTACGAGTTCAGGCACGCTCGCCATGTGCATTCGATTCTAAATGCTATGACGGCTCTGTGACCAACCCCGAGATTTGAGCAGTGGCGTGACGCGGGCGCCCTTACCCGCGGCGCTCATAGAACCTCAGTTCTCGAAGTACGCGTCCACCCACTCTTTGATCCGCAGCCGGCGTTCATCGTGAGTGTCGAAGCGGACACCCATGGTCTTCAAGGCAGGCTTGCGCCAGCTGACTGTTCCTCTCACCCAGATTCGAGGAAGGGTCAGAAGGGCAAAGGAAATCTCCACCGGCTGCCCCGGGTCCACCTCTTCCGAAACGCGCAGCGACATGCCGCCAGAGCTGACCTCCAGGCTGGTCGCGCTGAACCGGCGGCCATCGCCCACCACCACCGCGACCTCCGTGATCACCGGAATGCGCACATAGCGGCGGAACTCGTGCAGCAGCAGGGTCTGCGTCGCCCGCACCAGTTTTAACGCCGAGGAGCGCTCCAGCGGCTCGTGGAACACCGCATTCACCCCGAATTTTGAGAACCGAAGGGCGTCCTGCGCGCTTCCCCCTAAGCCATAAATCACGATGCGGCTGTTGGAGGCTGACAGGCGCGCGGCTTCCATCACCGATTCCGCTCCCGGCATCAGCGGCACCACGCAGGCGGCAAACTTCTCCCGCTGCAGGCGAACGCTGGGGTGCGACTCCAGGGTTATCGGCTCCATACCGAATTGCCGGAAGCACTCCGTCAAAATGGCAGAAGCCGGTTCGTTGGTTGCCACCAGGGCAACACGGACTGAGGTTTTTCTGGTCGTGGGAATCGGCGACCAGGCTGACACCAGAGGTTTATCCATGAAAGTGGCCATATCGATTGCTGACTATTCTCTCGGCAATCCGGCCGCTTGGCAAAAGGGCAAAAGGACAATGGGACGGTACAAAAGTGTAAGCAAAGTAATAGTTGGCTGATTACTTTTGGGAGGCCCTAAAACCCGCGTCTGGCGCGGAAAGTGCGGTGCGGCACTTCAGCCAACCAAAGGCCTGTCATCCCGAGCGTAGCGAGGGATCTGGGTTCTCGCCGGTCCACTGCATTGGCGTTGCGGGCAAACACCCAGATCTCTCGCGTTGCTCGGGATGACAGGGCTTTTTGAAGAATGGCGGGTTTTTGATCATGAGGCCTTTGAAAGGGATGGTGGAGGCCATGAACGGGGTAAAAGGCTCGCTCTACTCCCAGCGGCGAAACAGTAGAGCGCCATTGGTCCCGCCGAAACCGAAGGAGTTCGACATGGCGTACTCCAGATCCACCTTGCGCGAATGGTTGGGAACGTAATCCAGGTCGCACTCCGGGTCAGGCTGCTCCAGGTTGATGGTCGGCGGCAGCACTTGATCACGCAGCGCCAGCACCGTGATCCCCGCCTCCAATCCTCCCGCACCACCCAGAAGATGGCCGGTCATCGACTTGGTGGAGCTTACCGCGAGCTTGTAGGCGTGGTCGCCGAAAGCCCGCTTGATGGCAACGGTTTCCAACTTGTCGCCGATGTCGGTGGAAGTTCCGTGGGCGTTGATGTATCCCACCTGCTGCGGCTGAATCTTGGCGTCGTTCACCGTGTTCAACATCACGCGATAGGCGCCATCACCTTCCGGCGCAGGCTGGGTGATGTGGTAGGCGTCACCGCTCATGCCGTAACCCATGACCTCCGCCAGAATATTGGCGCCGCGGCGGCGGGCGAAGTCCAACTCCTCCAGTATCAGAATTCCCGCGCCTTCCCCGATCACAAAACCGTCGCGCGCCGAATCCCACGGCCGGCTGGCGCGTTCCGGCTCATCGTTGCGGGTGGAGAGCGCCCGCATAGCGGCAAATCCGCCCACTCCCATGGGAGTAATGGCCGCTTCCGTGCCGCCGGCGATCATTACTTCGGCATCGCAGCGGGAAATGATCTTGAACGCGTCCCCCACCGAGTGCGCGCTGGTCGTACAGGCCGTGCAGGTGGCTTCGTTCGGTCCGCGCGCGTTGTAGCGGATGCTGATGTGCCCGGCCGCCAGGTTCACGATGGCCGCAGGAATGAAAAAAGGGGAGATGCGGCGCGGGCCGCCATTAAGCAGGTTGGAATGCTCGCGCTCAATCACATCGAATCCGCCAATGCCCGAGCCGATGTGCACTCCCACTCGCTCGCAAATCTCCGGCGTTACCTGCAGACCGGCGGTCTTGACCGCTTCATCCGCCGCCGCCAGGGCGAGATGAATGAAGCGCCCCATCTTCTTGAGCTCTTTTTTCTCGACGAATTGCAGCGGATCGAAGTTCTTGACTTCGGCCGCAATCTGGCAGGCGAACCTGGGCAGCTCTTCCTCTTTAAATGCGCCCTGCTTGATCGCTTCGGTAATGCGGGTCACGCCACTTTTGCCGGCAAGCAGGTTCCGCCACACCTCCGCGGTGGTGTTGCCCACCGCGCAGATGAGGCCGATGCCGGTGACTACGACCCTGCGTCCCAATTATTTCCCGCCTTTCGCATGTTTCCCGATGTAATCGACGGCGTCCTGCACGGTGCGGATCTTCTCCGCGTCCTCATCAGGGATCTCGATTTCGAAGGCTTCCTCGAAGGCCATCACCAGTTCCACGGTGTCCAGCGAGTCGGCGCCCAGGTCGTCCACGAAAGATGCGCTGGGGGTGACTTCACCTTCGTCCACCCCAAGTTGCTCAACGATGATTTGCTTTACTTTCTCATCCACAGCAGCCATGATTTTTCCTCGCTTGCTCGGTGTAGCGCCATTCGCTGCCAGCGCCCTTGGGCGGCCTTCCGCCATTGGCGGGCATCGCGCCCGCCAGGCAAATCTACAAAACTATTTGCTCACTTTTGCGTGCTTTTCGATGTAATCGATCGTGTCCTGCACGGTGCGGATCTTCTCCGCGTCGTCGTCGGAAATCTCCAGATCGAACCCTTCTTCCAGCGCCATCACCAGCTCCACCTGGTCGAGCGAGTCCGCTCCCAGGTCGTCCACGAACGAGGCGCTGGCCACCACTTCGGCCTCGTCCACGCCCAGTTGTTCGGAGATGATCTGCTTTACTTTCCCAGCAATTTCCGCTTTTGCCACTGGCATGACTTGACACCTCGCAATCGGCAAGAATCGGTGCGCGCGCGGGCCCGCCCGCGCCTGCTCAGGGAAACGAGTAGTGTACTGGCCCCTGTAAACTCAAGTAAAGCAAGGGACCGGCTGGTTTCTCCTGTTCCTGAGATTGTCCTAGGCATCCTAATTGTTGCCCGTTGCCGAGGTCAACGGCGGTGGACAGGTGACGGCAGCGCAGACAGTCACTAGCGCAACCGTAACGCCGGCGTCTCGCCGGCGCTTCGACACCGTCAAGATTTCCGCAACAAGGGCCAGGTTGCCGGCGGCCCCGACCGTAGCGCCGGCGGGACGCCGGCGCTACATTCAATTTCGCTTGGCTTTCTTGTACCCGGCCTTCTTCGCGTCGGCTTCGGACATGAATTTTCCGCTCTTCGTCTTGCCATACCAGCGGCCGTTTTTGTGGTAGATCCCCGTCGTCGTATTCACCCAGACTTGGCGCGCAGCTTTGGCGGCGGCAATCTCCGCGGCGCTCGGCGCATGCGTAGAAGCGGGCTTGGCGGACGCAGTTGGTCGGGAAGAAGAATCATTTTGAGGAAACGCAGGCAGGCACAGAACTACCACCAGCAGGCAGAGAAGGATCTTCCGCACAATGACACCTCAGCGAATCGAATTCCCCCTATGCGTAAATCCCCCGCTGGCGGATAGTGTACGCCACCCGGTCAATGGCCAGCATGTAGGCGGCGATGCGGTTGTTCACATGGTGAGTCTCGGCGAAGCGCACCACATCCTCGAAGGCCGTCTTCATGATGCGCTCCAGTTCCTCGTTCACCAGTGATTCCTTCCAGAAGTAGCCCTGCCGGTCCTGCACCCACTCGAAGTAGGAGGTGGTGACGCCACCGGCATTGCACAGAATGTCGGGGATGACGAATACACCCTTATTGGCAAGGATGTCGTCGGCGTCGGAAGTGGTGGGGCCGTTCGCGCCCTCGGCCAGAATCTTGCACTTCACTTTGCCGGCGTTGTGGGCGGTAATCTGGTTTTCGGTGGCGGCGGGAATCAGAATCTCGCAGTCCCCGATCAGCAGTTCGTCGGCATCAGCCGCTTCCGCGCCCGGGAAGCCCACGATGGTGCGGTTGCGATGGTGATGTTCGATAAGCGCGTCAATATCAATGCCGTTGGCGTTGTGCAGGCCGCCATCCACCTCGGCGATGCCCACCACTTTGTAACCTGCCTCGGACATCAGCTTGGCGCCGTTGGAGCCGACGTTGCCAAATCCCTGCACGATTACCCGCGTCTGCTCCGGCGAGAGGCCGAGCTTCCTGACCGCCTCGTCGCAGACGATCATGATGCCCCTGCCGGTGGCCTCGCGGCGGCCGCGCGACCCTCCGATGTTAATCGGCTTGCCGGTAACAACGGAAGTAACCGTCTGGCGCATGTGCATGGAGTACGTGTCCATGATCCACGCCATGGTTTGCTCGTTGGTGTTGACGTCGGGGGCGGGAACATCCTTCTCGGGGCCGATGAAGTCCACCAGTTCCGCGGTATAGCGCCGGGTCATGCGCTCCAGTTCGCCCATGGACATTTTGTGCGGATCACAAATCACGCCGCCCTTGGCGCCGCCGAAGGGAATGTTCACCACAGCGCACTTCCACGTCATCCAGCTGGCCAGGGCGCGAACTTCGTCGAGAGTCACATCCGGGCCGTAGCGGATGCCGCCCTTGGAAGGCCCGCGGGCGATAGAATGCTGCACCCGGAAGCCGGTGAAAACTTCCAGTTTGCCGTTATCCATGTTGACCGGGATGTGCAGAATGATCTCGCGGTTGGGATAACGCAGGACCTTCCACAGCCCCTCGTCCAGGTTGAGCTTATGCGCCGCTAAATCAAAGCGCGCAGCCTGTTCTTCCCACGGATTGATTACCTCTTCGAGGGCAACGGTCTTCATAGTATCTCCGTAAAAAATGGCACTCCGACGAGATGCAGGCCGGCGCCGGGGCAGGTCCCGGAGTAGGCGGGCAAACACCCGAGTATAAGCAGGCTTGAGGACGGGAGGCAAGATACCCGGAGGGTGCGGGCTCTGCCCCGACCTGCGAGTCACTCGCGCGAGCGCAGCGCCGGCATCCCGCCGGCACTTCAGCGGTCGGACAATTGAATGGGATTACCGTCCGGGTCCTTCCCGTCGCACAGGCAAAACACCTCGCCCTGCCGGATCTTGCCGAAGTTCGCGCCTCGCGCCACCAGGGTCTCGCGCCGGGCGGCGACATCCTTGGCATGGAATACGATCTTCGGTCCCTTGCGCCCAGGCGATGATGGGCCGGAATGCAACGCGATGCGCGCGCCGCCGGCGGCAAACTCCCGCCAGCCTTTCTCATTCGTGACCTGCCTGAGGCCCAGCACTTCGCCATAGAACTTGCTCATCTTATCCATCTGGCCGGTAAACAGGATCACGCGTGCCATCTTCATCGAGTGCACCTCTGATTCCGCTTTGCTAAATCGCGCCCAGTCTAGCAGGGACGGAATGAACCTCCGCGCTCTCGGCGGATGTTCTCCGCGGCCTCGGTGTTTTAAGATTTTGGGCTTGCCGGTCGAGGAGAATAACCGAACTCCCAAAATAACAAGTCGCCCGCCGCGCAAGCCCACCTCGACCGCCTGCTTCTGATTCGACTATCATGCCAGCATGCGTCAGCCGGTGGATACGCCCAACGCGCCCCGTTTGACCATGAATCCCGGCGGGAATTCATCTTCCGGCCAGCGAATCCCGCCAAAGCTGGATTTTCAAGGTGTCATCCTGGCTGGCGGCCTGGGCACCCGCATGCGCCCCCTGACCGAGACCATCCCCAAGCCCATGATTCCGGTGAGCGGCAAACCTTTTCTCCATCATCAACTCGAACTGTTGCGCAGAAGCGGCTTTCGCCGCGTCCTGTTGCTGGTAGCGTATCTGGGCGAGCAAATCGAAGAACATTTCGGAGATGGCCGCAGCCTCGACCTGGAACTCAGCTATTCTTACGAACCAGAACCCCTCGGCACCGGAGGTGCATTGAAAAACGCCGCCGGCAAACTTGAGAGAGAGTTTCTGGCGCTGAACGGCGATACTTTCCTCGCCATCGACTACGCCGCCCTGGTCGCCAACTTCCGCCAGCAGCCGGCCGCGGCACTCATCGTTGCTCAGAAGATCGGCGCCCAGGAGAACGAAAATGTAACCGTGAAAAGCAACCTGGCCCTGACCCCGGACGGATGGGTGAAGGCATATCAAAAGCGCGACCCGGCCGGCATGACCCACATCGATGCCGGGGCGGTCGTGCTCGACCGCCAGGTGCTGGAAGCCATCCCGCCTGGGAAGAAGTTCTCCCTGGAAGAAGAAATTTTCCCGCGCCTAATCGAGCAGCGGCAGATGCGCGCCTGGGTCACCCTCGAACGATTCATCGATATGGGCAGCCCCGAAGGCCTGCGCGCCCTGGAAGCGAGGCTGGGATGATCCTTTCCAAAGCCCCATTCCGCATCAGCTTCGCCGGAGGCGGCAGCGATCTGCCCGATTTCTACCGCCGCCACGATGGCATGGTGGTGAGCACCACGATCGACAAGGCGATGTACATCGCCATCCATCCTTATTTCCACGACAAAATCCGCATCAAGTATTCCCGCACCGAGGACGTTTTCAGCACCGCCGAAGTGCAACATCCCCTGGTCCGGGAATGCCTGCAGGAGATGAACATCGAATGCGGCATGGAAATCGCCAGCTTCGCCGACGTTCCCGCGGGCACTGGAATGGGATCAAGCAGCGCGTTCACTGTCTGCCTGCTGCATGCGTTGCACGCCCTGGCGGGAGACATGCCGCAGCCGCACCAACTGGCTGCCGCCGCCTGCCACATCGAAATCGAGCGGGTAGGCGAGCCCATCGGCAAGCAGGATCAATACGCAGCCGCGTTTGGCGGATTGAATTGCATCCGCTTTCACCGCGACGAAAGCGTCGAGGTCACTCCGGTAGCGTGCTCTCCCGAAACGCGACGCGAACTCGAAGCCCGGCTGATGATCTTCTATACCGGCGGGGAACGAGCGGCCAGCGCCATTCTGCAGGAGCAAGGGCGCAACATGGCACAGCCCGACAAGTTCGCCGCCGTAGTGCGCATGACCGAACTCGCCGGCGAACTCTGCGCCGCCCTGGAGAGAGGCAATGTGGAGAGCGTCGGCGAAATCCTGCATCAAGGCTGGCTGCTGAAATCCAGGCTGGCGCGCGACATCACTAATGATGCCATCGACTCCAACTATCGCCTGGCCCGCGAAGCCGGTGCGGAGGGCGGCAAGCTGTTGGGCGCGGGGAGCGGCGGGTTCCTGTTGCTCTATTGCCATCCTGAAAGGCAATCCCAGGTGCGGGAAGTCCTGGCGCACCTGCGCGAAATGCCCTTTGCCATGACCAGCGAAGGTTCGCAAATCATCTATAACGATGGCCAAAACGACCCCATCCTGGTAGCGAAGTCGCCGGTCCTATCTGGCAAATAGGTTTTCCTTTGCGTCCTTTGGGCTCTTTGCGGTTATGGAAAACCGCAAAGAGCGTAAAGAACGCAAAGTTATCGCCACCAAATTTTCCCAGACGGTCGCCTGACTCTATCCCCCCTAAAATTGCCCAATTTCCACCAATCCGTATAAAATCCTGGTAATCACTGGGTTAAGGCCCATTTTGTGAAAACTGCCGATTCCCTGGTTAAAGAACAACCAGTCCTGAAGTCGAGCGCCTACCTTGCCGGAGCGCGCGACGTCCTGGCTCGCCTGGACTTCGACATGGTGGACCGCATCGCCGAGCAAATCTTCAAGGCCTACAAGAATAACCACAACGTCTTCGTATTCGGCAACGGAGGCAGCGCCGCCCTGGCCTCACACTTCGCCTGCGACCTGGCGAAAGGCACCGCCACCAACGGTCTGCCCCGCCTGCGTGCCATCGCATTAACCGACAACATTCCCATGCTCACCGCCTGGGCCAACGACTCCGGCTACGAAGATATCTTCGCCGAGCAGATGCTAGGCCACATCCAGGCGGGTGACGTGGCGCTGGCCATCTCGGGCAGTGGAAACTCGCCCAATGTGATTCGCGGCCTCGAAGTGGCCCGCCAGGCGGGCGCCACCCTAATCGCCCTCACCGGCTACGAAGGCGGCGCGGTGAAGAATCTCTGCGACTTGTGCCTGGTCGTTCCCTCCGACAACATGCAGCATATTGAGGATGCCCACTTGAGCGTGGCCCACGCCCTCTTCACCGCCACCCGGCACCGCATCCTGCACTCCGAAGGGGAGTAGCTGCCGATGGCGGCCGATCTTCCCGCATCCCCCAGGCTGCAAGCCGTTCTCTTCGATCTCGATGGTGTTGTAGCCGACAGCCATCCCATTCACGAGCGCGCCTGGAAAGCGCTGTTTCAGGAGCAGGGGCTGGATCCGTCATCGCTGAACGTTGACTTCATTTATGGCGGGCGCTCCCGCAATGACATTCTGCGGCACTACCTCGGTCCCCTAAGCGATAGCGAGCTTCGCTCCCACGGCCGCCGCAAGGACGAGCTTTACCACAGCCTGGCCCACGATCTGGAACTGAAAGCCGGCCTGCTGCGCGTTCTCGATCAGCTTGACGGCGCCGGCCTGCGATATGCGCTGGCGAGTTCCGCCGGGAAGAGGCGCGCGCTGCAGACCCTGCGAAAGTTCGGCATCAAGTCGCGTTTCGCCGTGATTCTGGCGGGCGAAGACGTCGACGCCCGCAAGCCCGCCCCCGATGTATTCTTGCTGGCCGCCGCCAGGCTCGGGGTTGCCCCGCAGAATTGCCTGGTAGTAGAGGATTCCGTTGCCGGCGTGCAAGCCGCCCGCGCCGCGGGCATGAAGTGCCTGGGCTATGCCCCAGCGGAACGAGCCGGGGAACTGCTGGCTGCGGGAGCGGACGACGTAATCTCAGAACTTCCCGATCAGGCGCTGGAATGCTTCACCCGAGTGTTTGGCGGCGGTGACTCAAGATCGGCGTTGCCGGCGTGCAAAGATGCCGGCACGTTGCAAGGAGCCTGAGCCTTGTTGCTCGCCTACATCCTGCTTGCCATTGCGCTCGCCGGAACCATCTCTTCCACGGTGTTCCTGGTTCTGGCCCTCCTGGGAGCCGCCAAGTTCCACCGCGAAGCGCGGAAAACTGAGGCTCCGTCCCTTTCAAGTCTGCCCCCGGTTTCCGTGCTCAAGCCGGTGCACGGGATGGAAGCCCGCCTCAAAGAGAATGTCGAGAGCTTCTTTCAGCAGGACTATCCCGACTATGAAATCCTCTTCGCCGCCGACGATGCCGACGATCCCGCTCTCAACGTCGTGCGTGAAGTCAGCGAGCGCTATCCCCAGATTCGCAGCCGCATCGTAGT
Organism: Terriglobales bacterium; assembly: GCA_035500455.1. GTDB lineage: Bacteria > Acidobacteriota > Terriglobia > Terriglobales > Acidobacteriaceae > DATJXG01. The sequence goes on along the minus strand of DATJXG010000346.1, from coordinate 798 downwards.
CAACGGCAAGCCTCCCTGGCCGAATCCTCCGGCGTGGTCGTTCCACTGCATGACGGAAGCCGCCGCCCACGACATTCTGGTCACCAGCGATAGCGACGTGGAAGTCTCGCCCCAGTACCTGCGCGAAATCGTGCCGCCGCTGCTCGATCCCGAAACCGGCATGGTGACCTGCGTCTATCGCGGCAAAAATGCTGGCGGTTTCTGGTCGGGCATGGACGCCATCGGCATGTCGGTCGAGATGACCGCCGGCGTGCTCACCGCCAACATGCTCGAAGGCATGAAATTCGGCCTGGGTCCGACCATCGCCGTGCGCAAGGATTCGGTGGCTAAAATCGGCGGCTACCGCGCCGTGGGCGATTACTTCTCCAACGATTTCGTGATCGGCAACTTCATCGCGAAAGCGGGGTACCGGGTGGTGCTCTCGCAGCACGTGCCCGATCACGTCGTTCCCCCCATGACCTTCCGCCGCATGTGGGAGCGCCAGGTGCGCTGGGCGAAAGGCACGCGCTATTCGCGGCCCAAGGGCCACTTCGGCACCGGCCTGATTTTCGCCATGCCCTACGGAATTCTCGGCTTCCTCGCGGCCGCATTATTGGGCCGCTGGCTCGTTGCGGGGGCGTTCCTTGCAGTGGCGCTGCTGAACCGGCTACTCGAGTGTTACGCCATCGGCTGGGGAGTAGTGCGCGACCCGGACGCGCGAAGCGCCCCCTGGCTTTATCCCATTCGCGATCTGCTGGGTTTCCTAGTGTGGTGCGCCAGCTACATGAGCACGAGAGCAGTCTGGCGCGATCAACGCTA
>DATJXG010000345.1:0-25393 GCA_035500455.1 Terriglobales bacterium | reverse complement strand
GGAACGCCGACGGGCACTTATAACATCACCGTGACGGCTACCAGCGGGCAATCCGGCCAGGCGAGCTTTGCCACGCATCACATCCAGGTGACGCTCACGGTACAGTAGTGAAACCGCGCATCGAGAAACGAAGTCTTGAGGCGTTGAACCAGACTTCCTTCGTGTGTTTCCTTCGTGCACAGAGGAAAGACGAAGGACCTCGAACTACGCCACTAGCGACACCAGAAAAAGCTTGACGGTGCCTATTGCGTTTGGATAGGATTCGCGCGAATTTCTGCTGGCCGAAGTTCTATTCTGCAACTTGGTGCAGGCGCGGCTTGGGCGCTGGTCGTAGGGGTTGTGGGTTGAGCCCAAGCCGAGCCCGCGTGTAGAAAAACTTGCCTTGCTACTGCGGACGCCAATGCCAGTTGGCGTCCGCAGCGAAGCAGTGACCTTCACTCTGGCAAACTCATCGGCGGCGTAGTTACGCCGTAATGCCCTGCCAGGTGCGGCCCTGCTCCTCCTAAACCACTGGAACCGATCTCGTGCGTGCTCACCTGCCGGTCCTCCTGTGCTTACTTAAAATCCCTCCGCTGCTGCTTCGCAGAGACGTGCTGGCAACGTCTCCATAGCCACGTTGGCGCCTACTTGGCGTCGGCGCTGGTGAATGCATAAATCAAGCCCAGTGACACCGTGTTCTGGTTGTCCTTATTCCCGAACTGCCCCGCCCGGTAGGGGAAGAAGTTCTGGTCCGACATGTCACGCCGATACTCCAGGCGGCTCATAAGCTTCCCCGCCAGCATGCGCTGGAAGGTCAGAGTGAACGAACCCAGCGTCTGCGGCGTTCCGGTGGCAAAGCCATCGTGGTCCTTGAAATATTCGCCGCGGGTGGCGACGTACCACTTGTCGTTGGGAGCGTACTTGATGTACCCGGCCACGCCGCTCCACCACACCGGCGAGGTCAATCGCGGCGGCCCGGGGTCGGTCTCCTGGCGGTCGTGGCCGTAGTCGTAGTTCGCCAGGAACGACAGCTTGGCGTTGGGGCTATAGCTTACGACGGTGTCCAGGAGCTGGCGGAAATCTGAGTTGTCGTCGGCCTGCTCCGGCCCGACAAGATAGTTCTGAGTGAGGCTGAACTTGCTGTTCGGCGTCCAGGCGGCGCTGAAGCCGGTGGTTTTGCCGCTGTTGTTGTCTACGCTGTTGTTCCAGCCGTTCACCAGGTATCCGGTGAGAGCAAATTTGCTGTTGAAGGCATACTTCGCACTCATGCCGAAGTGGAAGTAAGGGATCGCCCAGGCGAACAGAATGCCTCGCGAGTAGTTCCAGTTGTCCTTGGATTCGATGACTTCGGCGCCGGCCGGAGTCACGAACTTACCGACGTTGATCTGCAGGCCCTTGCCGACGGGCGCGAGATATTCCAGGTAACCTTCCTTCAGGTATTGATCGAAGCCCAACTCCGAGCCGCTATTCACCTGGTTCATGGCTTCGCCAAAACCCAGGGCGACGTGGTAGCCGAGGCGGCTGGCGGCAGCGTCAGGCGCTTTATCCGCCACCAACTCGATCATGTTCAAGCCGAACTGCCCGGAGTTGATATCGAAATTGCGCAAGGCGGTGGTGCGTGACGCCGGCTGGTTGGAGTTGTAGTCGTAGTACACATCGACAAAGCCGCTCAAGGTCGTGGGACCGAGCAGGCCGGCGAGAGAGACTTTTTCCGGCGCGGGGGCCGGAGTCGCCGCCTGGGCCAAAGGCAAGGCAGGCACGGCCAGTGCCGCGGAAGTCAAGGGAGGAACTCCGGTGGACGCCACAACAGCCACGGATGGAGGCTTGGGCTGCTGGTCTTTCAGCGCCGCCATCTGGGCGCGCAGTTCCTCAATTTCCTGCTCGAGGTCTTTGACTTTCTGAGAGAGATCGGTGGAATTCTGATTGGCGGCGGGAGCCGCTGGAGGTGTTTCCTGGGTCGCCGCAGCCGCGGTTTGCGCCGCCGCAAACGGCACCGCTGGCGGAGCAAACAGTAATGCACAACTGAGGGCAAACATCAATGCAGCCACAGGAAAGGAGTTCTTCATCGTTGCTCGCTTTCTGCCTGGATTTTCGGTTTTGACGTTGTTACGGCCAGCTCTCGTCTAGAGCGGGAAGGTTAACTTTCTGCATAGGGCTGCGTCCAACAAATACTTTTTCTGAGGATGATAAGAAATGTTTGTGAAAACTTATTTCTATGGCGGGCATAAATAAAACTTTGTCGGCGCGCGAGGAACAATGGGCAGACAGGCTCGCGATTTCCGGAATCGGGGAGTGAAAATTTGCTCGGGGACCTGACGAGATGTTGAGGCCGAGAGCTCCTGGTTTCCTTCTCCGCCCGCGCTTCCATCTGTCGCTCATTCCAAGCCGCATCGCCGTCACTACAGGGAAAACATTCTCTGGCTCGATCAACCGACCGATAATTTATTTCCTGGAAGAGCGCCTCATCGTCTTTCCCCACATCCTCCTAACCGATTGCACATCAGCCGCATAGAAGCAATCATCGATAAAAAATAGAAGAAGGTTCCAAGCCCTCTGTTGATTGACCGTCTCCGGCCCTACCCATAGCATCGCGACAACTGATACCCAGAGAAACTTGCTGGTTTAACCAAGGGCGTTAGTGCGCCACTTCGTCCAATAAAACCCGATTGGAGAAAGACGATGCGGCGAGTTCTCCCCCTCTTTCCGCTTTGTGTCTTGCTGTTCTTACCAGCTGCGGTCTCCGCCGGCTTTGCTCAGGCGGTGGTCGCGTTTCATCCCAGCATGGTGACGGAATGGCAATGGCAACTTGACAGCCCACCCGCAGCCAACCAGCTGCTCAACGTGAAAATGTACGACGTAGACGGATTCGATGCCCCGGCATCGCTGATTACCGCCATGCATGCCAAAGGAATTCGCGCCGTATGCTACATCGATGTCGGCACCTGGGAAAACTGGCGCTCCGATGCCGCCAGGTTTCCCACCACCGTAGAAGGCCGCAGCAACGGATGGCCCGGTGAAAAATGGCTGGACATCCGCCAGACCGCGGTTCTGCTGCCGCTCATGAAAGCCCGATTCCAGATGTGCAAAGCCAAAGGCTTTGACGGCATCGAGCCCGACAACATCGACGGCTACGAAAACCGCACCGGATTCCCTCTCACCTACCAGAATCAAATCACCTACAACTCCCTGATCGCGGCCGCGGCACACTCGCTGGGCTTATCGGTGGCGCTGAAGAACGACGTGGACCAGTCGCGTGATCTGGTCTCGAAATTCGATTTCGCCATTGATGAGCAGTGCTTCGAGTATGACGAGTGCGATTCCCTGTTGCCATTCGTCGATGCCAAAAAGCCCGTCTTCGAAGTGGAGTACGGCATGCCCACGTCGAAGTTCTGTCCGGAGGCGAACGCGATGAATTTCAACTCCATGCTGAAAGACGAAGATCTCACCGCCTACCGGGCGGCGTGCCGTTAGCCCTCACTTTCACTTGCAGTCAGCCCGCGGAACCGGCGTCGCGCGAACCTGCGCGATGCCGGTTCCAGCGGAGCGCTTCGAGGGTGTACGGAAGCGCGTCTGGAGAATCATGTCTGGAGAACAATTTCGGGAAAGGAACAAACTGGGACACCCCATGGAACCCAAGCCAACAATTTCCTCAAATGGAAAGGTTACCAAGGGACCGTTACCAAGGGAGGATGTGCCATGACCTTTTGGTAATTGACGCAGTTACCTTCTACTCCTAAGATCGCCCCAAGTTCCACACATAAGTCACTGAAAGAAAAGCTCCCAAGAAGTGTTCTGTCGGCGCTACCTCGTCTAATTCAACCCTGGAGAACACATATGAGGCGAGCACTCCCCTTGTTGCAGAGCACTCTCCGCCTGTTACGGCCCCTTTTCGTCATCGGCCTAATTTCCAATCTAGTCTGGGCCCAAACCTGTCCTGTAGGAATCGCTCCAAAAATCACCAGCGCCGCCGCGACTACCTTCACTGAGGGTACGACCGGCACTTTTGCCTTCGCAGCCAGCGGTAACCCGGTACCAACACTCGCGGAGTCGGGAGCACTGCCCCAGGGAGTCAGCTTCCGCCGCAACCAGCTTCGCGGCGCTCCTCAGTCGGGAACAGCTGGGGTTTATCGCATTACCATCAGCGCGGCCAATGGCATCGGCGCAGCCGTCAGTCAGAGCTTTACCTTGACCGTCAAGGCAGCTCCGATCACCACGCCAACGCCGCCACCGACGCCAGTACCGCCGCCGGTCACCCCGCCGCCCACGCCCATCACCGGAGACGCCTGGATACCGCCGCTGGTCACATCCTGGCAATGGCAGCTTTCCTCGTCGCCTTCGGCCAGCAGTCTTCTGAACGTGCAGATGTACGACGTGGACGGCTTTGACGCTACCGCCGCCCTGGTCGCCGCGATGCACGCGCAGGGAACTCGCGCCGTCTGCTACATCGACGCCGGAACCTGGGAAAACTGGAGATCGGATGCCGGTTCTTTCCCAGCATCGGTGCTCGGTTCGGGCAATGGATGGCCGGGCGAGAAATGGCTGGACATCCGCAGCGCGCTGGTGCGCCCGCTGATGACCGCCCGTTTTGCGATGTGCAAGAGCAAGGGATTCGACGCCGTGGAGCCTGACAACATTGACGGCTACACCAACGGCACCGGCTTCCCGTTAACCTCGGCTGACCAGATCACCTACAACGAGTGGATCGCGAGCACAGTTCACTCCCTGGGTATGTCGGTGGCGTTGAAGAACGACACTGACCAGGTCAACCAACTGGAGCCCTCGTTCGACTTTATGATCGACGAACAGTGCTTCCAGTACAACGAGTGCAATACGCTGACGCCCTTCGTCAACGCCGGCAAGGCGGTGTTCGAGGTGGAGTACTCGGGCAGCGCCAGCAATATCTGCCCGAAAGCCAACGCCCTGAACTTCAACACACTGTTGAAGGATCTGGACCTGACGGCAACGCGGACAGCGTGCCGGTAAGCTGAGTGCGTAACGGTTAAAGCAAGAAGAGGCGCTGCGGACCCGCTCTCCGCAGCGCCTTTTTCCTGTGCGATGGTTCCTGCTCGTGTCGCGGCGGGGCTTGCCCCAAGTCACTTCTTAGGGGCAGGCTCGGGCTCAGCCTGAATGCGGTAGATTCTCAGCCGATCCCCCTCAAAATAGACCGACATATTGCTATGTGCTTGGCGGTAGGACTCACAGAATTCCAGCGCTGCGGTTTCCAGGCTGGCGCGGCCGGCGGGGGAACGATAGTTGCGGAAAGTGGCGTCAGTGAGTGTGCCGAAGGAGACTGAAGCCGGCTCGTGCTCGAACATCTGAAAGGGCCGCTTCTCCACGTACACGAACATGTTGTCGGGAGCGTGCGGGAAGCGGAAGTCCGGATTCGAGACCTGCTCGCTGTACTCCGCCACGAAGGCCGCCAGGTCTTCATAGCCGCCGAAGCCAAAGGTTTCGGGCAGCTGCTCCACCGGCGCGACTACCACCCACTTCTGGCGGGGAAAATGATCGATGATGGAGCGGGTCTGCCGGGCGGTGACGTCATATTCCAGGAACTGGGGCGTGAAGCCATGCGGACGCAGCCACACCACAGCCAGGAAAAGAAAAGCGACAAATACGATGCCTTCGGCGTGCTTTCCGGCAGCGACGCTTAAAGCTGAGCGCACCCATTCGATCACGCAACCCACGCCGATGGCCGCGGCCAAAGGTAGGAAGCTGAAAAGTTCATTGGGCAGCAGAGGACCGTTGTAAAACACCGCGAAGGTTGCCAGCCCATAGCACACCAGGGTGAAGCTCAGGAGAGCGGGCAGAGGGCGCGTCATCAGCAGTACTGCCGCAACAACGATTACCAGGATCAGCAGGAACTGCGATGCAATCCCGACCAGGGCCAGGCAGCAGCCCACGTCGATCAGCGAACCCCATTGCGGATTGCGCTGCCAGTCGGCAAGAAACACGAAGACGAGAAGCGCAAAGATCAGGCCCACTTGCAGCTCAGGTCCGGGACGGGTGAGCGCGGGCGAGTAGTTGAACAGGGTCATGAACTTTTCCAGCGCCGTCTCCGCCACCGGAGTCACATCCCGCGCCGGCGGAAAGGCGGCGGCTCCCAGGCAGTACATGGTGGCGATAGCGGCTACGCCGGACCGGGTGCAGGCGCGAATGGCAAGGCCGGCCGTCAGGACCAGGAGAAGCTCGATAAGCGGAAACAGGAAGCGCGTGACCTGCATGAGGTCGGTGGCGCCGATGAGGGAGGTAACGACGCTGATCGCCGGAAAAACGAAAGGCAGTCCGATGGCGCGCAGATTCAGGAGCAGTTCCCGGCCGCGCAGCAGCGCGCCATATTCGTCCGCCTGGCTGAAGCGCACCTGGTGCAGCGCGTTCTGCGACAACAGCAGGCCCGACATCAGGACGATAGACAAAAATACGATCGCCAGCACCCCCTGGTTCTCGAATACTTCGAACCAATGCTCCACCGTGAAGATGCGGGGGAGAGTGATCGACCATCCCTTGCCCTTCACGCGCGGCATGAGGTACATGCCGAAGGACCAGCTCTCAGCTTTGCGCACGAAGCGAAGAGCTGCGGTCTGCACGCTCAGCATGAGATTTCCGGTGTGCCAATTGTGTTTGCGGAGCCAGGCGGTGAGGAGCGCTCCCGCCAGCAGCAGCAGCATGGTGATGGCAGTCAGAGCCTTGATGTTCGCCGCCAGGAACACCGCGATCACCACCCCCAGGGTCATGCGGGCAAAATTGCCGGCGATTCGGATTACGACCGCGGTGTTGGGCCGCTTGGAAAACAGCCGGGAAGGAATTCCAAAGAAGATCAGAAAAAATACGAAGAGAATCCAGCAGGCCTTAAGGACATCCATCATCTGAAGAGGGGCTCAGGCAATCGAGTAATGATAATCGGGATGGCGCAAGGCTTGCCGCACTGCCCCGCTGCACTTCCACAGCAAGACAGCCGACCCGAGGAGCAGTCCCATGGCAGCGTATTGTACGCCCAGCCAGTGGCTGAGCGCATAACCCGCCAGGAGATTCACCCCCAAGCCGATCGCCACCGAGCGCAAGGCCCAGGGAGTAGCGTTGAGGCTGGCGAGAACAATATTTTCGAATAAGGCGATGCTGAGCATGAGGTAACCGAGCCCGCCCATCAGCGCGGTTTCGATGAGGCGGTGTGACGGCACCATGCCGAAAGCGTGGGAAAAGACCTCCCAGGCAACACCGCACATCACCACAAAAACAACGAATACCAGAAACACGACCCCGACGTGGCGTAGGCGCAGGCGCGCGGCCATGCGGTCGTGTTGAGCCTGCGGCAACTCTAGCGCCATACGCTTCCAGAAGCGCAGAAAGGCGTCGCTGAAATATTCGGTGGAAGCCGCTGTGACCAGGAACGCCAGCAGCACCAGGTCCATGCCCTGGGTATAGGCGGAGTCGATACCGAAGCTGAGGCCTGAGACCCAGGGAATGGCGCTGCCTGCGGTGAGGCGGTCGGCGAACATGAAGCCGAAGTACACCGTGCCGTAGAAAAAGAAGGGCACCATGGAAATAATGGCGACGGTAAAGCGCGGGCGGGCGCTGTCACGCGTGTTTGGATGCTTCTTCTCGAAATAGCGGAAGCCCAGGAGAATACTGGGCAAGGCGCAGAGCACCGCCAGCGGTGGCCATACCATGAGCAGAGTTGTGGTGCTGGGATGCACCGCCATACGGATGCCGACCGTTGCCAATCCGCTGACCAGAAACACGATGGGGATGTACCAGCCGGTTCCCTGCACCGCCATGACGGCGCAGAACATCCACAGGATGCACAGGCCGAAGTAATTGATTGCCGCCAGCAGCAGATATTTGAAGGCGAATACTTCGAAATAGAGCCCAACCACGACGGCCAGCGCGGCCATACAGATCACGCTGAAAATCCCCAGCACCAGCACGGCCACGCAAAACCGCCGCGCCAGGAACGGCTCCTGCAGGCCATAGTACTGGTTGCCGCCGCGCGAGATCATCTGCGTAAAGCCGCCGGTGGTAATCAGGCTGGCAATAAGCGAAAGGCTCAACGCGCCGCCCAGTTCGGGCGAGACCTGCAGAGCGTCAGGATAGAGATATTGCAGGGCCAGCAGAGCCATCCACGGAATGGCGTACGCCAGGCTGGGACAAATTTTGCACACTGCAACCCAGGCTTCGGCGAAAAACGCGCGCAGCTTTGACGGCCCGGCTTCTTCTTTCGCTGCCGCCACGCCGCGCGGAAACCGTACGAAAAGATGTTCGGCCAGGCTGAAGACGGTGGGGAAGCCCCAATCCTTCATGGAGCGGTCGGTGTTGCCGAGCGACTCTACGATGGCGGCTATTTCGTAGTAATCCGCCACCTCGGGTGCGATTTTCTGCACCGCTTTCATCAACACATCGGGATCTTTGGTCGCCGTCATTGCCCCGCCCCACAGGTCATGAGGGATCGTTTGGAGGAATTCAACAGGGTCCCAATTTGCTTGGGTGCTTCCATGGTAGCGGAAAACGGAACGCGGTGAGCGGAATGATCGCTGGAATCGAGCACGACGACAGTACCATCCGTCTTAGTCCAAAAGTGTTTCGGGTCGGAGTTGACTGGCCCGGAAGCGGTGATGGAACCGCTACCCTCGCATTGGTGATTTGCCAGCCGATTGCTGCTGGCGGAAAAATTCGGTTCGCCCCAGCCAAAACCGTCAATGCCGTAGAGCCATGCGCTCCACCAGGCGTAGGCGAACTCGCCGGCGTCAAAGGGCCGCTTGTCGGTCGTGGTCGTGATGGCGAAGATGCGCGAGCCGAAGCGGCGGCGGTACTCGATTGCCTGCTTCATGCGCATTTTGAAATGGGCGGCGTCCTCATAGTTGCCGTTGCTGATCTGGAAAGACTCCAGCAGGAAGATATCGCGGCGGTCGAGCAGGGGCGGCAGATGCTTGGGATTTTTCGAGCCTCCGTTTGAAACCGGCGGCTTGTCTTCGGTGCCGAAGAGGTGATCCAGAAAATAGCCGTTCATCAGCACACCCAATCCGAGCTGATGGACATAGCCAACCGCCATGTTCTGGCGCTCGCGAGTGACAATCTTGTAGTCGTAGCTGGCTTCATCGAGGAAGATGCCGGAGACTCCCATGGCATTCCACAGGCGAACGCGTTCCTGGATCTGCTCCGGCTTCAGCGACTGGTTATCGCCCAGAGGGACGTAGCCGTAGAACTGAATGCCCGGGTTGTGGCGCTTCGCGGCAGCGATGATCTGAAGCACTTTCTGGTGTTCGGCGGGATCGCCGGTGGGAAAGCGTCCCGCCTGCTGATCGGCGAACTCCAGGCCATCGCCCAGCACGACGACATCGTAAGGGCTGAAAGCGGCGGCGGCACGCTCCACATCGCCATTGGCTCCGTTTACCAGGCTCGGGTAGCCGTAATAAATGGCCAGGCGCGCCGGCACCCGCGGATGGGCGGCCGCCTGTGCCAAACACAAGCTGGAGCCTATGAGCATGATTATGATTGCGAACTTTAGAAGGAGCCGAGCGCGTCCTCGCGCATGCGTCCTTCTCATCCTCATCAGTTTTCGACCCACTATTCCGTGCCACTTCCTGCACGGGCGAGGACGCCCGCGCCTACATCCGAGGAATCATGCCTGCAGGAGCCGCTGTCGCGGACGGCGGGCCACCAGCTTGCGGTATGTGTTTTCGTAGTTGCTGAGGAAAGTCTCTTCCGTAAAGTTGTCGAGAGCGCGCTGCAGGGCCATTTTGCCCAGGCGCTCACGTTCCTGCGGGTTGCCGAGCAGATACGAAATCGCCTCGGCCATTTTGTCGGGCGCTTTGGCGGGCACGATGATACCGGCTTCTCCGGTAGCTTCGCGCACACCACCCACATCGGTGGCAATGATCGCGGCACCGCACAGCATGGCCTCAACCACTACGTAAGGAAACCCTTCCGAAATGCTGGAGAAAGCAACCACGTCGGCGTTGCTGTAAACCTTCCATGGTTCTTTGGTCGAACCGGCCCAGTTGATGTTCTTCTCCAGCTTCTGGTCCGCAACCTTCTTCTTGCAGTCCTCGAAATACTTGGGATCGCTGGCGGTGCCGTAGAAGCGAACTTCCACGTCGGGGAATTTCGGTTTGAGAATACCAACCGCGTCAATCAGATCGAGCTGGCCTTTTAACTGATAGATGAGGCCCACGGTGGAAACCACGGGGTGATCGCAGGGCTCTTTCTCCACGCGATGGAACTTGCCCGGATCCACTCCGTTGAAAATGACTTCGATGCGCTCTTCTTCCACGCCCAGCCGTTTTTCCCAGCGGGCGTTGTAAGCGCAAACCGGCGAAACCTGGTCGGCGAAGTAAAGGCTCAGTTCCACCACCGTCTGGCACAGGCGATACATAAACCAGCGGACAAAGAACGACTTCATCTGCCGCCGCAGGTTCAGGTATTGCTCGCGGAGGTAGACGCCGTGCTCGGTGAGCAGGTAGGGCGTACCGTGTTCCAGCTTGGCCAGGACGCACATGATGCCGCAGAACGAAGACGCGGAGGAATGGGTGACATCCGCCGTGGGGATAGGAAAGTGGAGAATCATCAGCATGTGGTAAAGCAGACGGTAAACCTGCTTCACCTCCGCCACGGTGGGATTCTCCGTGCCCGGAGGGCGGCAATCCCAGGTGGCGCGCACCGCGTGCTGCACCACGTTCCACACCTCCGGCGAGTTCATCGTCTTGGCGTAATCGAAGCGCTGGAAGTAGCGCTGCATTCCAAGCAGCACGCGGCCGAGTTCCTCTTTGTCGCAGTTCTGGGTGAAAGTGAGTCCGAGGAACTGCTCGAGCAAGGGACGAAATTTCGTCTTTATTGCGTCAGGGGTGGTATTCCAGCGGTTGCGTAACACGGTGGAGGTGGGCTGGTGCCGGGAATACTCCGCTGGTTGCATCAGACCCCACTGCGGGATCTTCAGCACATCAACAATATTGGGGGAGAGCTCGTACTTCACCTGCTGAAACGGATTGGTGACCACCGACAGCAGGCTGAAGTCGATGTTGGGCAGCCCGTTGGTCAGCCGGTGGCACCAGGTGCTCACACCACCGTGATAGAAGGGATAAGTTCCCTCGCTGGCCAGCAGTACCGTGATGGTCTCTTCACGCTTCAATTCTTCACAAACCGAACTTCGGCCGGCTGTCCTGCAAGCAGCATCAAGGTGGGGTTGTCAAACTCCACTTCCACGCTGTGGGTCATATTGGGGGAGGGCAGCGGGTTGATGGTCCGGATCGTGCCTTGCACCTGAGTCGGCGGATTCGATGGCAGCTTCACCATCACAGGCTCGCCAGACTTCAACTGTGAAATCATTGTAGCAGCCACGGGAACGTCGGCAATCATCTTGCGCAGTTCCGCCACTTTCGCAAGTACAGTGCCCCCCGGGATACTGTCACCCAGCTTGACCGGAATTTCTGCAACCACCCCCGCCTGAGTGGCGCGGATGATGGTTTCGTCGCTACGCTGTTGCGCCATCTGGTACTTGAGGTCGGCCTGGCGCAACTGCTCCAGGAGGTCCTGGCGGGTCGCCTGAGCTTCCAGGCCGGCCTGCTCGGTCTGGTCCTGTTCGAGCTTGGCGTTGGCGCCGGCAAAGCGCTTCGCCTGATCGAGATCGTCCTGGGCGATGCGCAGTTCGGTTGCCTTGGCATCCAGTTCCTGCTGGGCGATGATGCCGGAATCGAATAATTTCTTGGCGCGGTTATAGTTCACCAACGCCTGATCGTAGTTGGCCTGCGCCCGCTTGGGCGAGTCCCCGCGCTGACGGGTGGGCACCTGGTCGGCCTGGCGCTGCGCGATCGCCAGCCGGGCGTTGGCTTCGGCTAAGCGGGAACGGAAGCTGGCCAGGTTCTGCCGTGCCGCTTCCCGCTCCGCCGCAGCCTGCTGCAAAGCCATCTGAGAATCGCGGTTATCCATGCGCATGATTTGCTGTCCTACGCGCACCGGATCACCGACCTTCACGTAGATCTGCGCCACCGTTCCCAGCGTTTCCGAAGTCACGCGGATTTCGTTGGCGGGGTGGAGGGTTCCCTCAAAAGATACTCCAAAGACATCGGTGCCACCGAGAGCGGCAATGTTAGGGCGCAACGCATAGTTGGTGCCCAACAAAATGCCACCCAAAGAAAGAAAGGCTAAAAGCAGGATGTTGCGCATCTTGCGGGGCGACAAACTGACCTTCCCCGTGAGTTCCCGGCGGTCACCTGACGACTGCCAGAAAAATGCGCCATCCTCGGGGACCGTTACCCGCTGCGGGTCCGAGGAGCTGCTTGTCGGCTCCTCGGATCTGATCGACCGGGTCCCAAACTTCTCTATGACCTGGTCTTCCGCCATCGTCAGTGCGTCGTATATGCGGCTCACTGTTCTACCTTTCTTTCCTGAATGACTCTCCCCGCTTATTCAGCCGGGAGGCTTACCGTCTGGCCCGCATTCACCTGAATGTGGGAGATGAACTGCCCGCCGTAGGTTTCCGCGCCCTGACTGTTCAGTCCGGTCACGGGGATGATCGCCAAGGGAACGGTGTTAGCCGGAACGGTGATGCTGATCGAAGGATCGGCACCGCCCGTCCAGGTCGCCGTCACGCCCGACAGGTTGTAGGTGTTACGTCCCTGCATCGCAACCGCCATCTGAGCCTGGGTCGGCGTCAACACCGGCAGATTGTACAGAGCTTCGTACTTGCTGAAGGTCTGGTCGTAGGTGTCGGTGATCAGAGCGGAAACATGGCTCCCTGACATGCCGAGGTTCGCTCCATTGTCCGAGAAGTGCAGGTTCGGCTGATGGAACATTTCCGGATCCATATCGCCCAGCAGCATGTTGTTCACGAACGTAGTGCTGGTGAAGTCCAGTATCTGCGCCGGCGTGAACGTGTTGAACGGCGTTTGGTTCGTGCCCTGCGGTCCGTAGATGCAGAGGAACTCGGCATCATCGTCCGCCCAATTGGCAGCGTTGAAGAAGACATCGTTGGGATGGCGCGGCACCTCGTAAATTCCAGGCGCGTAGCTGTTCACGATGCCCACGTTGGGCGATGGGTTCGGTCCGTTGTTATTGGTGGCCGTGGTCGTCACCGACGTATCGGTCACCACGGTGAAGATGCCATCCGCGAACAGGGCCTGAGACGAAACCGCAACATCGAGACCCGTAACACCCGGCGTCACCATACTGTGTGGATCGAAGTCGGTGAAGCTGAGGTGTGAGTTGGCGGCCTGCGCATCGCTCTCATCAGTGTCAAGCCACTTGCCATTTACGGTGTCGCCGGCGACCCAAAGATTCGTCAGAACCTCCAGGTCGAGGGTGTCGCCGCTCGAATCCGGCGGGCCAGACTTGGTCAGCACGCTCAAGGTCTCAGGATGATCATAGGTATGGCTCATCCAGTGGAAGAACTGCTGGTAATTCGGGAATGCCTGCAGCAAGGTATCCTGCGGACGGCTGTCGGTACCCTGGGTACCTACGCCGGTCCAGTCGGAGTTGCCCACTGTGCCCACGCCGTTGAAGGCAATGGTCAGCTCAAAGTTCTTGAGCAGCGGATCCTTCTGCTTCGCCGCCTGCCAGGCCACCAACTGAGTCATGTCAGTGTCCATCAGGCGGAAGTTGGGCAGCGAAGGATCGTCGCCCAAGGTTCGGTCGTGGGTGATGGGGTTGGTGCACGACGTACCCGGAATCCACTCAGCGTCATTGATGAAGAAGTCGTCAATGGACTGAGTGGCGTACACGTGATACTCGCCCAGGAACAGGCCCTTGGTAACCCAGTTGATCAGACCGTAGGCCATTACCAGGTCATGCTGCATGTACTGGTTGCTGGCGAAGGTCTGGGTCAGCATTTCGCGCGGATACTGGCCGCCGGTGTTGTAGATCAGCGACACGACGTTATTGCCGGAGGTCAGCAGCGGAGTGACGCTGGCTCCCGATCCGCTGGCAGGCGTCATGGCGGTGTCGAAGTAAGTCCACGCACCTGGGTCAATGACCAGCGGATTCGCCGTGTTGACGTAGGGGAAGACGATCGAGGCGTTAGCGGCCCAGGTCGCCGTGCCTCCGCCGGCAGCCGTGTTGCTGGCTCCCCACGCGGTGAACCCGAAGTCGGGGGTCGGGAACGTGTACCAGTTGATCTGGCGCACGCCGAACGTCTGCTCGTAGCTCACGATGAGGGGCATGCCGGTGAGGGTGTAGATGTAGCCGCCATCGGCGAAAATGATGCCCTGGAAGTAGCCGTGGCAGCTGCCGTCGGAGAGGAACGGCGCAGTGATGCCACCGGGGTTGGCCGCCATGTCAAACACCGTGTACGGAGTACCGAGGTAGTTCAGGACCTGAGTGATGGCCGGGAACTGGGACTCGGTCTGGCCGTTGGTGATGATCAGGATCTTCATATCGATGCTGGGCGTGGGGCAGGTGATGGGCAAAGTACTCAGCGCGCTCAGCCAGGCCGGATTCGCCGAGTTGCTCACTCCGCCGAAGCTGGCAGTGATCGGGATAGCCGTGTCGCTGGCCGCCAGAACCGTGGCCAAACCGGTGGAGTTGACGCTGACCACCGAGGGGTTGCCGGAGGACCAGGTAGCGGAAGCTGTCACGTCCAGGTTGGGCTGCCCAGAGAAGGTGGCCGTAGCCGTGAACTGCTGTGTGCCACCGATGCCCAAGGAGACGCTGGCCGGCAAGACCGTGACGCTGGTGGGCGCGGTGGTTGCGGCGCCGCTCAGCAAAACGATCTGCGGACTGCCGGCGGCAGTGTCAGTGATCATCAGTTGGCCGGTTACGGTGCCGGTCGCGGTGGGCGAGAAGCCCACGTTGACGGTGCAGCTGGCCGCGCCGGCCAAAGTCGCCGGGCAGTTATTCGTCTGCACGAAGTTGGAGCTGGTAGCGATGCTCGATATCGTGAACGCGCCAGCCGTGGCATTGGTTACCGTAACTGGTTGCATTGCGCTAGTGCCGTTCACTACCGTCGGCCCGAAGGTAACCTGGGCTGGCAGGGCGGTGATCGGCGGCTGAATTCCGGTTCCGCCGAGCGTCGCGCTCACTGCGTTGCCCGGAGATACTGCGATGCTGATCGTGCCCACGCGGCTTCCAGCTGCCAGGGGTAAGAAGACAGCGCTGATGGTGCAGGTGCCCTTGGCCGCGAGGGCGGTACCGCAGGTATTGGTCTGCGAATAATCGCCCGTCATGGTGATGCCGGTGATGGACATGGGGAACGGCTGATTATTGGTAAGGGTCAGGGTCTTCGCCGCGCTGGCCGACTGCACTATCTGGTTGCCGAAAGCAAGGCTGATGGGCGACAAACTGTTATCGCTCAAGCCGGTGCCGGCCAGCGTCACCACAGTTTGCGGCAGGCCGGCATAGTTATCGTTGATGGTCAGGGTGCCCGAGAGAACGCCCGTGCTCAGCGGGGTGAAGGTAACCCCAACCGTGCAGCTTGCGCCCGGCGCCAGAGTGGTGCAGTTGTTGGTCTGCGAGAAGTTGCCGGTGACGGCAATGCTGGTGATTCCCACACTGACCGTGGTGTTGTTCTTCACCGTGACATTACTCACCGAGCTGGCCACGTTCATGGGCACCGGCCCGGAGTTAATCGAAAGCGGGAGAATTGAGATCAACGCGATTCCGTTTCCTGAGACGGGTACGGAAAGGGTCGTCGTGCCTACCGGGATGCTCATGGTGCCGGCCTTGCTGCCTCCACTAGTCGGCGTGAAAACCACGCTTACTGTGCATGAGGAGTTGGCAGCCAGGGAAGTTCCGCAGGTGTTCGTCTGGGTGTAGGTCGAGGCAACGCTGAACGAGATACTGCCGATCGAAACCGCGGAGGCCTGCGCGTTGGTTATCGTCAGGACCTGAGCGGCGCTGCTGGTGCCAACGTTCTGATTGCCGAAGGCCAGGCTGGTCGGGGAGAAACCGACGGCAGTGGTCGCTCCGGTGCCGCTGAGGGCCATGGTTTGTGTGGTGCTGCCGGCCGTCACCGAAAGCGTACCGGTCACGACACCCGCCGCTGTTGGAGTAAAGGTGACGTTGAACGTGCAGGTGCCATTGTTCGCGACTCTGGTGCCGCAGGAGCCACCATGCCCGAACTGGGCGGTGGTGCTGACGGTTACCGTGACCCGCGATCCCGAGGTGTTCTTTACCGTAACGCTCTGGCCGGCGCTGGTCGTATTGAGAAGCTGTGGGCCAAAAGCCGGCAGCACGTTCGGGGTAATGGTGACGGAGGCTGCCCCAGTTCCGGTCAAGGCAACCGTCTGCGGGCTGCCGGCGGCGTTATCCGTGATGGTGATGGTTCCGGTCTGGGCGCCACCCACCGTCGGCTTGAAGGTCACGCTGATGGTGCAGGAGGCCTTCGACGCCAGCGAGGAACCGCAGGTGGTCGTCTCCGCAAAACCGGCGCTGGCCACGATGCTCGAGATGCTCATCGCGGTACTCTGCGCGTTATTGATGGTGATCGTCTGTGCCGCGCTGGTGCTGCCGACGTTCACGTTTCCAAAAGCCAGCGAGGTAGGCGAAATGGCCACTGCCGCGGTACCGGTGCCGGTGAGGCTGACGGTCTGCGCCGTCCCGCCGGTGTAGTTCACACTCACCGTTCCAGTCTTTGCGCCCGTTGAAGTGGGAGTGAAGACAATGCTGTCGGTGCAAGAGGCGCCAGCGGCCAGGGTCGAAGTGCAGCCGTTGGTCTGCGCGAAACCGGTGCCGCTGGTGGAGACCGTCAAACCGGAGAGGCTCGTGGTCGCGGTGTTCTTGATCGTGACCGTCTGCGCGGCGCTCGCCGTATTGGTGGCCTGGTTTCCGAAGGCAATCGAAGTCGGGGTCACGCTCAGCGGCAGGAGGCCGGTGCCCGTGAGGCTAACGCTCTGGGCGCCGCCGTTGCTTAGTGTGAACGCCAGGTTTCCGCTCGAAGCCACCGCGCTCGTCGGCTTGAAGGTGACCGAGAAAGTGCAGGAGGCCGAAGCCGCCAGGCTGCTGCCACAGGTGCTGGTCTGGGCAAAGGGCGCGGGGACTGATACTCCCGAGATTCCCAGAGCGGCAGTGGTCTTGTTGGTCAGGGTAACGGTTTTGGCCGCGCTGGTGGTGCCGACAATCTGGTTTCCGAACGCGAGCGAGGTCGGGGACAGAGTGAAGGCAGCAATGCCCGTGCCCGTCAGGTTGCCCGTGAGGACCGGGCCGACAGAGGGTGTAACCGTCAAGCTGCCGTTCTGCGCTCCGACCGCAGTCGGAGTGAACGTCATCGAGATGGTGCAGGAGCCGCTGGCAGGAATCGAACCACCACACGTGTCGGTCTCCGCATAGCCCGCGCTGACGCTGATGCTGACGGCCAGGGCTGATGTTTCACGGTTGGTAACGGTCACCGTCTTGGCCGCGCTCGTGGTGTTCACGTTCACGCTGCCGAAAGCAAAATTCACCGCCGAGAGATAGGCCGGGGTGATTCCCGAACCCGCCAGAGTCATGGTCTGGGGGCTGTTGGTAGCGTCGTCGCTAACACTCAGGACATCACTCGCGGCTCCGGCACTGGTGGGCGCGAAGCTCACGCTGATCGTGCAGGAGGCGCCCGCCGCCAAAGGACTGACGCAGTTGTTGGTCTGCGTGTACACGGAGGTACCGGTCGCGATGCTGCTGATGTTGAGCACCGCGGTTCCGGTGTTCTTCAGGATCACGTTGGAACTTACGGATTGGCCGATCAATACCGGGCCCATATTGAGAGAAGTTCGGGACAGGGTCGCCGTCTGTGCTTGTGCTACGCCAACTCCCCCCAGGCAAATCACCGCCATCGCGATGACCAGGCAAATCTGACAGAACCGGAAAGAAAACCGCGTATTCATAAGACCTCGCATGTGCAGCTCTTGTGGTCTTTCCCGGGGGCGGCGAACCTGGAGTACAAGCCTCGCAGGGCCTTGTGGAACCCAATTGAGCCGTTCAGTTTCGGGGAGGGAGACTAATTGTTGAGCCTTCGGAGTAGGGGGTTACCGAGGCTCCTCGAAGATTAAGCCCGCCTTAGGCGGCAATAGAACTATAGCGGCTATGGATCGCCCGGGCTATCGCAGAAGAGCCTAAAACCAATGGGCTACCCCGGAAGGCGATTACGTATAGGGGATAGGTTGTAGAACCTTTGTGCCATGCCCTTCTCGCAACGCTGTAACTTATTGCAGCAAGGCAACATAGCGCACGGGGTTTGTGTCCCTTTCGAGTGCCTAAACAAGCGACTACGGGTCAAATTCGCGCCCGATTCGGGACTCGCGCCTGTTGAAAACCCTGAGTGCAAGTTAACTTTTGCGGTTCGGGTGCAAAGGAATCCAGAGTGGACTGGCGCATGCAACGAGGGCAAAACAGCCAGAGGCCCAAATCGGGTAGCAAGTCGAGGGGCTATAAATTTTCTTGCTGACCCCCATCGGAGGAACAAATACCTGCATTCCCGATGAACTTTAGGGCAAAGGAAGCACGACCTGCTTCTCGCCCACGTTGTATTCGAGCTGTTGGCCTGCGCCCTTTTTGGGAGAGATTGGAAAGTAGATATAACCGGCGACCGGTTTAGATGCAGCGCCCTCAGGCAGGCCCTTTTCGCTCAATTCAGTCTCCATGACACTGCGATCCTTGTCGGTAGAGGCGGGATTCGATCCCGATCCGACACCAACGATCACACCGGCTGTCTGCCCCAAACCGTGCTGCGATGTGGTCCCGTTGACCGGATCATAGCCGCGGCCAGATTCATAGGTAACGCCATAAACCGGAGACACGGTAACGTCGCGGTCGGAGCGAGCCCTCTTTTGCAGATCAGCTGCGACCACCCCAGCGGTGGAGGGCTTGGCCGCTACATCTGAGTCTTTAGTTCGCAGGGAAAAATCATTGAGGGAAACTACCAAGGGTTTGTCCGCGGAAGGATACAACGCAACCTCAACCACCAGGCAGCAGCGGTTCACGTCAGAAACAAAAATGCTGCGAGCTTGTTTTGCGGTAAGCAGCCTTGCGCCGACAGCCACACCGTTCATCTCGGCGTGCGCGGCGTAGCGGGCCGCCGAGGGACGCGGCTCAGTTCCCTTCGGTCCGTCGGCGATTGCGAGCGTGACAGAGGCCAGACAAATAATGGCGCACAGTTTCCAATTCATGGTTTGTCCTTCGATTCGTCCGCTGCGCCAGGCTTCGCGGCGTCAGCAAGCTTGGCCGTGATCTTCAGCGATTTGCCACTAAGCACGTAGATGCGCTTATGGAACTCCTCGCGGCCTCCGGCAGAAACTGATAGGTCGTACGCTCCCGGCTCCAGCCACATGCTCTTGAGGTGATCGGCCGTTCCCGCATAGGCATTATCGAGATAAACTTCCGCGCTCTTCGGCTCCGCCTGAAGTCTCACTTCTCCTTTGTCAGATCCGTAGTTGAAATAGTCTCGGCCGAAGAAAGGATACGGGCTCCAGTACGGAGACCAGAGCGTAGCGTATTCCCACCCGAAGGGAGAGTACGCTCCGTAAGGATAGTACGCGGGTCCGGAGAAATGAGAGTAGCCGGCGCCCAGCGAGATCGTCCCCAGTCTCAGATGGAACTTGTGGTCACCGTCGGACCTGGTTCCGTCATCTTCCTTCTTCTCTTTTGTGGCTGCGGGCGGCTGAACATTCCCCTGAGCTTGAGTGGCGGGAGACGAAACCTGAGATGCCGTCGCGCTATCTGCCTGAGAGAGCGACTGGGCAGCGTGAAGGTTTGAGACGGCGAAAGCGAGTAGGAGCAAACCGAAAGAGAATCGGACGATGCTCATACATGCCTCCCGCCGCTGCGATTCGCTTGCCTCGGATGGGTACGTACGTGACCTGACGAGCCGGTGACGCGCGAAACATCCGACGATCCGGACACTCCGATTGTGCGTCCGGGGTGGCGGGAAGTCAAGAAACCCGAAGGTGGTGCACATGTTCCAGTCGCTCGAAATGGGCGCCGGGAACATCTGCCAAACGCCGCCCTTCGCTCGTGGACCGATGGCTACTCCATGGGGAGGGTTATCGTCTGCCCGGCATTCACCGTAATGTGCGAGATGTTCTGCCCGCCGTACACTTCCGCGCCGGCGCTGTTGAGGCCCGTTACCGGGATCAGCGCCGACTTCCCCCCCGCCGGCACAGTGATGCTGATCGTCGGCGAGTCCCCTCCGGTGACGCTGGCGGTCACGCCCGATAGGTTATACGTATTCCGCGATTGCATATTGAGGGCAAGCACGTCCAAGGAGGGACTGAGCACGGGCAACTTGTAGAGCTTAAAGTACGAGGTGAAGGTCTCGTCGTAGAGATCGCCCAGCAGCGAGTGCCCCAGGCCGTCATAGTTATGCAGGTTGGGCTGGTGGAACATCTCGGGGTCCATATCGCCCATCAGCATGTTCACCACGAAACTGGCGCTGATGTAGTCCTGAATTTGTTGGTAGGTGTAGGTGGAATAAGGCGCCTGCCCGGCATAGATGCAGTGATATTCAGCCGTCCAGTCGCTGGGCGTGGCCACGTTGAAGAACAGATTATTGGCGTGCCGGGGCACTTCGTACAACTGCGTAGCGTAGCTGTTGACGATGCCGACATTGGGGGAGGGATTCGGACCGTTATTCACCTGTCCGATCACAGAGGTATCGGTCACCACGTAGCGGATGCCGTCCTTTACCAGTTCTCCCGGAACCTTGGTATCGTTCAGTCCGGTGACGCCCGGAGTGACCATGTTTCCCGTATTGAAGTGGGTAAAGCCGAGGGTGGCGGCCTCCGCGTTGTTGGGGTTGACTTCCCCATCGATCATGGCCTGAGACATTCCGTTCAAGCTGTCAGGATGGTCCCAGGTATGGCTAATCCAGTTAAAGCTCGCCTGGTATTTCTGCAATTCAGGCGTGAGGGTGTCGGTGGCGCCATTGGGCAGGCCGGTGTAGTCGTTGTCGCCGGTAGTGCCGATGCCGTTAAACGCGAGGCTGAGGACGAAATTCGATAGCAGAGGATTGCTCTGCTTGGCGCTCTGCCAGCCGATGATCGAATCGATGTCGGCGGCGTTCAAACGGAAGTTGGGCAACGACGCCGCATCCGAGTCGGTGCCGCAGGAGGTGCCTGCAACCCACTCGGCGTCGTCGATGAAAACATCGTCGACCTGCGGCGAAGCGTACACGTGGTACTCGCCCAGGAACGTGCCCTTGGTGACCCAGTTCAGCAGGCTGTAGGCGACCACCAGATCGTGCATGAGGTACTGGTTGCTGTCGAAGGTCTGGGTGAGGTATTCGCGGCCGTCGCCCTGGTCATAAATCACCGAAAGAACATTGCCCGCGGCATCGGTAAGCAGCGGCGTAATATTGCCGGCTCCCGGCTGCGCCAGATAGATCGAAGCGTTGGAGAACGCAAGCGGCGTGCTGGTGTTGATAGCCGGAAAAATCCCCGCGGCTGCCGGCGTGAAGTTGGCGCTATAGGTGGTGCTCGAACTCAACGTCTTGTTGGCTGTGCTGAGTCCGAAATCCGCCGTGGGGCTGGCGAACCAGTTCAACTGGCGGATGCCGAACTTCTGTTCGTAAGCGGTGAGAGTCGCCATGTTCTGCAAGGTGTAGATGTAGCCGCCGTTGGCGAAGATCACTCCCTGGAAGTAGCCGTGGCAGGCGCCATCGGAGAGCAGCCCCGCCGTAAGCCCCGAGGGTGTGGCTTTGAAATCAAGCACCGTGTAGGGAGTTCCGACGTAGTTGAGGATCTGCGTGATCGCTCCGTAGTCGGCCTCAGTTTTTCCGCTGCTGACGACCAGCAGTTTTAGATCGATGACCGGCGCAGTGCACGGGCCGCTGGTGACGGCGTTGCCGGTGCCTGTGAGGCTTACACTCTGCGGGCTTCCGGTGCCCGAGTATGTGATCGTGAGGGATCCCGTGCGAGTGCCGCTGGCGGTCGGGGTGAAGGTGACACTGGCCGTGCAGGTCGCGCCCGCTCCGACCGAAGTGCAGTTGTTGGTCTGGGCGAAATCGCCGCTCGACGAAATACTGATCGCCAGGCTGGCCCCAGTATTGTTCTTCAGCGAAACCGGTTGCGATCCGCTGGTTGTGCCTACGTTCTGCGCGGCAAAGGACAACGTAATCGGGGAGACCGTGACCGAAGATGCCGCCGCGACTCCGGTTCCGGTAAGGCTGACCGTTTTCGCGCTGCTACCCGCGGTGAAGCTCACCGTTCCGGTGCGCGTTCCAGTGGCAGTCGGCGTAAACGTCACGCTGATGGAGCAGCTGGCTCCTGCCCCGAGCGATGAGCCGCAGGTCGTGGTGCGGGCGAAGTTGCCGCTGATTGAAATGCTCGAAAGCGTGAAGGAACTGGTGCCCGTGTTCGTGAGCGTGATCGGCTGAGCGCTGCTGGTGGTCCCCACTGTCTGAGCCGGGAAGGTGAGCGAGGTGGGCGAGATGTTGATCGAGGCAGTGGCGGCCACGCCGGTTCCGGTGAGGCTCGCGGTTTGGGGACTGTTGTTGGCGTTGTCCCGCATCGTCAGCGTGCCCCGCCGCCGACCGGTCGCGGTGGCAGTGAAGGTCACACTGATGGTGCAACTTCCGTGCCCCGCCAGGGAGGTTCCGCAAGTGTTGGTCTGCGAGTAGTCTCCGCTGACGCTGATGCTGGTGACCTTCAGCGCCGTGGAACTGCTGTTGCTGACTGTGATGGTCTGAGCCGGGCTGGCGCTTCCCACTGCAAAGCTACCGAAAGTGAGCGAACTGGGGGAGAGGCTTGCCCGTTGCGCTTGTGCGGCGGGGAGGGCCATGGTGGAAAGCACAAGCAATACAACCGGAAGGCAACGGGCAAACCGTGCGCGGGAGAAGCTCATCGCGACCTCGCTGGACGAAGGGTGACTCAAGCAGGCAATAGAACTGAACTCAGGAACCTTGCGGAACAACTTCACATACTTTCGGGGAGGGCTGAACCTTGGGGGAGGGTCCTGACCTGGGCTCTGTTTCCGATCTTGTCAACAGAGCTAGCAAGGTATATGGGAGGGTGACACGTATTGGCTATCCCAGAAGGTCTTAGAACCAGGGGACTAAAACCTTCGAGTTTCTTGGAACCTGTAATCCGTTTCGGAAATTCTGGAACCAGGTTCGGCGTAGGCCGCAATCAGGGGTACCGCCTACATTAGGCTGAGAGCCTTCTTTACCGCCGCGGAGGCCGCCGCGCAGGCCTGATCGATCGGCATGGCGCGCAGAGCTGCGTTGAACGGCTCGGCCTGGACGGGACCGTCGTACCCGATTTGCGCCAGAGCATCGAGAAACTGCTTGATCGGGATCACTCCCGTCGCGGCGGGTAGCTCGCGGCTGCCATCCTGATACTCATCGAGCGTGAGACCCCTGGGTGCGTCGTTGAGATCGACTGTCAATACGTCCGAGGTTCGCAACGTCAGCAAATCCTTGGCGTTTTCTTCCGCGTTGAACCAATGCCAGCTATCGAGCTGAATGCCCAGGTTGTCGGTGCCGATGGCTACGATCAATTCCTTCATCTCGCTCATGGTGTGAACGAAAGGATGCCGCTGGCTCCGCCAAAGCGTGCGCGGCGCGACGTATTCCAGGCCGAGCTTCTGATCATGGTCAGCCAGTATCTCCGCGCACTGACGCAGGCGGTAGGCATGCTGGCGGAAATTCTGCAGGTAGGTGAGATCGTTGCTGCAAGGCATAATCCAGGTGCTCACGCGCCGGATGCCGGCCTTCTGCAGCACAGCCGCGGCCGCCGGAAGTTTCTGCAGGCCGTCGTTGAACGTCTTCTCGCCCTTGCGGAACTCCACCGGCAGGCCTGCGGCGCCGAACTTCAGCTTGCGGGCGCGCAAGTCTTCGAGGAGACGATTGAGCGCGTCATTGCTCAATGAAGCGAAATACTCTGCATCAGGATCCAAGCCTTCAAAGCCGTACTTGGCAGCCAGTTCGACGGACTCCGGGAAGCTGGCATGGAAACCGATGCGGCCCAGGCTGAGGATCGTGTAGAGCCGGCGTTCTGGCGCGGGAGCAGCGCCGGAGGCGCGAGCATTCATGGTTGGAGCGCCAAGTGCCATGCCTGCCGCGGCTCCAGTGGTAAGAAATTGGCGTCGGCTGAATTCGTGGGTCATGGGGATTTCAAGGTTGCGGCCCTATTGTATGCCCGCGCCATAAGCCCTGGTTTTAGGAACAAAAAAACGGAGGAGCCATTTTCGGCTCCTCCGCTCGCGTGTCTAGAGTTGCTGCCGGTCTTACTGTTGGACCGGGAGAATCACCACGTGGTCGTTACCCACCGCGATGTGCGAGATGTACGCCCCACCATAGCTCTCCGCCCCGGCGCTGTTCAGGCCGGTCACAGGCACGGTGACCGTCGAGGAAGGCGCGGACGAAGGGATGGTGATGGCAACGCTGCTGGTTGTGCCGTCAGTGGTGAAGCTCGCGGTGACGCCTGATAGGTTGTAGTCATTCCGCGACTTCATGTTCTGGGCAAGCACATCCAAGGTCGGGCTCAGCACCGGCAATTTCATCAGGCTGATGTAATTGTTGAAGGTTTCGTCGTACAGATCGAACAACAGCGCATGGCCGTTGCCGTCGTAGTTGCGCAGGTTGGACTCGTGGAACATCTGCGGATCCATATCCCCCGTCAGCATGTCCGTGAGCAGCGTCTGGCTCACATTATCCAGAATGTTCTGGTAGGTGTAGGTGTTGTAGGGAGCAAATGGATAGATGCACTGGTATTCCGCCGTCCAGCCGTCCGGCGTGCTCACGTTGTAGAACAGGTTGGTGGCATGCCGCGGCACCTCGTACAGCGCGTTGTTATAGGTGTTCACGATGCCCACGTTGGGCGAGGGATTGGGGCCGTTGTTCGGGGTATTCAGCACTGTGGTGTCGCTTACCACTACCTGGACTCCATCCGCGACCGCTTCGTTGATGAAGTCCGGATTGTTCAAGCCTGTGATCGCCGGAGTCACCAGCAGCCCCGGGTTGTAGTTGGGCAGGACCAGTGTCCCCGCCATGGCGTTGTTCTGCAGCAGTTCCGCGTCGGTCTGCGCCGCGTTGACGCTGTCCAGCAGGGTGTGGTCCCAGGTGTGGCTGATCCAGTTGAAGCTGTTCGCGTACAGTTCGACTTCTGGAGTCAGATCGTCAGGAGTAACGCCGTACCCCACGTTGGGATCGCCGGTCGCTCCCGAACCCACGAACGCCATCTGCAGCGTCCAGTTTGCGAACTGCGAATTCTGCTGCTTGGCAGTCTGCCAGGCCACGACATTGTCCCAGTCACTGCCGGCCAAGCGGAATTGCGGCAGAGCGCCGGTATTCGGGCAGGGCGTACCGGACTGCCAGTCGTCGTTGTGCATGAAGATGTCGTCCACCTGCGGCACAGCGTACACGTGGTATTCCCCGAGGAACGTGCCTTTGGTGACCCAGTTGACCAACCCGTAAGCGAGCACCAGGCCGTGCGTGAGCTGTGAGTTGGTGTCGAAGGTTTGCGTCAGGTACTGGCGCCCGTCGCCGAAATCGTAGATGAGCGACAGGGCGTAGCCGGAAGCGTCAAGC
>DATJXG010000344.1:0-4095 GCA_035500455.1 Terriglobales bacterium | reverse complement strand
TTGGCGCCTGCCTCCGCCAGGGCGAGGGCAATGGCGGCGCCGAGTCCGCGGCTGGAGCCGGTGACCAGCGCGTTCTTTCCATCGAGACGGAAGGAATCCAGGATCATGGGTCTCACTTGATGTTGGCGGGTTCGAGCCGCGGCGATAGCGCCTGAATCATGGCCAGAGCCACCAGGTATGCCAAGCCGGCGATGAAGAACGGAATCATGTAGCTGCCCGTCCACTGCAGGACGTAGCCGACGATCTTGGCCATGAACATTCCCCCGATCGCTCCCGCCATGCCGCCGATGCCCACCACCGACCCGACCGCCTGCATGGGAAAAATGTCGGAGGTCAAGCTGAAGAGGTTGGCGGAAAAACCCTGATGCGCGGCTGCGGCGAGTCCGATGAGCAACACCGACCCCCACAGGCTTTGCATGCGATAGGCGTAGATGATGGGAAGCACACTCAACGCGCAGACAAGCATCGCGGTTTTGCGCGACAGATTTACGCTCTTGCCGCGGTGGATCATGGCCGAAGACAGCCATCCGCCGGCAACGCTGCCGACATCGGCAAGAACGTAGATCACCATGATCGGCAGGCCTAGCTGCATCAGCTTCAGGCCGTGGTCGCGCTGCAGGTAATCGGGAATCCAGAACAGCAGAAACCACCAGATCGGATCGGTAGCAAACTTCCCGACAACGAAGGCCCAGGTTTGCCGGTGAGTAAGCAATCGGACCCATTTGATCGTGGGGACTGCCTTGGGGCGACCGCTGACAATGTATTGCAGCTCCCCCGGCGACAGGCGCGGGTGCTCCTCCGGCTTGCGGTAAAGCAACAGCCAGAACACCACCCAGACAAATCCCAGAGAACCGGTGGCGATGAAAGCCATGCGCCACCCGTAGTGCACGGTGATCCAGGGAACGATCAGGGGCGTGAGAATCGCGCCTATATTGCTGCCGGCGTTAAAGATTCCGGTGGCGAGGGCGCGCTCTTTTTGAGGAAACCACTCCGCCACAGTTTTTATGCTGGCCGGGAAGACTCCCGATTCTCCCAGCCCTAAAGCGGAGCGAGCTACCAGGAAGCTGAAAAAGGAGGCGCCGGCGGCGTGCGCCATCGATGCCAGGCTCCAAAAGACCATAGAGAGCGCGTATCCAAGGCGCGTGCCCAGGCGGTCAATGAGCCGGCCAACCACCACCATGCCCACGGCGTACGCGGCCTGGAAAGCGAAGACAAGATTGCTGTAGTCGATTTCGTTCCATCCGAGATCGTGCTGCAGCGTGGTCTTGAGAACGCCCAGGACCTGGCGGTCCATATAGTTCTTGGTGACTCCGACCAGAAGGAGAGTGCAGATAACCCAGCGAAAGTTGCCGATTGCGGTAGTGACCGAGGTTGTGGATTGGGTAGCGGCGAGGGTCGGCCCGGAAACGGGCGGCGCCGCGCCGGATTTGGCGACGGGCTCCATGGAATGGAGGTTGCGTTTTTACTGCTTGCGTCCCGCTTCCAGCCCGGAACCGGCCTGATCGAAGCCGCGTTGCACATTCACGACTCCGAACTGGCGGTCTTCCACTTCACGATGCGCGGCCATTGCCCAAAGAAAGGAGATGCGATGACCGGGCACTGAAACGTTGGGATGGAATCCGCTGGGCATCAGAACCGCGTCGCCATCGCGCACGACGGTGACGAGTTCCGGATACTTGGTATTGTTGTACACCAATTGAATGCCGAATGCGGGGTCGGGCATGTTGAAGAACACGTAAATCTCTTCCAGCATGTTGGCGTGTTCGTGAGGCGGCCAGCTGGTCCAGTTGCCCGGCTCAGAGTCGGTAAACCCGGCGACCAGGCGGCCGGCCTGGACGTTCTTGGCAAGCAGCATGTTGAGATGGCGCGTGGAACCGGGTCCGCCGGTATTGAAGTTCAGGCCGGGATCTTTCTCGACGTCGGCATAGCGCACCAGCTTCACCGGATATTTGCCGGAAACGGGCGCAGAGAATTCGGCAAAATCAACCGCGGATTTTGTCGATATTTCCACCTTGGAGTCGCGAGGAATGTAGATGGAATCGAAGCGGCCAAGCGAATAAGGGTCCGAGTTCACGGCCAGCTGGGCTTCGCCGGAAAGGCAGATCAAGCCGGTTTCGCGCTCGCCAGTGAAGAAGGACTCGCCGGGCTGGGAAGAGTTAAGGATGATGCGCCCATAAGAGAGATGCTGCATGCTGCTATTGGCAGGACTCACCGCGATCTGCCGCCCGGTGTGTTTGTGAGTGTTGCGGAAGATCAATTTTGTTTCGGCGACCTGCTCTTCTGGACTCATCGATAGTCTCCACGCAAAACTCAAATGTTCATTTGACAGGGAAGAGTTGAAGCAGCGGCTCCGACCGGTGAACGGCCCGAAAGGCAGCGGGCGGCGGCCAGGAAGCCCGCGCGGAAAGAATCCGGATGCGGCACGTCAGGAACGGAATCAGCGCCCGAAGCCGTTGATCCCATCAGCCAGTCAAGACCGCTTCGTCGACCCCGAATATATTCCGTCCTGCTTTCATATCCGGCTGGCACGCGAGTTGGAGAATGAGCAACTCCCACGAAGAACGTGTAGGATAAAAACCTCTTTTCTGAGTGTCAAACCATAAAAACTTAAGATAAATTTCAGCCCGGCTCAATAAACTGGTGGCTCTTGCAGGACATTGGCGGAACTGAGCCGTCAGAGCGTAATCCACCACATCCGCTCTCAGTTCTTCAACATCGCCACCAGAGAATTGGCAATGGAAGCGGTGAGTTTGCGGGGATAGTCGGTGAACACCATTGCCAGTCCGAGCATCCGGCTGATGCGGTGGCCTTCAATGCGGTAGGTCTGAAAAAAGGCGCCGGACCTTTTGCGCAGGGCGTGCTCGGGGAGCACCGAGCAGCCAAATCCGGACTCGACCAGGCGCTTAATGGCCTCGGTATCGTCGGCTTCCATCACTACGCGGGGCGTGACCCCGACTTCTTTGAAGCTGCGGTCGATGATCTGGCGCAAATTGCTTCGCTTGGGATAGAGCAGGAAGGGAACGTCTGCGAGATCCGTGGGCTTCAGAGTCCCGACGTGTCCGCTTCGCGATGGTTTGTTGGTGTGGCGCACCACCCATAGCTCTTCTTCGAACAACGGAATAATTTTCAGTCCCTCTTCCGGCACGGGCAGGGTGACAAGGCCCAGGTCGAAGCGGCGGTCGTGCAATCCCTGGATGGTCTCCTCGGTGGGGTTGACGGTGACTCGAATTTCGGCTTTGGGATACTGCTTGCGCAACTGCCGCAGCGGCTTGCCCAGTTGATAGATGAGCGTGGTCACGCCGGTGGAGAAGTGGAAGGGGCGGATGTCGGTGGTTTCGTCGGTTTCAAATTCCTGCTTGATTTGGCTGGTGAGGCGCACCAGGGCTTTGGCGTGCTCCGCCAGGCGCATGGCGGCCGGAGTCGGGGCAAGCTTCTTGCCGTTGCGCACGAAAAGTTGTGTGTGCAACTCATTGGCCAGATTGTGGAGTTGCAGGCTCACCGCTCCGGGCGACAGACAAACCTTTTCGGCGGCCCGAGTCATGCTCGGCGACTCCATGACAGCGAGGAATAGCTGGAGTTGGTGGATGTCCATAAGACTCCTGGGTTGGGCGGAGCCACTTTGCGCGTGCGAGCGGGGCCCTCCGCAGGGCGTTTCGCAGCCCAGCCGAAAGGCGTCCCCAATCTGACCAGCCCTCGTGCGCCCGAACTACCGTCCCGGGTATTCTTCGCTTCGATCCCCGGTCGCCCGCCCCTATCGTATCGGTCCTGGGTACGCATACTTTACCAAACGGTGCCGAGATGCGTCTGCGGCGGCTGATGGCGAGCGACGGAGGAGTCGATTGACCGGCAAGCTGAAGGGAAAAGGGATGTCCGGAACCCTAGTCTGGCTTTATTTCAAGGCCGAGGCGAAGAGCACAGTCTGCCAAGATCTCCTTCTCCCATGCCGGACGCAGAGGGCTCTCGCGATGACTTAGCGCAGTGGGTATTCTGCCGGTCAATTGCAGAAAAACAGCAGCCGAATGTTTGTAAGCAGGCACAGGCTCGCGAAACGCGACGTTGCCCAGATACTGCAGAGCGTCGGAAAGAGCGTAGTAG
>DATJXG010000343.1:0-22113 GCA_035500455.1 Terriglobales bacterium | reverse complement strand
GCCACAATGCGAGAGTAAGGGACTCAGTCGAAGGCGAAGTCCTGCCCTCGATCGTTGAAGGAATTATGCCGAAACTAAAGACGCACTCCGGCGCTGCCAAGCGCTTCAAGAAAACGGGTACTGGCAAAGTGAAACGCGGTCACGCGTTCGCGCGCCATATCCTCACGTCCAAGAACAGCAAGCGGAAACGCCAGCTCGATCAGGACACCATTCTGGACAAAGCGGATACGCCGAAAATCAAGCGGATGATTCCGTACTAGTAATCAGTAATCAGTAGTCAGTTTTCAGTTTGGCCGGTGGCGATTTAAGCTACGAGGTTACTGAAAACCGATAACTGAGAACTGGTAACTAATAAGCGTGTGAAGAGGTACTCGATCGCAGGATCTCCTACCTCCAGCCGCAAAATGAAATGAAAAAGGAGAAGCAATGCCTCGCGTAAAACGTGGAACCAAACGGCGTGCCAAGCGCAAAAAGATATTAGAGCGCGCCAGTGGATATTTCCTTACCAAATCGAAGCTCTACCGGTCGGCAAAAGAGTCAGTCGATCGCGCGCTGAATTTCGCCTACACCGGCCGCAAGCAGAAAAAGCGCCAGTACCGCTCGCTGTGGATTGTGCGCATCGGCGCCGCTGCCAAGCTGAACGGCCTGAGCTACAGCCGGTTCGTGAACGGCTTGAAGAAAGCGGGAGTGGAGCTGGACCGCAAGATTCTGGCTGATCTCGCGGTGAACGATCCCGGCGCGTTTAAAAGCCTCGCCGAGCAGGCGAAGGGCGCGCTCGGCGGGGCCGCGTAGGAGCTTTCAGCCGTCAGCTTTCAGTTATCTACAATTGGCATTCCGAGCGAAGCGAGGAATCTGGGTTTTTGCCGGCGCCAGCAAAACCCAGATCCCTGGCTTCACTCGGGATGACAAGCCTCAAGAAATGTCTGTCGAAAAGACATGCCCTACACCGTTCCGAAATTAAAAGACTTCTCTTCCGAGGCGCTGGAGAAAGCCGCCGAGAAACTCCTCGCCGCTCTGGAGAAGGAAGCCGCTGCGGTCAAGCACGAGACTCAGTACAAGGAGTTCCGCGACCGCTGGATGGGTCGCAAGGACGGCGCGCTCACCCAGATCAATGAACTGTGGCTGAAAGCCGCGCCCAAAGAGAGCAAGCGCGATGTTGGCCAGAGCGTCAACCAGTTGAAAAGTGCAGTCGAGCAGACGGTGAACTCGGCTTTGCAGCGCCTGCAGAACCGCGCAGCGGAGTCGAAGCTCTCAAGCGAGCGGATCGATATAACGCTGCCCGGCATTCGCCGGCCTATCGGTGCAGAGCATCCGGTAGTCAAGACGACCAACGAACTGGTCGCCGTCTTCCGCAATCTCGGCTATTCGGTGGAAGAAGGCCCGGTGATCGAAACCGACTATTACAACTTCGAGTCGCTGAATTTTCCGCCGAACCATCCGGCCCGCGATACACAGGACACGCTGTTCATCGCCCGCCAGGAATCGAAGCCGCTGCGCGAGCGCCTGCTGCTACGCACCCACACTTCGCCGGTGCAGATTCGTACCATGGAGAAAATGAAGCCGCCGCTGCGCATTGTGATTCCCGGCAAGGTGCACCGCAACGATCCGCCGGACGCTAGCCATTCGCCGATGTTTCACCAGATCGAAGGCTTGGCCGTGGACACCAACATCACCTTCGGCGATTTGAAAGGCACACTCGACCATGCCATGAAGATGTTCTTCGGCTCCAGCGTGAAGACCAGCTTCCGGCCGTCGTTCTTTCCGTTTACCGAGCCGAGTGCCGAGATGATGGTGAGCTGCTTCATCTGCGGGGGCAGTGGGAAACGGAGCGGGGTTGGAACCGTGGTTGGAACAAAGAAAGAAGAGCCCTGCCGTCCCTGCAAGCAGACCGGATGGATCGAAATCCTCGGCTGCGGAATGGTCGACCCGAACGTGTTCGAGTTCGTGAAGCGCAACGGCTACGATCCCAAAAAAGTTTCCGGCTTCGCCTTCGGGATGGGAGCGGACCGCATCGCGTTGCTGAAGTATGGGGTGGATGATATTCAGTTGTTCTTTCAGGGAGATGTCAGGTTTTTGGGGCAGTTCGGGTAGACAGCTTCTGGCTACTAGCTTCTAGCTCGCCAGCCGTCAGTTCGAAGCTGCCGATCCTTTTTGAGTTTGTCATTCCGAGCGAAGCGAGGAATCTGCTTTTCGTCGGTACTTGGCAAGTGCAGATTCCTCGCGCCAAATAACCAGTGGAAAGCGAGGGAATAGCATTTGGCTGGAGCCGGACGCAATCTGAAGATGCCAGATCTGGACAAGAGTCGCTTTGTTGAACTTATTCCGGAACTTAAGGACTGGAATAACGGCGGCGGCATCGATATCGACAGCTGGATTCAATGCGAGGGCGACCATAAGCACCTCATCGGCTACGCGAGGATTTTTTGGCCTAGTTTTATCGAACATGATCAGTGTGTCTTCTTCCATGAGGGATTTGACAAGGAAACCTATCTCGCTTTTATGGCACGACATAAGAACGACAGGACGGCGGTTGAGATGGTAATGAATCACGTTCATGTCCTTGATCTGTTCTCGCGATCACATCACGAGATGCCCACAGAGAGCGTAGTTTCGTACATTGGGCGTCAGTTGAAGGAAATCTGGGGCGTCAAGTTGCAGCATGATTTTCCGGACCGTCGATTTGTTGTGAGTTTTCCCGAAGATAAAGAGGCCGACATCACCCAGGCCGAAATCACCTTTTTTCAAGCGCGATGAAGATTTCTCCACACTGGCTGCGCGAGTTCGTTGACCTCAAGGTGGATGATCGCCGCCTTGCCGAGGACCTCACTGCGGCCGGAATTGCCGTCGAGAGCATCAGCGGCCAAGGCGCGGATGTCGTCTTCGAGATGGAGATTGGAACCAACCGGCCCGACGCTATGAATCACTACGGCGTGGCGCGGGAAGCGGCTGTGATTTATGACTTGCCGCTGAAGCTTATTGCGCCGAAGTTGCCCGCGGCGACGGCAACTTTAGCTTTACCGATAGAAATCACCGAGCCCGATCTCTGTCCCAGATTCACCGGGCGCGTGATTCGCAAGGTGCACATAAAGCCCTCGTCCGAGAAGATGGTGCGCCGGCTTGCGCTGCTCGATCAGCGCGCCATCAACAATGCTGCCGACGCGACGAACTATGTCCTGTGGGAAATCGGCAAGCCCACTCATGTCTTCGATCTCGACCTCCTCGAAGGCGGCCGCATCATCGTGCGCCGCGCCAAGGAAGGCGAGTTGCTGAAAACGCTGGACGGCGTGGAACGCAAACTTTCGGCAGATGATCTGGTGATCGCCGACGCCCGCAAGCCCGTTGCCTTAGCTGGGGTAATGGGCGGTTACGACACGATGATCACCGAAAAGACGCGAAACATTCTGATCGAATCCGCCTGGTTTGATCCCGTCACGATTCGAAAAACTTCGCGCCGTCACGGCCTTCACACCGACGCTTCGCACCGCTTCGAGCGGGGCGCGGACTTCGAGTCCACAGTTCTCTCCTGCGATCGCGTGGCCGAACTGATTCTGGAAACCGGTGGCGGCGAACTGGGCGGCGGCGTGGTGGATGTGATCGCCAAGCACATTGATCTTGCGCCGATTGCGCTGCACATTTCCGAAATGCATCGCATCCTGGGCAAGGAAGTGAGCACGCAGCAAATTTACCGCATTCTCACCAAATTAGGCTTCGAGATGCTACCCGAGGTCAGCGGCGAGCTGGACTTCACGGTGCGCGTCCCCAGCTGGCGCCTCGACGTGGAGCGCGAAATTGACCTGATTGAAGAGGTCGCGCGCCTGCATGGCTACGACAAGTTCCCCAATACTCTGCCAGCGTTCGCGGGGGCTGTGATCGAACTGCCTGATGCCGCCAAGGACGCCGCCCTGCGCTCTTCGCTGCTGGCGCTTGGCTATAACGAGGCGGTCTCGCTGAGCTTCATTTCCCATGACGACGCGGAGACATTTTCCGCCTCGCCAGTGATCGAGCTGGCCAACCCGCTGAGCGAAGAGGCTTCGGTGATGCGGACTTCCATGGTCCCCGGCATGCTGGATATGCTGGCCTTCAACCTGAACCGTGGCATTGATAATGTTCGCCTGTTCGAAGCCGGCGGCATTTTCGAGCTGGCGGGAACCAAGCCGCTGGAGTTGAAGCGGATTTGCGTAGGCGCAACCGGCAGTGCCGTGCCGGGCGGAGTCCACGAAGCCGCGCGCCCGTTTTCTTTCTTCGATCTCAAAGGCGATCTCGAGACTCTGCTGAAGGCGTTTGACTCTTCGACTCTCTATTTCGACGCGCACATCCCCGAATATTATCACCCCGGGCGCTCGGCGCGCGCTGTCCTGGATGGCACGACTGTAGCCCAGTTTGGCCAGATTCATCCCGACGTTGCCGCGCGTCGCAAGCTGCGCCAGGAAGTTTTTGTGGCGGAGCTGTTCCTGGACCGCCTTTATCGCCGCGCTCTGCGCAAGGTGCAATATCAGGCCCTGCCGAAGTATCCGGCCGTGGAGCGAGATTTCTCTTTTCTCTTTGGCGACGATGTCACCTTCGAAAACGTGCAACAGGCCGTGATCGCCCTCAATCTTTCCGAATTGCGCGCCTTTGTGCCGGTAGAAATCTTCCGCGGCGGCAAAGTCCCGGCGGGAAAATATTCCATTCTCTTGCGCGTCACGTTCCAATCTGGCGATCGCACACTGCGTGAAGAAGAAGTGACACAGTGGTCCTCGGCGATTGTTCAGGCACTGGAGGCGCTCGGCGGCCGGCGGCGCACCTAGCAGCCCGCCAGGGGGATTCGCTCGGTTCTTTTTCTCCAGCGCGAGTTTTCCGCTTCCTTAAAGGGATGGTAGTCGTTCCCTTGAAACGCGGGCGGGAATGCCCTCGCCTCACTGGCATAGTCATCGTACTCGGGACTGTCCCTTCGATAGCCCAGCGGCACTTCAGTAATGTGGCCGCTAACATTACAACCCTTTAATCTCTTTGTAGTGCCTGCTGGAACACAACGCTACCAACGCACCAAGATGGTGTTGCCGCTGCGAGTCTGGGTGAATGAGCCCAGCAGCGAAGCTCCGTCTCTTGCTCACACATTGGACATCAGTCCGATTGGCGGGCGACTGGGCGGTTTGCGCGCCCCCATGCATCCCGGACAGACCATTACCCTGCAGCGCGGACAGCGCAAGGCGCAGTTCCGCGTAGTATGGTCCAGGCAGTTGGCGCCGGCGGAAATTCAGGCCGGCATTGAGGCGCTCGAGGGCGGCCGCAATATCTGGGATGTGGAGTTGCCGCAACAAGCTCGTCCGCAAGCGGCCCGCCCGCAGGCGGTCGGTCCACAAGAGGTTCGTCCCCAAGTGGTTCGTTCGCAGCCGGCTCCGGTGGAGTTTGTCGAGGGTCCGCCGGTCCTGAACGAAGATGATCCATCTGGCCAAGACCCTTATGTTCCGGCGCCTACCGGCCCTTCCGATCATCGCGCCCATTCCCCTGCATCGCATTCCCGCATGCGCTGGATCGCAGCCTCGGGAATGCTCCTGTTCCTTTGTTTGCTGGCATTGCTCATCCGATATGAAGTGCTCGCCAGCGCTCCGGTTGAACAGCCGCAAATCGCCGTGCCTGGAGTGCCAACCCCTGCCCAACTCGCCGCCATGACCCCGAAGCCCGTCCGGCTGGTTCCGCTCGCCACCACCGATACCGAGTCCGCGCAGCGGGTGCAGGTCGCCGAGGCTCCCAAAGGGCGTCCGGAATATCCGGTAGCGCCGCAGGGAGACACCAGAGGCAAAGTAAACCTGAAGGTTGTGATCGCAACTGACGGACGGGTGAAGCAGGTTCTGCTCGTCAGCGGACAGCAACAGCTCGCCAGAGCGGCCGAGCAGGCGGTGCGGTCATGGCACTACAAAGAGCACGAACGTAACGGAACGCCGGTTGAGGCGGAGACCAGTGTTACCGTGAGCTTCCTCGGGCAGGATGCGGTTTCCCTGCGCTTTCCTTCCTCCAACCGCATCGTCGCAAATTAATCCTGGTGGCTGCTGTCTCATGCACCCGGCGTGCTGAAGTCATGTAATTGCCGGCGGGACGCCGGCGCTACTCTGAATCCCTAACAGCGTGCCGTCCTCAATTCCCTCGATCCTCGACCTCACCCACTGGTTTGGCTGGTGACGGCCCTTCAGGCGGAGCTTCAGATAGTTGTCCGTGAGCGCCTCCGTCATCACGCCCTCGGAGGAATTGAGAGTGATAGCATCGACGGTCTTGCCCACAAGCGACTTGGCGAACGCCGACTTCTTCCGGTCTGACATCTCCCGCAGGATTCTCGTGCGCGAGCGCGCAACCTTCACCGGCACTTGATCCGCGAACCCGGCAGCGGGTGTGCCCGGCCGCGCGGAATAGGTGAAGACATGCAGATAAGTGAATGGCAGCTCTTCCACCATTCGCCGCGTGTCCTCAAACTCGGCTTCGGTCTCACCGGGGAAGCCGGTCATGACGTCGGCGCCGATAGCAGCCGCGGGCATAGCGGCGCGGATCTTCTCGACCTTTTCCCGATAGTGCCAGGGACGGTATTTCCGGTGCATGCGGCGCAGTACTGTGTCACTGCCTGACTGCATCGGCACATGGGCATGTTTGGCGATGCGGGATGAGCAAGCCATCAGTTCGATGAACTCGTCGCTCCAATCCATCGGTTCGACGGAGCTGACGCGAAGTTTCTGCAGCGATGTTTCTTCGAGGATGGCGCCGACCAGCGTTTCCAATCGTTGACCCCCTTCGGGCAGATCTCGACCCCAGCGGCCCAGGTTGATACCGGAAATCACTACTTCGCGATACCCCGCTTCAACCAGCGTATGGATCTGGCGCAGGATCTCCGGCAAAGGCAAAGAGCGGCTTTGGCCCCGCACCGAGGGGATCACACAGAAGGAGCAGCGGTTGTCGCAGCCATCCTGGACTTTAAGATTGGGGCGGGTGCGTTCGTTGGCGGCATCGAACACGGGCGCGGCCAGGAGTTCGGTGTGGGCGAAGATGTCGGAGACCAGGAACAGTCGTTGGTCGTCAGTCGTCCGTCGTCGGTTTTCCGTGGCCGCTTCATTCTGACCGGAAAGAAGAATTGAGATCGGCACGAAAGCGGACTCGGCCTCTTGCGTGCTTGTTTGGTCGAGGATCGAATCCGCGAGTTGATGCTTGTGGGAGTTGCCGATGACCGCGTTTACGCCGGGGAGCTCGGCTATTTCGCGGGGAGCACGCTGAGCATAGCAGCCAGTCACCACGATCTGGCAGCCGGGATTCTGCCGGCGAAGTCGACGGATTGCGGCGCGGGCATCCTGGTCGGCGGCGGCGGTGACGGTGCAGGTATTCAGGACCACAATGCCCGCCTGGGCTGCCTCTGGGGCGCGCTCCAGTCCGCGCGCGCGGAACTGCTGCTCGATCGCGGCGCCATCCGCCTGCGCCGCGCGGCAACCGAAGTTTTCCACGTAAAAGCTGGGCACATCCGTATGGTAACCGGGCGGGAGAGTCTTTGCCACGGATCACGCGGATCAACCCGGATGAATCATTTAGGTATCCGTGAGAATCTGTGGCCAAGGATTCTTAGACACACCACCACCCCGGCATTCCGGTTGAATCGGGAAGGCGGGAGGAAGGTGAAAGGCCCCGCCGATTCGAGAACCGCAGACTGCCCCAGGTTTCCTTCCGGTTGCCCGAGCGCAACCGTCTTACAACTCAGGCCGTGGCCACCCGTTTCTGTTGAAAGCATTCCCGGCAAAAGACCGGACGCCCCTGCGTCGGCTTAAACGGCACCGTGGTCTCTTTGCCGCATTGCGAACAAACCGTCCGGGTCTCAACCCTGGAAAAGCCGTGGCCCGTACTCGCCGTCCCCAGCACGGCGACCCGCTTGGTCTTGCATGCCTTGCACCGCTTGGGTTCGTTCCTGAATTGCTTATCGTGAAAGAACAGCTGTTCCCCGGCTGTGAACACGAAATCTGCACCACAGTCGATACACTTGAGTACCTTGTCCTGGAATTCCATTGAGAGATGCTCCCTTCAGCCCAGCCCCTGTTCCGCCCATCTCCAAACGAACCACAGCGTCCGCATGGCGCTGGAGCGCACAAGGCATTTGCTCACACCCCCCTCAGTTGTGTTCCCTTGAAAATTACCCCTTGGTTCGGCCCGCCATATCCGGATGGATATGGAAACTTCTAAAAGACCTGAAAACTCCTGTGCCCGGCCCAGGACGCCGGACGCAATAAAAACACGTAGGGCCACACCAGGGGGGTGTGGCCCACGCGGCTAATCCTGTTCCTTGCGCGCTTTTTTCCGGCTGCGTTTACGTGCCAAAGCTTCTTTCACACGTTTCTTCTCACCCGGTTTCAGATAAAAGGAGTGGCGCTTGACCTCCTTGATGATGTCTTCCTGTTGCACCTTGCGCTTGAAGCGGCGCAAAGCATTCTCGAGGGATTCTCCCTCCTGCAGTCTTACTTCCGCCAACTGGCTACACCCCCAAACCGGTCCCGTTTGGACTCGATAGTTATTGCAAGGTTGAGGGTGACAAGTCAAGAGATATGTGCGGTTTTATGCTGATAAAATGCTGATTTTCCGTAGCTTTGCCACCGTTTTCTCCTCAGAAGCCGAGCCTCAGAGCCAGCTGCAGCTGCCGCGCAGCGTAGGCGTCGTTGGGCCGCAGGAAACTGGTCGGAACCCGGAATTGGCCGGGGAAGTTGTTGATTCCAACGGTGTTAGATATCTGTGCGAACTGTCCGGCCGTGTCCTGAAAGCCGTCGTCGGTGACCTGGATCCGCTGGTTGTCGCGGTTGAGCAGGTTGAAAGCCTCGACGATCAGATCGGCTCGGATCCGATCGCCAAGGAAAAGCCGCCGAGTAAGGCGCAAGTCGGTAGTGGCGTAATCGGGCCCGAGAAACGAGTTTCGCGAGGCTCCCGGCAGCCGGTCATTGCTGCTGTTGCCGTCCTGGTTGGCATCGCCCACGATTCTCGCGTCCACGGGACGGCCGCTGCCGTAAGTGAGAACGCCTGCCAGCTTCCAGTCATTGAACATCTTCGCCATCCAGGGATGCGAACGGTCGAAGGGCTTTGGATCGGCAATCCACGAGAAGACGAACCGGTTTCTCTGATCGGTCACGCTTGGCCCGCGCTCAGAGGCAGTGGAGTAGGAGTTCTGTACCGTGGAAGGACGCCCGGCAACCAGTGCGTCCTGTCCGTCGTCCACCGCGTGGCCGTAGGTGTAAGCCAGGCGGAAATACATGCCGTGATTCATACGCCGGCGGATGGACAGAGTCGCGCCGTGATACAGGCTGCCCGCTTCGCTCTCGAATTCGTCAATCGCGCCCAGTTGAGGAATGGGCCGCGCCAGTGGATTAATGCATGGCGGATATGGGCAGGTGAGCGTGCGGGTAAGCTGCCAGGTGGAAAAAGAAGCGACATCGTCGTAAGTGCCCAAAAAGTTAGTGCCGGAGGCGTCGTACACCGGATAGTCCACATTCACCGGCGGTGGCAAATTCGCGTCGCGTGCCCGAATCAGATGCTCGCCGTGAACATAGGTGTAGGAAATTCCCACCGCCAGCCGGTTGGCCACCTCGCGCTCCATGCTGAGGCTGGCCTGCTGGACGCTGGGAGTTCGAAAATTGGGGGCGAAAGCCGAGATGTCATTCTCCATGTAACTCAGAATTCCGTTTGGAGGGGCGCAGAACGAAGCCGTTACCGGGCACTGCACCAGCGGATTGGGGTATTGCGGAAAGATCTGCCGGGCGTAGAAGTCGGTGTTGCGCAAAAAGAGCGTTCCGGAGTTGATTCCGTTGTCGCTTTGCACGGTTGAGTTGTAGATCTGCGGAATACGCGTATAAAACAGGCCAAAGCCCGCGCGAATCACCAGTGGCCGGTTGCTGCCTGCCGAATAAGCCAGTCCAACCCGCGGAGCAAAGTTATTGGTGTCGAGCGGAACCTTGCCGGATGCAGGCCAAAGCGGATTGCTGACCAATCCTTTCTTGGTGAAGGTTTGCAGATCGTAGCGCGCGCCGAGACTAAGCGCGAGGTGGCTCGTCACCCGCACCGTATCCTGCAGAAAGGCGGCATATTCGTTGGTGTCAGGATGGGTGACGGCCGAGCCGAAGTTCTGGATGTAATAACGCGGCACCTGGTGGGCAAAAGCCCGCAGCGGCGTGAGCTGAAGTTGGCCCTGAGTAGGAACAAAGGTGAAGGGATCCACCTTGATTTCGTCGAAGTAGTATTCTCCGCCAAAGAGCGACGGAAAATAGTTGTAAATCCACGTCAGCAGCGCGTCTCCGCCGAACTTCCAGGAGTTGCGTCCCTTGTCGAGACTTAGAGTCTCCGCCAGGTGCAGGCGGTGCTCGCGGGTTTGCCGGGGCAGGATGGAAGACCGCCCAAAGCCGTCAGTAATCCCATAAATCTTGATGAGCGGCTCTGAAGAGTTGCTGAACGACTGCTGCAAGTCGCGCGAGAACTGCGCCCGCAGATGGCTGATAACGTGGTAAGACAGGGCGCTGGTGAGGGAGAGCGAAGCGCTCTCGGTGGCGACCTTTTCCTGGCCGTTATCGCTGATCGCGTAAGCAGTCAGCGGGCTTGAGGGATCGAAGAACACGTTGTTCGTGCCCCAGTAGCGTGATGTGTTTACTCGCGCTGTGAGCTGGTTCTTGGAGTTCAACGCCACGTCCACCTTGAAGAAACCGGTATTCCCCACCAGTTCCGCGGGGTAGTTCCCGGCCAGGCCGTTGAGTTGTTTGACCGCGGAGAACACCAGGGCTTTGTCGCTGGCTTCATAGTCCCCCGGCGTCGCCGGATAAATACTCGGCACGGGACTGACGGCCGGGCTGCCATTATCGAAGCGCACTACCACCGGAACCCGGAAAATGTGCTGGTCAATTCCTCCATAATAGAAAGCTCGATTTCGCTTGAGCGGCCCTCCGGCGGTGAATCCGAACTGCTGCTGCTGGCTCTTGGGCTTGAAGTCCATGAAAGGATGCTGCGCGTCAAACGCGCTGTTGCGCAGGTAGTAAAAGGCGCTGCCGTGCATGTGGTTGGATCCCGACTTAGTCACCACATTGACCACCGCGCCCCCGGCCCGCCCGAGTTCTGCTCCATAGGTATTCGAAGAAACGCGGAATTCCTTTACCACCTCGTTGGAAAACTGGTAAGGCGCGCGATAACGTCCTCTCGCCTGGGAGAAAAAGGCGTTATTATCGTCGGCGCCGTCCACCAGGTAGCTGGACTGGAAGCCGCGTATTCCACCGAAGGCCAGATCGCCGTTCGATGCCGAGGTCAGGCCGCGCGGGTCCTGAGTAACGCCGGGCGTGAGCAAGGCCAGATCGGTGAAGCGGCGTCCGTTCAGTGGAAGCTCACTGATAGCCCGCTCGTCGATCACCGAGGAAACCGCGCTCGGACTCGTCTCCACCAGGGGCGGAGCTTCAGACACGTTGATTGTTTCCTTCGCTCCTGCTACTGCCAGGCGGAACTCGATCTCCGTGACGCCCACCACTTCTACCCGCACCCGGGGACTGACCTGGGGCGACATCCCCGGCGCCACCGCCCGGCCCGAGTAATCGCCCGGCGGAAGCAGATCGAGGGTGAATCGTCCCGCCGAGTCCGTCACCACCGAATAACGGAAGCCGGTCGCAGTATTCGCGAAAGCTACTGTTGCTCCGGGAATGCGGCCGCCGGTGGGGTCGCTTACCGTGCCGCGGATCGCGCCGGTCGAGGCATCCTGCCCGAACGCGCGATCGAAGAGGGAAAACAGGCAAAGGAGAAGTATGAGAACGGAGATGATGAGAGACAAAATGCGCGCCATTGGATTTTCACCTTAAAAAAATCAAAGTGAACTCAATGGCGAAAGGGAACTGGTCTTCTATAGCACCAGCGGCATGAGTCTGTCAGTGTCGGATGAACATTTTCTATGTGATTGGTTCCGTAACGGGAATGTGGCCCCGTCTTGGCAAAGGCCGGCAGAAAGTTTAGTGGCAGTAGCGCTGGATGTCGGGCGGCGGAGGCACGGGAATGGTATTGAACTCACCGTTCCAGCCGGTGCATCCTCGGGCCATGACTACGCGGCTGGTGGTCGGCTCCAGTTCACGGGCCCGGGCGTGGGCCCGGTCAATTTGTTCGTTGGTCAAATCGTTTTGCAATGCGCGCAGGTCGCTGCCCACGTCCTGGTTGCCGCCGTCGTAGCTGATCAGCAACCAGCTGAATGCCTCCTGCTTGTCGGCGGTGACGCCTTTGCCGTCGCGAAGCAGCGCGGCCAACTCCTGTTGGGCCTGGGGCAAGCCTTGCATGGCGGCTTTGCGAAACCAATCCGCGGCCTGGGTGTATTGATTGCGTTCAA
Organism: Terriglobales bacterium; assembly: GCA_035500455.1. Classification (GTDB taxonomy): domain Bacteria; phylum Acidobacteriota; class Terriglobia; order Terriglobales; family Acidobacteriaceae; genus DATJXG01. Next base: position 9,782 of record DATJXG010000343.1, on the reverse strand, counting down.
CCTGCACCTTGCCCAGCAGGTATTCGCCGAAGGCGTCGTCCTGGCTGGCCGATTTCTGCAGAACCAGGGCCGCTTGATTCAGGTCCCGAGGTGTGCCCGAACCGGTGAAGTAGAGGCGTCCCAGCAGCCATTCGCCCACGTGATCGTTCTGCTTGGCGGCTTTCTTGTACCACTCGACCGACTGCGCCGGATCCTGGGCCACAATGTTGCCGGTCTCGTAGAGATAGCCCATGGTGGTTTCGGCGGGAGGATAGCCCAGATCAGCGGAGCGCTTCAGGAACTCCAGCGCGGCGGTGGGGTTGCGGTCGGGGCCGATGGCGGTGAAGGCGTCCATGCCTTGCTCAAACAGGCGTGGAGCGTTCAGGCTGTTTTGAGCGGGCGTAAACGACGCACACAGCAACAAGCACAATACTACCGAGACCTGGCCGCGAAGATACAAGAATCCCCCACCCCATGGTGGAGGCTGAAGGGCACGGCGTCAAAGTAACTTTGGTCACAATCGGGGTTGGTGGTTGGCTGTTGGTCGTTGGTCTTTTGTCGTTGGCCAGGAGGGATGGAGTGCCCCACTAATCCAGCCGCACCAGAAAAATCGCGCCTTCCGAAGTCCTGGTATCGTGAGCCACTTGCTCGGCGCGCCTGCGGTCATCATCGAGCACGCGGACCCGTACCCACCAGTCGCCAATCGGGCTGCTGAAGTGCAGAACCTTCGCGGTGTGATAGCGTCGCGCCAAATGGGAAGCCAGGTTCACCGCGGCATCCTCCTGGTCAAAAGCTCCGATCTGCACCGCCCAGCGGCCTCCATCGGCGAGTGGCGCGGGCGTGCGCAGAACCTCCAGGCGAACCTCGGCCAGTCCCGCCCGCCACACATCGACGCGCTTGGCGGCCGCCAGCGAGAGGTCGATGATGCGTCCCTCGATGAAGGGGCCGCGGTCGGTGATGCGCACCACGGCGGTGTGTCCGGTCTTGAGATTGATCACGCGCACAATCGAGCCCAGCGGCAACGTGCGGTGGGCCGCGGTGAACGAATTCATGTCGTAGACTTCGCCGTTCGATCCCCGGCGGTTGTGGTAGGGGGCTCCGTACCAGCTGGCGATGCCGGTTTCAACCGAGATCGGCCTGGCGTCGGGAGGAAGGGAATAGGCCTGCTCGGTGCCTTCCATTCCCTCTTCGCTTGGCGCCGCGGCCGGGGGAGTGGCGGGCGGAATCCGCGTCTCCGCTTTGGCAGGCGGAGCTTGCGGTTGCGGACTCGCGATGGGCGGCGGTGGCGGCACATTCACCCGCGCCTGTTTGTGGCCACAGCCCGCCAGGAACAGGCATATCGCAGCCAGCCCTAGAAAGGAGACGCCCGCGGGCGCGTGCAGCGCGGAACCCCGCCGAAACGCGGCGATAGTTCGCTGGCCCGCAATTTCCCTTAGGGTTTCGATTGCTGCTGCTCCATGTATTCGGCGAGTCGATCGAGTTTTTCGGCGGCGATACGCAGCGCCTTGGAGGAATGCTGGCGCACCGCCGGCACCACTTCGTCATTGAGGTACTTGATAAACTCTGCCGCCTCTTTTTCCAGGCGTTCGGTGGTGTCACCGATCTTCTGGTTCACGCGGGCCGAAGCGTCATCCACCTTGCGGTTGAAATCAGTCACCATACTTCCTCACCACAATATTTCCCCTCACATCCCCGAATGCCAGGTCTGCGCAACTTTGGGTGTCAGCTTATTATTTCCTGCCCGGTCTCCCGGGTCAATGTAAAGGCATATCGAAGTACACCGGCCCGGCGGACAGGAGTAAACTGGCTAACCGTCAAGAACTTTCTTCAAAGAGGAGGAACTCTGTGGCATACCATCTCGAGGGGGATCTGCTGGAAGTTTGCGACTGCCAGGTGTTGTGTCCGTGCTGGATCGGCGAGGATGCCGACAACAATACCTGCGATGCGATCGTTGCTTACAAGATCGACAAGGGCAAGGTCGATAACGTGGACGTCTCCGGATTGAGCCTGGCTTTAATGTGTTACATCCCGGGAAACATTCTCAAAGGAAACTGGAAGGTGGCGGTTTTCGTGGACGAAAAAGCCAGCCCACAGCAGGAGCAGGCTTTGCTGGGCGTATGGACAGGCAAGCAGGGCGGGCCGGTGGCCGATTTTGCCAAGCTGGTGGGCGAAGTCGTAGGCGTACACCGCGCTCCCATCAGCTTCGAAGTAAAGGAGGGCCAGGGCACCCTGAAAGTCGGCACAGCGGCCGAAGCGGTCATGTCGCCCTACAAAGGGCCCGGCGACCGGGTCACGACTTTGCGCGACAGCGTCTTTTCCACCATCCCGGGTTCTCCGGCTTACATCAGCAAAGCTTCGAAGTATAAACGCAATACCAAAGCTCTTGGACTGCCCGACGTAAACCTCCAGGGGCGAAACGCCATCCAGGGCAAGTTTCTTTTTGACTGCTGATCTGCGCGCTGGGCTCTAGAGCCATCTGCTTTAGAGATTCATCCGCCGGCAGGACCTCGCCATGGCTTGGCCGAGAGTACAAGACAACCGCATTCTGGCGGCACTGCTGGCCATGCTGGCCGCGCTGGCCTGGTATGCCCTGTGGCTGGGGGAGAAAACTCCCTTCGGCCACGCGTTCCTTCATTCCGGACATCACATGCACGTTGCCAGCAGCGGCTGGATGCTGGCCCTGGCCTTCGTCGCCGGCTGGACCGTAATGACCATCGCGATGATGCTGCCCACCAGTTCTCCCATGGTGCTGATGTTTCACCGCATGGTGAACGACCGTCCGCAGGGAAACTGGCTGGTGGCGCTGTTGATCGCCGGATATCTTTCGGTTTGGATTTTCTTCGGAGCAGTCGTCTATCTGTTCATCCGCATCCTTCATTTGGCGACTGCGCAACTCCCGTGGTGGACCACGCACGCCTGGATAGGCAGCGGGGTGCTGCTGTTAGGGGCGGGAGCGTTTCAGTTTTCCTCGCTCAAGTATGCCTGCCTCGACAAATGCCGCTCGCCTATGACCTTTCTGGTAGAGCGCTGGCGCGGAGCCCGTCCGGCACGAGAAGCGCTGCGACTGGGAATGGATCACGGTATTTACTGCGTGGGCTGCTGCTGGAGCCTGATGCTGGTGATGTTCGCGGTCGGCGCCGGCAGCCTGGCGTGGATGCTCGCCCTCGCGGTTGTGATGGCCGCCGAGAAAAATCTTCCCTGGGGCCGCCGCCTGAGCGCTCCGGTAGGCGTATTGCTTATCGCGGGCGCAGTGGCTGTATTCGTGCTGCAGAGATAAGCGCGTTCTTCTTTGCGCTCTTTGCGTTCTTTGCGGTTCGATCAAACCCGTCGGGGCAGGCGGAAATCCTGCGGAGGAGAACACTGTCTGGTTTTCACCTACCGGCAGTCAATCTCCATGCTGTTAAAATCCCCAACATGCCAAAATTCTCCAGACTCCTTCCCCTGCTTTGCCTGGCGCTGCTGGCGGGCTGCACCGTCTGGGGCGAGCATCCGGTCAAGCACTGGACCGACGTCACCGGCGGCGAGAGCCTGGAGCGCAACTTCTGGCTGGAAGTGAAGGCCCATAACTGGACCGAACTCGAGCGCCACATCGCCGGCAATTATGTGTGGATGTCGCCCGAGGGTTCTCTCGACAAGGCGGCCGCCCTCGATCACCTGAAGCAATTGCAGCTCAACGATTACTCCCTGGGAAACTTCCGCGTCGAACTGAACGGGTCCACCGTGGTGGTGACCTACACCATCGCGATGCAAGGCTCCTTCAACGGACAGCCGGTGCCGAACACACCGGTGCAAATGATGAGCGTGTGGCAACACGAGAAAGCGGGGTGGCAGGCCATCGCGCACACGACCGTGGTGCCGCCGGCCAAATAGGCTCGCACCTAGTTTTACACCACGACGCGCCGCTGCAACATGACCAACCCCGCCGCATCACCGGCTCCGCCTGAGACACAAACCCCAGCTGTCAGGCTGGCCTTCGGCAAACGCCTTCTTGCCTGGTACACACGCAACCGGCGCGAGCTTCCCTGGCGCAGGAGCCACGATCCTTACCACGTTTGGCTTTCCGAGATCATGCTGCAGCAAACACGCGTAGCCGCGGTGCTGGGGCACTACGAGCGTTTTCTGGAGCGCTTTCCCACCGTGCAGAAACTGGCCGCTGCTGGCGAGGCCTCGGTGCTGGCCGCCTGGAGCGGACTGGGATATTACCGGCGCGCACGCATGCTTCATGCCGCCGCCAAGAAAATCGTACGCGAATTGGGCGGAAGTATTCCCTCCACCTCCGCGGGTTTGCGCAATCTGCCCGGCATAGGACGCTACACCTCGGCCGCGATCGCCAGCATCGCGTTCAACGAGCCTGTGCCCGTGGTGGACGGCAACGTAGAGCGCGTCCTGCAGCGCATCGCGGGAACGAGGCTTTCCGAGCGTGAGCTGTGGCAGAACGCCGCGGCCTGGCTAAGCCGCAGCCGTCCCGGCGATTTCAACCAGGCCATGATGGAACTGGGCGCGACCCTCTGCCTGCCGGGAGAGCCGCTGTGCGAGGCGTGTCCTGTGGCGCAGTTTTGCCGCACCCGCGGGCGGGGACCTCTGCCCAAAGCGAAAGTCCGACAGCGCAAGCGGAAGGTTTTCTACGCTCTGAATTGCCGCAACGGATCGGTGCTGATGGTGAAACGCCCGCCAGGTTCCTCGCTGATGCCCAACATGTGGGAGCTACCGGAGATATCGCCCCAAACCGCCGAGCCGGAGATGAACCTGAAGCACTCCATTACGGTCACAGATTACAGCGTCCACGTCATGCGAAACGGGACGGCGCGAGCCGAAGGGCGGTGGGTTCCGAAATCGCAGTTGGCTCTCCTCCCGCTGACCGGCCTGGCAAGAAAAATCCTGCGCAAAGCCGAACTGATCTAGATTTCTCTGCGATCTCCGCGCCCTCTGCGGTAAAAGGTTGCAACCGCAAAGGTCGCACGGGACGCGAAGAAGAAGAGCAAACTTTAATCAGGGTTCACCACCGCGCCCATGTAGAGGAGGGCCCCACTCTCATCGTCCACCACAGCGAAGAAAAATGGCCGGTTGACGATCATGCGGAAGGGCTGCTCCGGCTGCCCCATCCGGACGCCCGCCACGATCCCCCCGATCACTCCGCCCGAGACGATCTCCGTCCCTCTCTCGTCCACCTGCAGCAACATGGTTTGCAGAACCCGGTCGAGCCTAGCCCCCTGGGGATTGGCGACCGCGGGCGCGAACGAGGCGTACGATGTGAAAGCCGACTTCACTCCCATAGCTTGCAGCAAGCCGCTGACGTCGCCTCGATACTCTGCCTTGAATCGCGGCAGCTCAAGATATCCCTCATGGGAGCGCATCTCCATCGTCCAACTCGCCCAATTGTCAGCGGTGAGATCCTGTTCAAATTCCGCCAGGCTCGAGTTCTCGTCGGGTAAAAAAATGAGCATGCCGGCGTGCCGATAGTTCAATCGCACCGCCTGAAATTTCGGGCCGCGGAAATAAGCGAACTCCCCTTGCGCCGGCATCATGGGAACCGATTTTTTCTGTTGCGAGAGCAGCGTGAAGTCGCCGGGATGAGTGGCTTTCGGGTCGAAGGGCTTAATCCAGATTCCCTTGAACCAGGTGGTATCCACCAGCAGAAAGTTGTCGCCCTGCAGCGAGTCGATCACGTGGTTCAGCTTGCCGCCGGTCTGGGCCGCGGCCCAGGAGTTCACTGCGTCCACCGCGGCCTTATCGCTCGCGGGCAAGGTCTCCGGTTTCACAGCGTAGAAATCCTCCGCCGCATCCATAAACGCGGGCTGGAAATGTACGCCATGCCCCACCCACAGTGATCTCGCCACCACCAGCCTCTCGTCGCTGCTGGAGCCCGGTTCCGTCTTCCGGTTGTTCGGAACAGACGGCTGGTACGAGAGGGCCTGGAGCAACATCCGGCTTTGCCGGTTGACCTGTTCTCCTGTCAGATTGCGGAGATCAAACGCATCCAGAATCTGCGATTTCGCCGGCTCGGCTGCGCCGTTCTGCAGCAAGGCGAAATCCAGGGAGAGCGCGGTGGGAGAAATGAGCACGTTCTTGCCGGGAGCGCTGGACACGGACTGATGAAAAAACTTGAATGCGAATCGTGTATCGCCATCCACCAACGCGCCGTAGGGCTGCTGTCCCAGGGCGGGTGTGAAAGCGATGAAGGAAGTGATGCAGAACATTGCCAGCCGGGCCCTTCCAGTCATGGGTTCCTCCCGAGGAGAGAGACTCCTATCCATTCATCGTCTCACGTCGATCGTCTCACGTCCGCTGAGGACCGCCCAATTAGAGTTTTTTCGTAATTCGCCTCCAGGCCTTCGCCCGCCGGCAGCTAGTACAAAAACATTAGAGATGACACCCGGAACGCTCATGTACCATTTGGTCGCTTTGCAATCCCGGGGTGAGCATTTCTCTTGAGGTGATTCCAGTGTTCAAACGCATGCCCAAAGCGCTTTACGCATTTCTCCTGACGAGCGCATTTCTGAGCGCAACCGCGTACGCCAAGGAACCCTCGAAGGCAGAGCTGTCGCTCAAGGATATGACTGGAAAGCGCGTGCGCCTGCGCGACTACCAGGGCAAGGTCGTAGTGCTGAATTTCTGGGCGACCTGGTGCGGCCCCTGCCGCGAAGAGATGCCGAGGCTCGTCGAAGCCGAGAAAGAGTACGGGCCGCGCGGCGTGGTCTTCGTAGGCGCGTCTCTGGATGACGACAAATCGCAAGGCAAGATCGCCGGCTTCGTGCGTGAGCACGGGATTGATTTTCCCATCTGGGTGGGAGCCAGCGGCGACGATCTGGACCATCTGAAGATGGGGCCGGCGGTCCCGGCCACGGCGTTTATTGATCCAGAGGGGCGCATTGTGGCGCGTGTGTCAGGAGAAATCCGCCCAGAAGAAATCAAAGAGCGCCTGGATTGGCTCACCCAGGGCATGACCGGCCCAGCCCCGCAGGCCAGTGTGGTGCACCTCGACGAAAAGGAAAAACCGTAGCTATTCCTCTCCGCGAACTCAGCGGCCGTTTTCAGCGAGCTCGGCGTTTGAAGGTTTTGCTCTTGGTTTTGATTTTGTTTTGATTTTGTTTTGACTTCGGTTGGCTTTGGTCCGTGGCCGAGCCGGACTTGGTTCCTAATATTTTTATGCTATTGTGCTCCGCTCTCCATCTACCGTATACATTCCCACCATGATGTGGGCGGCTCGGGACCACCTTCAGATGTGATGGTTCCCTCGCCAGATTCACCGGAAACCCAGGCCCACTGCAAATAGTTAAAACCTGGTTCATCGGCAAGGCTCGTCCTCGTGTGCCCGAAAGCGCCTGCGGGCAATGGGGAATGCCTGTGCTCAAGATGTCTAAGCCGGGTGGATTGTTGCAACCCGGCCACCAAACTCTAAGGAGTAGCGCCAGTGGAATACCGTAGAGATCCGCATCATCTCCGGCATGGCAAGGGAGCCGCCGCGCTCCTGGCCGTTGCAGTCACTTTCCTTGCAGCTCTTCTTCCCAACCTGGCACAAGCGCAGGGATGCATCGTCGCCCGTTCCACCCAGCAAAACGGCGGCCCGGGCAGCGAAGGCGGGTACCTCGCTCCCCACCACTGGGAGCTGACCATCGACTACCGCCACCAGTACTCTTTCCGGCACTACATCGGCGATGTCGAACAGACGCAGCGCATCCAGATGGGCAACGAGGTTGAAAATCGCATCAACCTGGAGAACTTCCAACTCACCTACCAGGCCACGCCGCGCTGGAGCTTCGGCATCAACGTGCCGCTTCTGTTTGCCAGCCGGCGCGCCGCCAACGCCTACAACACTTTCCACGCAGAAGGATTCGGCGACATCATCGTCACCGCCCAGACCTGGATCCTGAGTCCCACTGCGCCGCACCGCGGAAACGTCCAGGTTGGTTACGGTCTGCTCATGCCTACCGGCAACGACGATGTGCAGAACACGTATCTGGCGTCGGCCGGCGCGACCACCACCACGACCAAGTCGGTTGATTACTCCATTCAGCCGGGAGCCGGAGGCTGGGGAATCGTCCTGGAGGCGCAAGCCTTCCGCGACGTCGGCAAAGAGGAACTCTACGTCAATGGGAGTTACGTGATTACCCCGCAGAATACGCAGGGCTATCTCCGCAATCCCGGCGCGACTACGCAAGACCCGCTGACCCAGTCCAACTCCATCTCCGACGAGTATCTGGTGGAACCGGGCGTAGCCTTCGACATTCCGCAGGAGAAGATCCATGGGCTGGCAGTAACCTTCGGCCCCCGTTTTGAGGGTGTGCCCGCCCATGACCTGATCGGCGACAGCCTGGGCTTCCGCCGCCCCGGCTTCGCCCTTTCGCTCGAGCCCGGCTTCCGCATGTCGCTGGGACACAACCTGCTCACCGCCAGCATCGGACGCGCTGTGTGGCGCGCCCGCGTCAAGAGCGAGCCCGACATCATGGAGGATAAGCACGGCGACGCCGCCTTCGCCGACTGGGTCTGGTCAGCTAGTTTCACCCGCCGCTTCTAGGCGGCTCGGAAACCTAGCAGGGGCCCCGGTCAACTCGAAGGGCAAGCAATCGCCCTTCGCTGCCCGGGCCCTTTCATTTCTCTATCCAGCTCCCTTCAAGCAGTGCTTGGGAGCGTGTTAGCAACTCGCCGTGTCATTTAGCCTCAGCCAGACTAAGGACCCGAACACTCCCACTGTCATCCCGACCGGAGCGCGAGGCGAAGCCGAGCGCGGGGTGGAGGGATCTAGGAGCTTCCAACTCATAACTACCGCCATACCAATGGTTTACCTGTCTATACAGAACTGTCTCTACACTGTGTTCCACGTGGAACACTTCCAGAAAACGGAAGAGCGGCGCCATCGTGCTACCATATCCGACGCCGTAAGCGTTTACGACACAAGCTCACATGACCGACCACACCTACGCCCTCGGCATCGACGTTGGCACGGGCGGCACCCGCGCCCTGGTCATCGACCCACGCGGTCGCGTCGTAGCCGCCGCCACTGAGGAGCATGAGCCCTTCGCCTCGCCGCAGATTGGCTGGGCGGAGCAGCGTCCGGAAGACTGGTGGCGGGCCTGTGGAGTGGCGGTGCGCAAGGCGCTCGCGGGCGCGAACCTCGCCGCGAGTCAGATCGTCTGCGTGGGGTTCTCTGGCCAGATGCATGGGGCAGTCATGCTCGACGCGGCGGACGAAGTGGTGCGGCCGGCGCTGATCTGGTGCGATGTGCGCACCGAAAAACAGTGCCAGGATCTCACCGAAAAGATCGGTGCGGCGCGCCTGATTGAGCTGACCTGCAACCCCGCCCTCCCCAACTTCACGCTGACGAAATTTCTTTGGGTGCGCGAGAACGAGCCGGCCAATTGGAAGCGCGTGCGCTCGGTGATGCTGCCAAAAGATTACGTGCGCTTCCGCCTCACCGGCGACCGCGCCATCGATATGGCAGACGCTTCCGGCACGCTGCTGCTGGACGTTACGCACCGCCGCTGGTCAAACGAGGTGCTGCAGGCGGCCGGCATCGATGCTGCTCTTCTGCCCGCGCTCTATGAGTCCCCCGATGTCTGCGGGCAGGTATCCGCCGCTGGGGCCGGGGCAACCGGACTGAAAGCCGGAACGCCGGTAGTTGCCGGGGCGGGCGACCAGGCCGCGGGAGCGACCGGCATGGGAATTGTGACGCCGGGAGCGGTGAGCGCGACCATCGGAACCTCCGGCGTGGTTTTCGCCGCCACCGATCGTCCGGCGCTCGATCCCAGGGGCCGGCTACACACTTTCTGCCACGCGATTCCCGGGCGCTGGCACGTCATGGGGGT
>DATJXG010000342.1:0-2789 GCA_035500455.1 Terriglobales bacterium | reverse complement strand
CACCCGCTTCCTGCGGGCCCTGGAAGAGGAGCGCCTGGACCAGCTTCCCGGCGGCGTCTTCAATAAGGGATTTATTCGCGCCTACGCCCGCCACCTGGGGCTGGATGAAAACGAGATTGTAGGTGAGTACCTGGCGGCGGTGGCGGACAAAACCGCGGCGGCGCTGAATCCAACGCCGCCGGCAAAACCGCCGCAGGCGGTGAAGGCGGAGGCGGTGAAGGCTCAGCCGGCGAAGCCCGCCCGGGCGGCGGTGGCGGAGATTCAGGCGGCCGACGACGAGCCCGTGCATCACGCCGATCTCATCCCTTGGGGCAAGCTGGCAACCGGCCTGCTGGTGGTGGCTTTCGGGTTTGCGCTGTGGGGATCGTTCTCGCGGCAGCCCTGGGAACCTCACAAGCGCCGGGCAGAAGTTGCGCCTCAAGCGGCGGCCTCCAAGACGCCGGAGCCGGTAGCAGCGGCCTCGGCTCCCGCCCGCCCGATGAGCGATTCGTCTCCGGCGAACAGCGGGCAGGCTTCGCCTTCTGGGGAGAATGCGTCCTCTGAAACTCCATCCAATTCCTCCGCCACTTCCTCTGGCATTCCCTCCGGCGCTTCCAACAATTCGACCATGCCCTCCCAACCCGCCGGCGCCCTGCAAATCGCCCACGCCGCGCCGGACGCTACCGCGGTGCCCGGGGCATTCACTGTGCTGATTGAGGCGCGGGAGGATTCCTGGGTCCACATCACTGCCGACGGCAAAGAGATCATGCAGGATGTGCTGAGCGCCCCCCGGCACAAAACCGTGGCCGCCCAGAAGGAAGTTGTGGTCAAGGCCGGCAATATCGGCGGCCTGGAGTTTTCCTTCAACGGCAAGCGGCTCCCCTCCCAGGGAGAGCCCGACGAAGTGAAAACCGTGACCTTCGGCGCGGATGGCTTGCAGTCCCCAGTCTCCAGAAAGCCCCTCGAAGCGCAGACCGGGAAGCCCCAGGTATAAGAGCGCCAATCAGCACAGCTCCCATGACCCCTGGCCTTTCCACGTGAGCGAGGGCGTTATGCCGGAGTACGTAGGCACGGTTTATGGCATCATACGATGCTATAATCAGTGCCTAGAGTTTCTATGAGAACGACCCTCGCGCTGGATGACGATCTCGTACGTATCGCCCAGGAGTTTACCGGAGTAACCGAAAAGTCGGCGTTGATTCGCGAAGCTCTCAAAGCCCTCATAGAGCGAGAAAGCGCTCGCAGACTGGCATCCCTGGGGGGAACGATGCCGGAATTGAAGGACATTCCCCGCCGCCGGCGGGGGGCGGATTGATACTCGCAGATACGTCGGTTTGGATCGACCACCTGCGTTCTGGAAACGAAGAAATGCGCAAGCAGCTTCACCGGGGGCAGGTTGTGATCCATCCGTTCATCATTGCGGAGCTTGCCCTGGGGTCGTTGCGGGAGCGTGCCAGGACGCTGGCGCTGCTGGACCTTTTGCCGCAAGTGCGGGTGGCACAGATGAGCGAAGTTCGCGTGATGATCGAAGGTCGAAGTCTATACAGTCTCGGCATCGGCCTGACCGACGCGCACCTGATCGCCTCCGTCTTCATCAATTCGCCCGCGCTTCTCTGGACAAGAGATAAGCCACTCCGCAAAGTCGCGGAGGCTCTCGGCATTCACGCCAGCTTGAGCTAAGAGTTGCCGCGCTCCTTCGTGAACCCTGGTGCAGCCTTGGTGTCCCTGGTTGTTGCCTTCGCAAGTCGTAAGCAGAACAACCCATTCCCGTTTACTACGCCTAAAACCCACCGGACGGAATTGGGCTTCCATTCGCTGTACTGGTCCGCCGCTTGGCCCGAAAAGCGTTGCGCCGGCCTCGACCCCTCTGGTAGCTTCAAGATGGACCTCAAGCTGTTCATTTGATGGCCGTTATGCTCTGATTTCCCACCAGAGGTGGCGCCCGCATATTGTGAGGAGAATTCTGTGGCCAAAAGCAATCCGTATCTTTTTACTTCCGAGTCTGTGACCGAAGGGCATCCCGACAAAATTGCCGACCAGATTTCGGACGCCGTCCTCGACGCCTGCCTGGCCGAGGACCCTATGAGCCGCGTGGCCTGTGAGACCCTGACCGCCACCGGCCTGGTAGTGATCGCCGGCGAAATCACCACCAAGGCTTACGTGGATTTCCAGAGCCTGGTGCGCGGTACCATCGCCTCTATCGGATATGACAACGCCCTCTACGGCTTCGACTGCAACACCTGCGCGGTGATCTCCAGCATCAACAAGCAGAGCGGCGATATCGCCATGGGGGTCGATACCGGCGGCGCCGGCGACCAGGGAATGATGTTTGGCTACGCTTGTAATGAGAATGAAGAATTGATGCCTACGCCGATCCTGCTGGCGCATAAGTTGTGCATGCGGCTTGCTGAAGTGCGCAAGCATGGGCGGCTCCCTTATTTGCGGCCGGACGGGAAGTCGCAAGTGACCGTGGAATATGGGGCGGACCACAAGCCCAAGCGGGTGGATGCCGTGGTGATTTCTACTCAACATGCCGAGACCGTGGGCAACGAAGAGCTGCGCGGGGACATCCTGAAGCATGTGATCCAGGCGACTATTCCCGCTCACTTGCTGGATGAAGACACCAAGTACCACATCAATCCGACGGGGCGGTTTGTGATTGGCGGCCCGATGGGGGACACCGGACTTACGGGCCGGAAAATTATCGTGGACACCTACGGCGGTATGGGACGGCACGGCGGCGGCGCCTTCAGCGGCAAGGACCCGACCAAGGTGGACCGCTCAGCGGCGTACATGGCGCGGCACATCGC
>DATJXG010000341.1:0-19043 GCA_035500455.1 Terriglobales bacterium | reverse complement strand
CTGATGAAGAAGACGCTGCTGGCGATCAGCGCGATGGCCACGACCGTGACCATTTCCAGCAGGGAGAAACCCAGCATCCGGTGGGCAGTACGCGGCGACGGTTTTGCCGCCACCGGTTTCGTACCTTCGTGTTGTAAAAACATGAGGCCTCTGTTCTTCCTTCGCCCGTTCACGATGACGCTGGTGTTTGCCCGCGGAGCGGAGGGAGTCGCGGTCCGCCTCACGTTACCTGCGGACCGTCCGCGTAAACCCATCGTAGAAACCGCCTATAGCAGCGTCAAAACACTAAAGTCGGGTCTTTTCCGGCTGGACTTACGTAACGTAATGACAGCCCGGAACTTCGGTCATTGTGGCAACCCAACAAACCACTGCGAAGAAGTCGTCGCTTTCTGGTTCCTGATTGTCGATTCGTCGCCGGATTCATTCCTAAAATCAACAATCAAAAATCAAAAATCGAGAATTCTCCGGTCCGAAAGGCACTAACGCTTGAAGATACTGCCAGTAACCCGTCTGCTCCAGATGACCGAAGTCACCAGCCAGTGGCGGTACGAAGCGGCATCACCACGGTAACTTGTCGGCGGTTCCGGGAGAGTCCTAAGATCGCGCCAGTATGGCGCTGACATCTCTGGTAGTGTGTGCCGACGCCAAGGCCGTTCAGGTCTTGAGCCGTGCCTTGCAGGAACTGGGCATGACGGTGGAACATTGCGGCGAGTTCGCCGCCGCCGCCAAACGCCTGGCAGCCGAGCGCTACGATGCGCTCCTGGTGGATTGTGGGGACGAGAAAGCCGCCGCGGAAGTGATGGCCGCTGCCCGCTCCTCCAACGACAACAAGAACGTGCTGGCGATCGCCATCGCCGACAGCCACAACAACGTGCGCGAAGTGTTCAACCACGGGGCGAATTTCGTGCTCTACAAGCCGCTTTCCGCCGAGCGGGTTGCCACCAGCCTGCGGGCGGCGCGCGGACTGGCCTCGCATGAACGGCGGCGTAAGCCGCGGGTGACGGTTCCTACTTCAGCCACGATTTCCTATGCTGACGTGGAGAGCGCCACCGCCAGCCTGATGAATCTGAGCGAAGAAGGCGTGGGCATCAGTTCGCGGCGCAATGTTCCGCCGCGCTGCAAGGTGTACTTCGAGTTCACCCTGCCGGGCCAGGTTTCAGTGGTCCGTCTGTCGGGCGACGTGGTGTGGCAGGACGCCTTTGGGCGAGTCGGACTGCGCTTCGCCCGCTTGCCGCACTCTTCGCAAAAAGTATTGAACACCTGGCTTTCGGAAAACCTTGCCGGGCAATTGCAGGCGGCTCCCGACTCTGAGACGGCAAGATTGCCGATCGAGGTAAAGGAAACTGAAGGCGACGCTGAGGACGGAACCTCTTCTTCCTCGGACCGCCGCACCCGGACCCGCTATAACTGCCGGCTAAGCGCCGATGTATATCCCCTGGGCAGTACTACACCCCAGCACTGCAGCCTCAGCGATATCAGCTTCGGAGGCTGCTACGTGGAGACCAACGAGTCTTACCCCACCGGCACAGCGGTGGATATTGTGGTTCGCACCCAGGATATGAAGCTGCGAGTGCAGGGAATTGTGCATGCGACCCATCCCGGTTTCGGGATGGGAGTGGAGTTCACCTTGCTTCATGACGAACAGCGCGAGCAGGTGCGGCAGCTTGTCGCCGCCCAGGAAGCGGCCGCTGCAGCCGAGGTTGCGAGCGAGAAGTAGGCGAGCCCTGTTCCGCTGCCGGGAGATTCTAACCGCAAGGGCCGCGAACAGCTAAGGACCGCAAAGAAAACTCAGAGCCGCCTCTACGGCCGTTCAGAATCGATAGTTCTTCCTCCTCCTTCCGGCAATCTCGCGCCGGTTATCATTAGTCCAGACTTCCTCCAGTCTCACCACGGTGCCTGCGTGCATATCCGTCCTGCCACGGAAGCTGATATCGACGCCATGTTGGCCCTCGAGCACGACGCTCCTGGCGCGGCCCAATGGTCTCGCCAGCAATATCAGAGCGCGATGCGCGTTCCGGAGCGGCGATGGCTGGTGATCGCTTCTGACGATGAACCCGGCATTCTCGGCTTCGTGGTGGCGCGATCTTCGGGGAAAGAATCGGAAATCGAGAACATCGTAGTGACTGCTTCCGCCAGGCGGCGCGGGTTGGGCACGCGACTGCTGAACGAAGTCGTGCAGTTGGCGCGGTCCGAAGGAGCGGAGGAGATCTTTCTGGAGGTGCGCGAATCCAACCGGGAGGCGCGGACATTCTATGAGGGATTGCAATTCGTCGAGGCCGGCCGGCGCTGGGATTACTACCGTGAGCCCGCGGAAGACGCCATCCTCTACCGGCGAACGCTGGCCGGGCCGTCAAAGCGGCAGGCGGTTCTCTAATCGCAATAACCGATGCCGCGATTCAGTCTTCATCCCGCGGTTTGTCATTGCCGATCTCGTCGCTGATATCCTGCACGGGCGTGGAGATCACATAGGCGCCGCTGGCCCACTTGCCGAGATCGAGCAGGCGGCAGCGCTCACTGCAGAAGGGGAATTCGGGGTCCTGGGCAGTCACCGGCTTTTTGCAGGTGGGACATTTCAGCTTCAGTGCAGGCTTGCGCGGCATTTCCGTGTCTCTCGCAGACCGTTTGTGGCAAATCCGTGGAGAAGTAGCTAGCTACGTATCTCGCCGGATACTGGCTGCTAAATCAGTCTATGATCTGCGCCACCAGATCGTAGTCGTGGGCTTCAGTGATGCGGCAGCGGTAGAACTGTCCGGCCTGCGGTTCCAACCCTTCGGGAACGTCATTCACCAACACGGTCCCGTCAATTTCAGGCGCGTGCATCGGCGTACGGCCTTCCAGCAGCAATTCGGTCTCGCTGGATTCTCCTTCCAGCAGCAGATCGCACTCCTGCCCGATGAGTGCCTTTTTTTTCTTGCGGCTGATTCCGCGCTGAATCTGCATCAGGTGCTTGCGGCGGCGTTCGATCTCGCGGGCGGAAAGCTTCTTCTCCAGGGAAAAAGCTCCCGCACCTTCCTGATCGGAGTAGCTGAAAGTTCCCATCCAGTCGAATTGTGCTTCGCGCACGAACTCGCAGAGTTCCTCGAACTCTTTTTCGGTCTCGCCGGGGAAGCCGGCGATGAACGACGTTCGCAGCGTCAGGCCGGGAATTGCCTTCCGCATTTTTTCGATGGCGCGTAGAAAAATTTCCGCACCGCCGCCCCGCTTCATCCGCTTGAGCACGCCCGCAGAGGCGTGCTGCAAGGGCACATCGATGTAAGAACAGATATTGTCATGAGCGGTAATGGTCTCCAGAAGTTGGCCGGTAATCTTGTTGGGATATGCGTAAAGAAAACGGATCCAACGCAGACCTCCGATGGCGGCCAGTTTCTCCAGAAGGAGGGCCAGGCCGTTCTGCAGTCCAAAATCCTCGCCGTAGCAGGTGGTGTCCTGGCCGATCAACGTAATTTCCCGCACTCCCGACCGCGCCAGGCGCTCGGCCTCGGCGATCACCGACTCAAAGCGGCGCGAACGGAACTTCCCCCGCAGCTGCGGAATAATGCAGAACGTGCAGGGATGGTCGCAGCCCTCAGCAATCTTGATGTAGGCCGTGTAACCCGGTGTGGCAAGAATGCGGGGCGTGGCTTCGTCGTAGAGGTAGTTCGGCAGATCGGCGATGGCTCCATCCCAGGATTCGCGGGAAAACCGTCCTTGCGCGGCCCGGGCCTCGGCTTCGGGGCGGGAATTGAGGATTCGAAAAGGCGAATCCGCCGGGCTGGAAGCGATTCCTGCGGCGCTGAGGATGTTCTCCAGTTCCCCGGTGCCTATGACGGCGTCAACCTCAGGGATGTTTTTGCGTATCTCGTCACGAAAGCGCTCCACCAGGCAGCCGGCGACCACGAGTTTGCGGGCGCGGCCCTCGGTTTTGTGGCGGGCCATCTCCAGAATTGCCTTCACTGACTCCTGCTGGGCGCTTTCAATGAACGAACAGGTATTTACTACTAAGACATCTGCTTCTTCGGCGTGCGGGGTGAGTTCGGCGCCCGCCTGGGCCAGCAGGCCCATCATGACTTCGCTGTCCACCAGGTTCTTGGGACAGCCCAGGCTCACGAAGCCGACGCGGCGTCCGCCAGAATGGGCTTCCGGGGCGGCATTTGCCGGATCGACGACAGGCGGCGGGACGGGAGCAAGTGGGGAGGTGGGAGGCATGCGAACTTTGATTCTAACACCGCCATCGCGAGCCTCCGGGTTGTCTCCCGCAAGTGACTGAGGTCACAAGGGGGTTCCTATTTCGCAAGCACCCAATTTTGCAATTGCCGTGCTACTCTAATGTCATCCACCGTTCGTTACCTGCAGGAGGAAAGATGGCGCGGAATTGGTTTGTGGTGACAGTGGTGTTTTCTCTTGTGCTGCTGGCTGTGGGCGCTGCAGCCCAGAAGAACGACGTTTCGGCCAGCGTGGGCCGGGTTTTCATCAGCGACCAGGGGGTCAGCGGGACCAACCTCGCGGACAGCAACATCCACTTCGGCGACGCCCTCAGTTACTCACTGAGTTACGGGCGGCGGATTTCCGACCTGGGGATAGCTTCGCTCACTGTCGAAGTGCCCTTTGTCCATGATCCAGGCCTCGATCTCCACTATTCCGGCATGACCGAACCCAAAAGCTACAGCGCCATTTTCCTGGCGCCTTCGCTGCGGGTCAACTTCCTGTCCTCTACCGCATTCTCACCTTGGGTCAGCGGCGGGATCGGTTTTGCCCACTTTAGTTCCAGTTCCCAGCTGGAGAACGGGGGAACCACCCCTGGAGACCTGAGCGTGACCAGCAAGGCAGTCCAGCTCGGTCTGGGCCTGGACGTGCGGTTCTTCGGGAACCTGAAAATCCGCGGGGAAGTGCGTGATTTTTACACTGACGAGCCGAATTTGGTTTTGAATCCGCAGAAAAACATGCACAACTACTTTGCCGGCGCGGGATTTGTCTGGAGCTTCTAACTCCGACGACATTCCGGCTGCGGCGTCAATCGTTGCGGGCGGCGGCTGAGACTTCTTCGTAGAGTTCGGCCAGCAGCTTCGCGTCTTCCGCCTGTTTGCCAAACCGGGCACCTTCGTAGTGCCACGTAAACCGCGCCACCGTGGCCCGGAGAGTGCCGTCTTCAATGGAATTCAGGAACTCCTCGGGAGTCTGCCGGGGAGACTTCCTCCAGCCGCGCCGCGCCAGGGTGCGCGTCATGCGCTCATACCAGACGGTTGCCGCCAAGGTGGGCGAGTGCTCAGGGTGTGCCGCCAACCGCCGTTTCGCCAGCCAGGACCATAGCCGCCGGGTGTTGATCGCAAGCAGTATGAGGCCCACGGCCAGTATCGCCAGTATCGTCGAACGGCGAGGAGACCTGGAAACCGCCGCCTGAACGTTTCTCGCGCCTTGCAAGAGTCCAGCGTAATGCCTGCGGTACCAGCGCTTCAGGGCAAAGAAATGCTCCCGAGTATTGCGCGCTGCTTGTTCGCCCAGAGCTTGCTGATGGCCGGCGTCATAGTTGACCACCCAGTCGCGCCAGAATGAGCGCATGGCGTCCACATAGAGTGCAATCCGGCCCCAGCCCGTGGGGTTGGTGGCTGGTCCGCCCGGAGTTGGATCGAAGCTCATCCACCCATATCCGGGAAAGTAAACCTCAACCCAGGAGTGGGCATTGCTGGCGCGAATCACGTATTGCGACGTCAGATCGTTGAACTCGCCGGTGCGAAAGCCATTGACCAGCCGCGAAGGGATGCCCAGGTCGCGCAGCATGATGGCCATGGCGGAAGCGAAATATTCGCAGTGCCCCCGCCGCCGCTCGAACAGAAAGTCAGCCAACGGATCGGCCGGCGTGGTGCGCGGCAACTGCAGGGTATAAGCGAAGTTGGCGCGGAGATAGCGTTCAATCGCCACCGCCCGGTCGAAGTTGTTGTCGCTGCCGGAGGCGATCTGTTGCGCGAGGGAGCGAATGCGGGGATCCAGCTGGGGCACGGGGAGGTAGAGCGCTTCGATCGCTGCGGGATAAGGTCCGGAAGCGCGGCGGAGTTCCGCGGGTCCAGGGACCTTGATGTTTGACCAGGCGTCGTAGCGGCCTACGGGACGCTCCGGATCCAGGTTGAAGACCGCCCCTCCGCTATCCATGCCCAGGACGCGATAATCACCGTGGAGTTCCAGGGGCCTTTCCGCCAGGAAGAAGACGTTGGTTCCGATGGGCTCCATCAGGACGTGGTAGTGAATCGCGTTGCCCATCGCCGCGGGCAGGAGACTGCGGCGGACATCAGGCGGGTAAACCGCAAAGCCTCCGCCGGCTAAACGTTCGGTGACATATTGCGCGCGGGGGCTGCTCCAGTTGCGGCCGTCAAAAGTGCTGAGGTACACGCCGCGCCATTTCAGATCGAAGTTCCCTCGCTGGTCGCCGTCAATGGCGATGTGCATCACCACGGCGCTCGACTGCTGAATCTCCCCAATGCCGCCCAGTTGAACCTGGTCGCTGAAGCCGGCGACGTATTGGTTGCGCGGGGCGAAGGATCGCAGGTATCCCCCCGAGACCCGCGGCAGAAGAAAGAAAATTCCCGCGGCGCCGACAAGAATGAGCAGGACAATGACTGGGGATATGCGGATCAACGACAGAGCGAGAGGCCGGCCGGTATGCTTGGGCTGAACGCCCGCGGCGTCCGAGGCCCTCTTCATTTCCATCAGTATTACGGTGGCCACCGCGGTGAGCATGTAGAGGGCGAACGTGGTGAGGAACACGCTGTCCACGGTGAGGACCGCTGCCGCCAGAACCATCAGAAACGAAATCACCGCCAGGAAGTAGTGGTCGCGGTCGCGTTGCTCGGAGAACAGGCGCACCACCATGACGAACAGCACCAGGTGCACGGTGGCGCTGATGAAAGAGCGGGAGATCAGCAGATAGTCGGCGATGTAATAAACCACGTAGCCGACGGTGAGCAGGGTGGTCCAGGGCTCGGTGACGACCATGCTCTGCCCGGTGGCCAACATATAGCCGCGAATCAGCAGGGCGCTGCCGACGAAGAGGACGGCGACGAGGTCGAGGCCGCCGGTCGATGCCAAGGTTGCAAAGCCAGTTAGGGCAAGCAGATAAACGGCAACTTCAAGGTAAAACTGGAGGGGTGGGATCTCCCGTCTCACCGATTCCGCTGCCGCGCCCGACATCCGGTTATTGTTCGCCATTTTGCGGAGGAAGGAAAGATTACTTAGAGAGTACTTTCAGAGACTGAGTTCGACAAGATGAGGTTGGCCGCCAATTGAGGTGTGAACCACGAACGATGCCGTTCGGATAGGGGTTTGGGTTGCCGGCGGGACGCCGGCGCTACCTATGAAACTGTTAGAATCAACAAGGTCAGGCATCGGTCCCGCGCGACGCACTCTCGCCAACCCCGCCAGGTCCGGAAGGAAGCAACGGTAACGAGCTCTGGCGTGTGCAGTGGGCCGCCGGTGCCTGGCTTTTGTTGGCAATCTTTGGCCACGCTTTGCAGACGCTGCGGAAATTGTTTGCGCACCCCCGCCGTTTCAGTGATTGGCCGCCGCCGGGGAAGAATCTTCGTTGCCTTGGCGGATGGAGAAGCCCACACAACGGGCAGTCCGAGTTCAGTTACAAACTAGAGCACCACATTCATGAACGCAGATGGACATTGCCCCTGCCGTGGTGCAGAATAGCCGTTCGCACTTCAGCCTCGGAGAAGCTACTCCAGTGAGCCCGCGAGCACGAGTCAAGATCAGCGCCCTCGGTACTTACGTCCCGCCCCGTCTTCTCACCAATGCCGACCTCGAAAAGATGGTGGAAACGAGCAACGAGTGGATCCTGCAGCGGGTAGGAATCCGCGAGCGCCACATTGTGGATAAGGGCGTGGCGACTAGTGATCTGGCGGCAGAAGCGGCGAAAAAAGCGCTCTCCCAGCGCGGCCTGGAGCCGACGGATATAGACGTCATCATCGTAGGCACAGTCACACCCGACATGTTTTTCCCCTCGACCGCCTGCCTGGTGCAGCACAAGCTGGGGGCGAAAGGCGTATGGGGATTCGATCTCTCGGCTGCATGCTCAGCCTTTGTGTACGCCGTGCAGACGGGAGCCCAGTTCGTGGCATCCGGCACGCACAGCAAGGTGCTGGTGATCGGCGCGGACGTGATGTCTTCCATCATCGACTACACCGACCGCGGCACGTGTGTGCTCTTTGGCGATGGCGCGGGCGCAGTGTTACTTGAGCCGGCCACTGACGATACGCTGGGGATTCTCGATTTCATTCACGAAGTGGACGGCTCCGGCGGTTGCGCACTGTACATGCCGGGCGGCGGTAGCCTGCATCCCTCGACTTGCGAAACCGTGAAGTCGAAGATGCACTTTGTTCATCAGGACGGGCAGGCAGTCTTCAAGTTTGCGGTCCGCAAGCAGACCGAACTCTGCGAGAAGCTGCTGGAACGTAACGGCCTCAAGGGCAGCGACATCGACGTTTTCATTCCCCACCAGGCCAACCGGCGCATCATCAGCGCCACCGCGGAACGGCTCGGCCTGCGCCCGGAGAGCGTGATCATTAACATCGACCGCTTCGGCAACACTACTGCGGGCACCATCCCGCTCGCCATGGAAACCGCGTTGCAGGAAGGCAAGATGAAGAAGGGAAGTCTGGCTCTGGTGGCTTCCGTGGGCGCGGGTTTCACGGTGGGAGCAACGCTATTGCGCTGGGCTTATTAGGCAGTCGGTGCTTGCGCGCTACAGCCACCCTTTGGCGCGGGCGATTCGCGCCGCTTCCACTCGATTGGCCGCCCCCAGCTTGCTGATGGCCTCCGATAAATAATTTCGCACTGTACCCTCGGAGAGCCCGAGATCGGTGGCGATATCGCCGCTGGCGCGGCCCTCTCCCGCGAGGCGCAATACCTGGCGTTCACGGTCGGTGAGCGGATCGGGCTCGGCCCAGGCCTCGGCCGCCAGTTCGGGATCGATGACCCGCAAGCCCTGATGCACTCGGCGCACCGCGTCGGCGAGTTCCTCGGCCCGCGCGTCTTTCAGCAGATAGCCGGAAGCTCCAGCCTCCAGCGCGCGCCGCAGGTAGCCGGCACGCGCAAAAGTAGTCACGATGATGACCCGCGTGCCGGTGCGCCGCCGCTGCAGCTCTTGCGCGACTTCCAGGCCGGTCATGCCCGGCATTTCGATGTCGGTGATGAATACCTCGGGCTTCTGCGCCAGGACCGTGGCCAGAGCCTCCTTTCCGTTTCGCGCCCGGCCCACGACGCCGATATCGCCTTCGATTTCGAGCAGAGCTGCCAGCGCGCCCAGGACCATGCCCTGATCTTCCGCGATGACCACGCGGATGGTTTTCTTGGCTTCTTTTACTGGAGGATTCACAGCCAGCCACCTACCTTCTCGGGTGCAGTCGCCGCCTCCATGCCAGCCGAATTGTGGATAGGAAAGTGAATGGTGAGCTTGGTGCCGGCGCGGGTGTCACGTTCCACGGTTCCGCCCAGCGCCTCGATGCGCTCGCGCATACCGCGCAGGCCGTTGCCTTCCGCCTGGGAGCCGCCACGGCCGTCATCGTGGATTTCCAGGCAGCAGCTACCGTTGACCGGCGTGAGGCGCAAGCTGCAATTCCGGGCTCCAGCATGGCGAACGACATTGGTTACCGCCTCGCGCACGACGAGCGCCACCACGCTCTCTTGGGCGGGGCTCAGCCCCAAGCTTGCCGTTTCGGCATTCACTTTCACACCCGCGGTTTCCAGAGTCGATTTGGCGTGGCTGAATTCGGCTTCGAGGCTCTGCGCGCGGTAGCCGCGAATGGTATTGCGCACATCCGCCAGCGCCTCGCGGGCAATGCGCTCGACATCCGCAATTTCTTCTTCGGCCTTCTTCGGATCGCGGGCCACTAACTTGCCTGCCAGTTCGGATTTCAAAATGACCACCGACAATGTGTGCCCGAGAACGTCGTGCAGGTCGCGCGCAATTCGCTCGCGCTCCGCCACTTTCGCCAGATGCTCGATCTCTTCCTTGGCCATGCGCAGCTTTTCGTTTTGCCGGTTACGCTGGGCGAAGAAAATGTTGCCGGTGCCGATGAGAGCGCTGAAGCCACCGGAATAGAGCAGGAACCAGCCGCCAAGATGGAAAAGCCAGGTCTCGAGCGCAGCCGCGCCGACCACCAGGGCCAGCATTTTTGCGGCGCCGAATTCGGTATTGGCGAGGAAGGGACTGAAGGCGGCACAGTAAATAAAGAAAGTCGCGGAACCACCGTTGAACGGGGCGTAGCCCATGCCCAGCAACAACAGGCCGAAAAGAAAATACCAGGAGCGCGGCGGCTTGTTCCAGAAGATGCCGAAGAACAGCGCTACCCCTACGGCTCCGCCGATGCTGTTGATCAGCCACCATTTGGCGTTGGCGTGATCAAGCCAGGGCTGCAGGAAGAAGAACCCGGAGTAAGGCAGCCAGATCAGGGCGATCCAGCGATGCCGCTTGCTCTCCGCGTACGACCTCTTCGTGCACAAGATTTTTTCCGAGAAACTGCCATCCATAACTAAGCCCGCTTCCGATCCCTATTTTAAGCTGCCCCGAGCGGTGCAGGTCATCTACTTGTAATCTCCGGATTGCATGCTCGGGCCGGGGCTCTTCCGGAAAACCTGTCGGCCGGCAGCCGAGTTTTGCCGCGGTGAAAGCTAGCCATACGTCTTTCCTTCGTCTCTCTGGAAGCCGATGCGCGCGATGCCCAGCGCGACCAGTGTGAATCCCGCCAGAAATTCCCAGTCGTAAAGCCGTGGCGCCAATGGCGTTCCGGCAACTATGCCCAAGGCCAATTGCGCCAGATGATACGGCGGCAGGAACTTCGCGGTGTGCTGCAGGAACTGGGGCAGAAAATTGATCGGCACCCACAATCCTGAGGCGAACGACAGTGGAAGATAGAAGACATTGACGATCGCCGGCGCCGAATTGGGTCCCGCGAAGGAGCCGATGGCCAACCCCATGGCGCAGAAGGGAAGTGAGCCGATCACCAGCGTGCCTGTGAGACGCGCCGCATCCAGCGCCGAAAAGCGAACGCCGCCGAAGAGAGTCCCCAGCGTCAGCAGCGCCAGCACCACGATGAGGCTGAATGCCATGCCCACCGCGAACTTGGCCACGAAATAGGCGAAGGGTGGCATGGGGCTGGCGCGTTTCACCTGCAGCCATCCCAGGCCGCGTTCCACTGCCACGCCGGCGCCGTTGGCGAAGAGGGAAGCCCCCATGACGCCGAAGGTCCCGTAGGTAGCGATGAGATAGCTCTGCACCGTCACTCCGCCTGCGTTCCCGCCCCGGTTCATCAGCAGCCCAAACAGCACGTAGAACATGATCGGGAACACCATGGTGGAGACGGCGTAAATGGGCAGACGCAGATATTTCAGGAACTCGTACTTGATTTCCAGGGCGAAGATGGCGGCGCTCTGCGCGGCAGTGCGCGTGGGGTTCGGCAAAGTGATCGCGGTGGACATTTTTCCCCTCACAAAGTGAAAGTAGCGCCTTTGCTGGCGCGGTTAGGCGTTTCCGGTTTCCTGCGTGAGCGCCAGAAATGCGTCTTCCAGCCCGGCGCTGCTTACTTCCAGGCTGCTGAGACCGCGATCGCGCAACAGCAATTCCCGGACCACCGGCTCGGCTTCGACCGCCTGAATTTCGAGGGCTTCGCGGTCCCGGCACACCTCCCGCACCCCGGGCAGCATGCGCACCTCTTCTACCGCCAGGCGAGTGACGCAACGGATCGTCCGCCCGGCAGTTTGGGATTTAATCTCGGCCGGCGTTCCCGCGGCGATGATCGACCCCTTATTGATGACCACTACGCGGTCCGCCAAGGCGTCGGCTTCCTCAAGGTAGTGAGTTGTGAGCAGGACGGTTTTACCTTGCGCCACCAAGCCTCGGATCTGCTCCCACAGCATGCGGCGCGCTTCCACATCCATGCCTACGGTAGGCTCATCGAGGAGCAGGATATCGGCATCGCCACACACCGCCAGGGCAAACAACACGCGCTGCCGCTGTCCGCCGGAAAGTTCTCCGAATTTACGGTTCTTGATCGACTCAAGCCCCGCGACGGCCAGGCTTCGCTCCAGCGGGAGCGGCCTGGGGTAATAGGAAGAGAACAGCCGGATATGTTCGCGCACCCGCAAGGTCTCTGGAACCTTGCCCACTTGCAGCATGGCGCCGATCCGCATGCGCACCGCCGGATGGACAGGGTTTCCGCCAAACACCCGCACCGTTCCCGCCCCCGGCTGGGCTAGCCCGAGCAGGAGTTTCACTGCAGTGGTCTTGCCTGCGCCGTTGGGACCGAGCAAGGCGACGAGTTCTCCGGCGCGCACCGAAAAATCCACATTGCGAAGCGCCTTCACCGGGCCGTAGCTCTTGCTTACTGCGGTCAGCCCGGCCACTACGGCAGATTGTTGGCGACGATTGGGGGACTCGATTTCCGGCAGAGTTGCGATCATACGTCTTGACCTCGCCCCGCGGCGCGCCGCGAGTGAAGCCATCATGGACCAGACGGAAATGGCGTAGTAGTGGAGAACATCACAGTCTGCGAGTGACAAATGTCATCGTCCGTTGGCCCAGAGTAAGCGGCCTTGGCTGAGGATCGGCAGTCGCGCCCGTTCCATTTCCCGAACACCGTGATCCGGCGGGCGCGCCAATTCCCGCTCCGGGTTATATAATCCCTGAACCTGGTTATGCAGGCGGTTCTCCCGGCCACGCGAGGAAGTTGCTTTCGCGGAGAGGGCTGACTGGCCGCAAGCTTCCGTTCCCCCGGAGTCTTACGCCGGTCCCCACGGTTACCGGCGTGCTGGCAGATGATCAACGCCAGGATAGAGGTGTGTGATTCCTAAAGCAGGCGCGCGAGGTGCCATGCAGATTCGGCCGGGGATAGAACTGGCAGGCCTAACCGACGTCGGTTGTGTGCGGGAAAATAACGAAGACAGCTATTCCTACTGGGAGCCTGCCCGCGATGAAGAGTTCCCGGGCAAGGGCCGGCTGTTGATCGTGGCCGATGGCATGGGTGGCCACGAAGGCGGGCAGGAAGCCAGCCACATCGCGGTCGAAACTGTGCAGCAGACCTACGCCAGCGCGCAGGAGGGCGACCCGCGCTCCTGGCTGCTGGAAGGCTTTCGCGCCGCCCATGAGCATATCCAGCAGTTCGCCGCCGGGCATCCCTTGCTGCAAGGCATGGGCACCACGTGCAGCGCGGTAGCGCTGTTCGGCAATCACTTTTACTACGCCCATGTGGGCGACAGCCGCCTCTATCTGGTGCGCCAGTCGCACATTTACCGGCTTTCCCGTGACCACTCCTATGTTGGCCGGCTGGTGGAGCAGGGAATTATCAGCCCGGAGGAGGCCGCGACTCATCCCCAGCGCAACATTCTGACCGCGGCCCTGGGTTCGGGCGCGCTTCCGGTTCCCGAATCTCCGGAGCGGGAGATCTCGGTCGAAACCGGCGACGTTCTCCTGCTGTGCACCGATGGCCTGTGGGGCCTGGTGACGGATGACGAAATCCTGAAAGCTCTGAGCGCGCCTTCGCTGGCAGGCGCTTGCGCTGCCCTGGTGCAGCAGGCGAAAGACCGGGGTGGCGCGGACAACATCACCGTGCAGGCTGCTCGCGTACAGGCTGCGGCAGTTCAGCAAAGCTGAGCCGGGGCCGGTCGCTTCGTCCCTGCTCAGGACGATTGTTCGCAATCCCGGGCGCAGCCGCCCATCAATGCCTAGTAAAACAATCGGGTTTATGTAATTATTGCAAGCATGAAGATTTCCCAGAAAGGCCTCTACGCCCTGCAGGCGATGATGATGCTGGCCCGCCGCTACAATCAGGGCGCCATCCGCATTCGCGATATCGCCTACGAGGAAGCCCTCCCCGAGAAGTTTCTGGAACTGATCCTGATCGAACTGAAGAATGCCCGCATGGTGGAAAGCGTGCGCGGCGCCAAGGGGGGCTACCAGCTGCGCCGTTCGCCGCGGGATATACGCCTGAGCGAGATCATCCGCCTCATCGACGGCCCGCTGGCCCCCTTCGCCGACGCCGAGCAGTTGCGCGAACTTATCGAGCGCGACAGCGAGCACCGCGCTTTGTATCGCATCTTTCTCGACGTGCGCGATGCCGCGGCCAACATCCTGGAGAATACCTCGCTGGCCGATATCGCGATCACCGGCAAGAGAGGCAAGTCCTCGCGCCGCTTGCGCGGAAAGAGGCAGGAGCGGGCGCGGGTTCTGCCCATGGCGGCTCAGGGTGGTCCGGCAGGCAAGGGGTGAATTCAGCTGCGTGGCGCCGTTGAGACCAGGGAAGAGGATAACGGTTCTGCGAGTGAGGATATAACGCCTTGCCCGAATTGAAACACGTCCTTGTTCATGCGCGATGTTGCACTGGGTCTGGCCTCTCCGGCCGGCTGAGCATCGCGGCTGTTCGCCCAACGCTGCACCGGCCTTAGCGGCAATCCAATCCGAGGTCAGGTTCGATGGATGTCCTAACTGAATAGTCTAGTTAGTCTATCTAGATAGATCAATAAGCAGCACTACCAAACTCTACAAGGAGCTTCCTTCGATGCAACGGAATCCAAGACGGTTTCTTCTGCGATGGTTCACGATGTCGTTCTCGGTGATGGCCCTGACACTGGCGCTTTCCGCGCAGTCCGCGGCGCCGCGGGCGGCGCGCGCGCGCAGAAAAGCAGCCCCGAACCCTACCCAGCAAGCCATCAAAGAGCTGCACGATCTGGTGCTGGCGCAGCAACAGCAGCTCCAGGCCCAGCGCGAGCAGGTGGACCAGTTGAAGTCACAACTGCAGCAATTGCTGGATGCTACACAACGCGCCAACGCAGCCGCGCAGAGCGGGCAGAGCAGCGCGGATCAAGCGAAGACTGCCGCTACCCAAGCCCAGCAGGCGGCAGCCGCGGCCCAACACACCGCCGACCAGGCTTCCGCCGGCGCTGGAGCCGCGAGCAGCGCGGTGGCGCTGGTCGACAGCCAGCAGGGAACCGAGGACCGGAGGCTGAGCGCTCTGGGAGACATTCTGGGCCGGTTCCGGTTCAGCGGCGATATGCGTGTACGCGGCGAGGGCTTTTATCAGGACGGCTCGGTGAGCCGTAACCGCGCCCGCCTGCGCGTGCGCCTGGGCCTGGATGGGAAGTTGAATGAAGATTTTATCGGAGGTATCGCAATCGCTACGGGAACTCTGGGCGATCCCACCACCACCAACGAAACCCTTACGAATGGTTTCGATCGCAAGACCATTGGCCTGGACCGCGGCTACATTACTTACAACCCGGTGGCAGCAAATTGGCTTTCGCTGACCGGCGGCAAGTTTGCTTTTCCCTGGATCCGGACCTCGCTGACCTTCGACCCGGACATCAATCCGGAGGGCTTCAACGAAAAGCTGTCTTTCAACTTTGCGACACCGGTCGTGAAGAATCTGACGGTCCAAGGCATCGAACTTCTATACAACGAAACGCGGGGCGACGATTCTTTTGCAGTCGGAGGCCAGGTCTCCAGCCAGTTGAAGTTCGGCCCGGTGACTACGACGCCTTCATTTACCCTTTTGAGCTTCCGTTTTCCCGACGCTCTGCTGGCCGAGTCAGCTTTCGCCACCCAGGCCACCACCAGCGGCAGCCCTGCCATTCCGATTTCCGGGGAAGGTCCCGGCTGCGCCGCCGGAACCGGGCTCTCCAGCGTGCCGCCCTGCGCCTTTGCCGCCAATGGAATGACTAATGCTACATTCACCGATTCATCCGGCAAGGCGCATTTCCTCTCCGGCTTCGAGTATGCAGATTTCATTCTGAACAACCAAATTGCCACCGGCGCGGCCCGCTTCCCGCTGAACCTGCTGCTGGAGTTCGAGGACAACCTCAAGGCTGCCACCCACCCGCTCGATAGCGGAGGGAGCACGATTGGCAGTTTGGGCTCACAGGGGAAGGCCTATCTGGCGGATATAAGCCTCGGCCAAGCCAAGAACAAGAACGATTTTCAGTTTGGCTACTCTTATTGGCGGGTCGAGCAGGACGCGATTCTTGCCTCATTCGCCGAGAGTGACCAGCGCGCACCCACCAACATCCTGCAGAACCGGGTGTACGCTTTGTGGAAGCTACGGAACAACACGGTGGCACAGTACACATTATTCCTGGGGCGCACGCTCAATAGCAG
Source organism: Terriglobales bacterium (assembly GCA_035500455.1). Taxonomy (GTDB): domain Bacteria; phylum Acidobacteriota; class Terriglobia; order Terriglobales; family Acidobacteriaceae; genus DATJXG01. The sequence continues at coordinate 2,929 of DATJXG010000341.1, read as the reverse complement.
CCTGGAGCATGCGGCGTTGGGAACGGGAGTAGCGCCTGGGCAAATCGAACCGCTGCTGAAGCGGCAGGAGTTCGACTTGATTTACACGTTCTAAGGCCGTCGTGACGCGCGGGCCAGAGCGCCCTCATGCTGCCCGAGGCGGGGAATCCTGGTGCTTACTCCGGTGTGAGCACTTTCTATCACGGAGCAGGGACTACGGATTCCCGCCTCGTCCGGATGAGACGATGCTTCCGCCGCGCGGCTGAAATCGCTCAGGGGCGGTGATCGGGAAGCAGAAACACCTGCCTCGCCAGATCGGACTTGAGTGTTTCTTCCCGGTAGTAGCGGCGCAAGATGTTGTCGCTCCAGTTCAGCAGGTCTTCATTCTGGGCGGCAAAGTCTTTCCATTCCAGATCCGCGGCGGATCGCGCGATGCGCTCATGGATCAGGAAGAGATAGGCCCAGGTGATGGTCTGGTGATAGCGGTGCGCTTTGCCGTGGGCTGCGGCCAGGTTGCGCAGGCCGGCTGACAATTTTTCGAGCGCCTGCAGCAGGGGATAACGCCGCAAATATAGAAATGCCGCCCGCACATGCTCGGTATGGTGGAAGGCATCTGCGGCTAGCGAAGTTTCCTCAAGCCCCCGCATCAGTTCTTCGTCAGTCATGTTTGCCGTCTTTCCCCTTTTCAGGCCCGCGCGCTACGGTGAGCGATGACGGCCCAAGCGGCGGCGGCATAGATCAGCAGCATCCCAACATGCAGCATGCCGTGCAGAATGTGGACAGCCGCTGCCGTTAGGAGAACTGCAATCAGGATCCAGCCACCGACGGCCGTGGTGCGCGCGACCAGGAACAATAGGGCGCCTGCGATTTCTCCCCAGGCCAACGCCAGCCGCACGAGGGTCGGCATGCCCGCCTTGTGAAACGCCTTGATCTCGGGAGGTGAGAAAGCCAGGAAGCAGGCTTCCACCAGGACCACCAATCCCAATGTCCATTGCAGAAGCAAAACCGATTTAGGTCGCGTGGCCATTCCGTTCATCCTGTTAGGAGCTTCGGCGTTAAGAAGCTTCCGGCAATTTGGCGGCCCGTCGCCTGTGCCCGGTCTTCAACGGCGGCGTGAGGGACCGCTTGCCGAGCGGCGCTTGACCGCTGGTTGCGCGGCCTCCTTGCCTTCCCGCAGGCGATGGCTGGCGCTGGAATCCAGATCAAGGCCGTAAAACTTCTTCAGTTCCCTGATTCGCGCCAGAGACTCCGGCTGGAACGGGCACTTGCCGTCGAAGGCGTGCAGCACAATGCCTTCAAGCAAATCGCCGAGCGTAAGGTCGCGATATTCGGCGAAGGCCTTCAGCACCTTCAGCAGGCGCTTCTCGATGCGCACCCCGGTCTGCACCCGTTCGATCAGTAAGAGGTTGTTCATTGGTACCAATGTACCATGGTAGCAATCAGGAAATCGAGATTGTTTTCTTCGCGCCCTTTGCGGTGAGTCATGACCGCGAAGATGGCGAAGGACGCATAGAAACCTTCAATCGGATTCCCGAGGAACTTTTATCCCGGTAGCGTTTATAATGTTGCGGCTTTCGAAATCCGGAAAGGAAAAAGGGGTTGGGGGTGCAGTCTTGGGGCGCTGGTCGGCATACGCACATCGATGCCCGACACGTTAAGTCTGCAGGATCTGGTTGAAGAAGTTTACGAAAAGTACATCGCGGTGGATGACGGGGAAGTAGCTACCTACATCCCAGAACTGGGAAAGGCTGACCCTCGCCATTTTGGGATTTCCCTGGTCACAGTTGACGGCAAGGTCTTTTCCGCCGGCGACTGGCGCCAGGAATTCACCATTCAATCCATCAGCAAGCCTTTTGCCTTCCTGCTCGCGCTGGAGGAGTTAGGCCGGGATAAAACCCTGGAGCGCGTGGGCGTGGAGCCGAGCGGCGACGCCTTCAACTCCATCGAACTCGAGCCGAAGACGCTGCGTCCGTACAATCCCATGGTCAACGCCGGGGCGATCTCGGTGGCCTCGCTGATCAAGCAGGGCTCGCCCGAGTCCGGAGTTTGCGCCTTCATCCGCAAGATGGAGCGGGCGGCAGGGCGGCGGCTGCAGATTGATGAGTCGGTGTATGCCTCGGAGTCCGCCACCGGCCACCGCAATCGTGCCATCGCCTACCTGATGCTGAACTGGGGCATCATCGACGGTGCGGTGGAACACACCCTGCACCAGTATTTTTCGCAATGCTCTCTGCTGGTGAACTGCCTTGACCTGGCGACAATGGCGGCGACTCTGGCCAACATGGGGACCAATCCCGTGACCAGGGAGCAGGCCTTCGACTTTCAGTACATCAAGGATGTGCTGACCGTAATGTTTACCTGCGGCCTCTACGACCACGCGGGAGAGTGGGCTTACCGCGTGGGAATGCCCGCCAAAAGTGGCGTAGGCGGCGGAATTATCGCGGTGGTCAATCGGCAACTGGGGATCGCAGTGTACTCGCCGAAATTAGATGCCAAGGGAAATAGCGTGCGGGGAATCCTGGCGTGCAAAGAACTCGCCAACCACCTTGGGCTGCACGCCTTTGAGTTCACCAACGTGGGATCGAGCTTCATGCAGTGGCTTCTATAACCAAGATCTCGGCGATCATTCAACGTCCGCCCAGCGTTTCTCCGCGTTCTCGCGGCCATTTTTTCGCGCCCCTCTGCGCTTTGAGGTTTTGAACTCGGCAAACGTCTTATAAGGCCGAGGCCGCGAAGAACTCTGATACAGAACACGCCGATTAACAACCTTCTCCGCAGGCCTCGCGCAGTGCGCGTGCCTTATAATCGATGTTTCTCACACTCAGCGCGATCGCAATAGTCGCGCCCGTGCGCGCTCGGGCAGCGGGAGATGCTTGGCACTCGACGACAAAATCTACCAACTGCGGCTGGAGAAGCTGAAGCAGATTGAAGCGCTGGGCCAGCCGGCCTA